>NZ_CP195847.1:2536432-2853486 GCF_051513965.1 Paramicrobacterium salitolerans
ACGGCGAGGAGGATGTCGCGGGACGACATCAGCGTGATCAGACCCGCGAACACCGCGAACACCGCCGCGATCGCGAGCAGCTCGACCGGTTTGAGCACGTCTCTCATGCTGGGCTTGGTCACGCTGCTTCCTCCTTCGTCATCGTCTCTGCGTTCTGCCATTTGAGGGAGAGCCCTCCGATCGCGAGAAACACGGCCATGATCGCCGCGTAGGCACCGAAGACTCCGACCGCCATCACCGATGATGTCAGTGTCAGAGGAACATCTTGCTTGCCGCCCGAGGTCTGCACGAAGTCAGGCGGGAGCAGAACGAAGACGACCGCGAGAAGCGCCGTGAGACCACCGGCGATCAGGAGATCCTTCGCAAGAGGGGAGCGTCCCTTGAGACGGAAGCCAGCGTAGAGCTCAAGGAGTCCACTGATTCCGGCCCAGATAGACACCGTGAGCAGCAGAGTTCCGAGTCCGGTCTGCAGCACGAGAGCGACGACACCGGCGACCACGGACACCACGGACTGCGTCACGAAGAGGCGTTTGGTGACGGCATCCGAACCACTGACGAGCACGAGAAGCGCAGTCGCTACGCCGAGCACGCACACCGTGATTCCGAAGACGAGAAGACCGAGTTCCGCCGAGTGGTCACGCGAGAAGGTGATGTAGAGCCCGGCGACGGCGAAGATGACGGCGCGGGCGATCTGGAGTACCCAGAACCGCGTAGGCGCAGGCTCGACAGTCTGCGAGCGAGCGGGGGTGACCACGAAGACAAGCCTCTTTCACGACGATCGGCCGTGGGGAACGGCCGTGGACCCGTCTATTCTATCGTTCGGTAGCTGAGTGTGCGCCTGTCGCCTCGAACCGGAGCTGATGCTCCGTCTCGGCGCGCTCGCGGCGTCAGTTGGATCAGGCCGGCGCCATATCGGCGAAGCGCGAGTAGTGCCCCTGGAAGGCGACCGTGATCGTCGCTGTCGGACCGTTACGGTGCTTCGCCACGATCAGATCGGCCTCGCCCGGCCGAGCGTCCTTCTCATAGACCGATTCGCGGTGCAGAAGGATCACCATGTCGGCATCCTGCTCGATCGAGCCGGACTCACGAAGGTCACTGATGGCGGGCATCTTGTCTTGACGCTGCTCGGGACCACGGTTCAGCTGCGACAGCGCGATGACGGGGACGTTGAGCTCCTTGGCGAGCAGCTTGAGCGCACGTGAGAACTCCGAGACCTCCTGCTGACGGCTCTCGACGCGCTTGCCGCTCGTCATCAGCTGCAGATAGTCGATCACGACGAGCTTGAGCCCCACGCGCTGCTTCAGTCGACGGCACTTCGCGCGGATCTCCACGAGCGTCATGTTCGGACTGTCGTCGATGTAGAGCGGCGCCTCGTTGATGCGGCCGCGCGTGGAGGCCATGGTGGTCCAGTCGCGCTGGTCGAGGGTTCCCTTGCGCATGTTCTGCAACATGATGCCGCCCTCGGCGCTCAGCAGACGCATGGCGATCTCGCTCTTGCCCATCTCGAGCGAGAAGAAGATGGACGGGTCGTTGTTTCCGATGGATGCCGCGCGGGCGAAGTCCAGCGCGAGCGTTGACTTACCCATCGCAGGTCGCGCCGCAACGACGATCATCTGACCGGCGTGCAGGCCGTTCGTCAGCTCGTCGAGCTCGCGGAAGCCGGTCGGGATGCCGGTCATCGTGCCGTCGCGCCCGCTGGCCGCCTCGATCTCCTCAACGGCGACATCGACGGCGGCGTTGAGCGGAACGTAGTCCTCTGCGCTCTCGTCACCCGTGACCGAGTAGATCTCAGCCTGCGCGTTGTTGACGAGGTCGAGAACCTCTCCCTCACCCGTATAGCCCATCTGCACGATGCGCGTGCCCGCCTCGACGAGGCGACGCAGAAGCGCACGCTCAGCCACGATCGACGCATAGAAGCCTGCGTTGGCCGCCGTGGGGACGAGCGACGTCAGCGTGTGCAGATAGTCGGCGCCGCCCGCGCGCTGCAGGTCGCCGAGCTTGATGAGCTCATCGGTCACGGCGATGACGTCCGTCGGCTCTCCGTGTGAGTACAGCGACAGCATCGCGTCGAAGATGATCTCGTGCTTCGGAATGTAGAAGTCGGCACCGCGGACGATCTCGACGACGTCGGCGACGGCATCCTTCGAGAGCATCATTCCGCCGAGCGTAGACTGCTCCGCCAGGAGGTCGTGAGGCGGTGTCCGTTCGAAGGACCGGTCCTGCTCAGGTCCGTTCGGTCCGCCCGACTCCAGATGCGCGATCGACACGCCGGCTCCCCCTTCTCATTCACCTTGCACAAGCACACGACCGTTCACCGGCCCGGTGCTGACGGCGCTGTCTGCATACCTAAGCCAAGTGAAACAGAGGCCTCCGACATAGAGTCGCGGTGCCCCGTGCGCGTGTGCGCGCTGCGTCTGCTGACTCACCCTAGGGATCTCGTCCCCACATCCCAAATCACCCTGTGGATAACTTTGTGGAGAACCTGCGGGAAACGCCGAAGCTCCTGTGGGGAACACCTGTGGATAACTGTGGAAAACCTGGGGAGCGAAAATTTTTTCTCTCCTCTGATCAGGTATTCAGTTTTCCACGGATGTGTATAGAAAAGTTGTCTGAAGCTGTGGTTGAGGGTTGCGGAGAACTTGAGTACCTGTGCACAAATGAGCAGCAGCAGGGCTCTTGCGGACGCGCCTGCAAGCCGGTATAGACGCACAAAAAAAACCGCGGGACCCGCCCCCAGAGAGGCGGGTCCCGCGGTTCTGCGCGCCTTACTTGGCAGCGACCACCTTGAGGGTGATCGTAGCCGAGACGTCCTCGCGGAGACGAACGGTCGCTTCGTGCTTTCCGGTCGCCTTGATCGGGGTGCCGATCTCGATCTTGCGCTTGTCGATCTCGCCGACGCCGGCCTCAGACACAGCTGCGGCAACGTCTGCCGGCTTCACAGAGCCGAACAGACGACCTTCAGCGCCTGCCTTGACGGTCAGCGTGACCTCGGTGGACTCGAGAGCCTCCTGGAGGGCCTTCGCCTCTTCAAGCGTCGCGAGCTCGCGGGCAGCGCGAGCCGCCTTGATCTGCTCGACCTGCTTCTCGCCGCCACGAGTCCACGGGGTCGCGAACCCCTGCGGAACGAGGTAGTTGCGGGCGTAGCCGTTCTTGACCTCGATGACATCACCGGGTGCGCCGAGGCCGGTGACCTCGTGCGTCAGAATTACCTTTGACATTCGCGTTCTCCTTAGCGGCCCGAGCCGGCGTAGGGCAGAAGAGCCATTTCGCGGGCGTTCTTGACGGCCCGGGCGATCAGGCGCTGCTCCTGCACGGAGACACCGGTGATGCGACGAGCGCGGATCTTGCCGCGCTCTGAGATGAACTTGCGGAGCGTGGCGACGTCTTTGTAGTCAATGACGCCAACACGGATTGACTTCGCCGGGGCGGATGCCTTCGCACCCTTGCCGCGGGAAGACTTGCGGCCCTGGCCGCTCGACTTTCCAGCCATTGTGTTTTCCTCTTCGTGAAGATGACGTGCGCGGGAGCTTCAGCTCCGCTGCGCACAAGTGATTAGAACGGGGTGTCGTCGCTGTAGCTGCCCGGTGTGGCCCAACCATCAGCGCCCTGCGCGGGAGCCGAAGGAGCCCACGGCTCATCGTTCTGATACGGAGCCTGGGACTGCACGCGACCCTGTCCGCCGCCGGACGGCTGCGCCTTCGTGACCTGCGCCGTCGCGTAGCGAAGACTCGGGCCGATCTCGTCGACCTCAAGCTCGATGACGGTGCGCTTCTCGCCCTCGCGGGTCTCGAAGGAACGCTGCTTCAGACGTCCCTGGGCGATGACACGGCTGCCCTTGGTGAGAGAGCCTGCGACGTGCTCGGCGAATTCACGCCAGACGCTCGCGCGCAGGAAGAGAGCTTCACCGTCTCGCCACTCGTTCGCCTGACGGTCGAACGTACGGGGCGTGGACGCGATGGTGAAGTTGGCAACCGCGAGGCCCGACTGCGTGTAGCGCAGCTCAGGGTCAGCGGTGAGGTTGCCCACCACGGTGATGACGGTCTCGCCTGCCATGGACTAGGCGCCCTTGCTTGCCTTGCGAGCGGCCTTAGCCTCGTTGCGCTTCGCCTCAGAGGCGACGCGAGCGATGGCTTCCTCTGCACGCAGCACCTTGGTGCGCATGACGGCCTCGGAGAGCTTCAGCTGGCGGTCGAGCTCGATCGTCGCCTCAGCGGTCGCGGTGAAGTCGACGACGGCGTAGATGCCCTCGGACTTCTTGTTGATCTCGTAGGCCAGGCGACGGCGTCCCCAGACATCCACGTTGTCGATGGTCCCGCCATCGTTGCGGATGACGTTGAGGAACTTGTCGAGGCTCGGTGCAACCGTGCGCTCATCAATCTCCGGGTCAAGGATGACCATGAGTTCGTACTGATGCGTCACTAACCCACCTCCTTCGGTCTCGATCGGCTGCAGACGTTCTGCAGCAGGAGGGTCGTAGCATCTGCCACTCGCGTGCGGAGGCACACGGGCAACTTCATAATCATACCGGATGAGTCCAGCAATGGCGAACGGGCACCGGATGATCTCCGATGCCCGCTCCCTGCCGACGCACAGTGTGTCGTCGTGGACCCGTGCGGTCAGCTGCCGATCGCGGCGTTCGCCGCGGCTTGGGCCTGCTCGAGGCCCTCCTCGACATCGACCTTGCCGGCGAAGATCTCCTTCATGATGGGGTCGTACTTCTCGAAGCCCTTGCTGAAGTTCGGACCGGTGGGGGCCGGGATGGTCTTGCCGTTCTCCACGACGTCGAAGAACGGGGACACGTCGACGCCCTGCTTCTTCCAGTAGTCGAAGTAGGTGTCCTGCGCCTCGACGACGCCCGGAACAGCAGAGCCGTCCTTGCCGAGGTAGGCGTTGCCCTCGGCGCTTCCCAGCCAGCCGAGCACCTTCTTCACGGCATCCTTCTTCTCTGTCGCAGCGTTTCCGGCAGCGACGATGCCGTTCGTGACTGACACCTGCCCCTCAGGACCGGAGGGCATCATCGCCACACCCCAGTCGAAGTCCGCCGACTCCGAGACGTTCTTGAGGTTGTAGAGGCCGGACTGGAACATCGCCATCTTGCCCTGTGTGAAGGCGTTGAGGCTGAAGTCGCCGTCGTTGTTGGTGTCAGCGGCGGACGGAGCGACGTGCTTCTTGTTGATCGCATTCACGAGGTAGTTGATGGCCTGCGCCGACTTCTCGTTGCTGAAGGCGAAATCGTCGCCCTTCTGGAACTTGCCGCCGTTCGACCCGATGAACGGAAGCAGAATCGCCTGCAGGTCGTACGCGAGGTTGGTGCCGTACTGGCTGATCGAGTCCGCCGAGAAGCCCTTGTCCGCCGCGGTCTTTCCGGAGGAGTCGATCGTGAGGGCACTCGCCGCCTTGAGGTAGGTGTCCTTCTTCTCGTCCTCGGGGTTCCACGTGAGTTTGTCGAGGTCGGCCGGGTCGATGCCGGCCTTCTCGAGGAGGTCGGTGTTGTAGTACACCGCGATGCCCGCGTCATACAGCTGCGGCACGCCCCACAGCGTGTCGTCGCGCGTGAACTGGTCGACGACGCTCGGCTCCCATGCCGACTGCGCATTCGGCCCCATGACCGCGCCGATGTCCATCAGATTGCCGGAGTCGACGTAGGAGCCGTAGTACGAGTTGTTGATCCAGAAGATGTCGTCCATGCTGTCGCCGGCGACATCGGTGCGCAGCTTCGTCCAGTAGTCGGCCCAGGGCACCACGTTGATGTTGACCTTGATGTCTGGGTTCTTCTTCTCGAACTCGGCAAACGAGTCTTTGTAGGCCTTCGCGACGGTCTCGTCCCACAGGCGGAAGCTGACGGTCGTGGTGTCAGCCTCGGTGGTATCAGAGGCGGCGCAGCCGGACAGCAGGAGGGCGGATGCCGCCACCACGGCCGCCGCGGTAAGGATTCGCTTCGACATTCGGGTCTTTCTCTATTTGAAACCGGTGATGGTGATGGACCGGACGATGTGCTTCTGGAAGATCAGGAACACGATCACGAGAGGTACGAGCGCGATCGTCGTCGCCGCCATCACCAGCGTCCAATTGCTCGTGTACTGAGATTGGAGGCTAGCAGTCGCGACCGTGATCACTCCCCACTTCTCCCCCGTCGTGACAACGAGCGGCCAGAGGAAGCTGTTCCACTGCGTGACGACGGTGATGAGTGCGAGGGTCGCGATGATCGGTCTCGACAACGGAACCACGATACCCGTCATGATGCGAAAATGCCCGGCTCCGTCGATGCGAGCGGCATCCACGAGGTCTTGCGGGATGCCTCGGAAGTACTCCCTCAACAGGAAGATCGCGTACGGACTGCCGAACATGAACGGCAGTACGAGACCCCAGAAAGTGTTGCGCAGACCGAGTTGAACCATCATGAGGTAGAGCGGTACGACGAGGACGACCGCCGGAACCATGAGACCCGAGAGGTACATCCAGAACAGAATGCTCCGGCCGGGGAACTCTATGCGCGCGAAGGCATATGCAGCCATGATCGAGAAGCTCAGCTGCCCCACAAGGAGCACGAGCGTCATCGCGACAGTGACAGCGAACGCCCGCGCGAAGCTGTGGCCGGAGCCGAGGAGCTCGGAGAAGTTGGCGAGGGTCGGCGGCGCCGGCAGCGACAGCGCGCCCTCGCGGGCGAACTGCTTCGACGTCGTCACGGCGGTGAGGATGCTGAAGGCGAACGGACCGATGGTCACGAGTGCCCCCGCGAGAAGTACGAGGTAGACGGCGACGTTGGTGAGAGCGCGTCGCCGCACGTGGGCAGCGCGTCGCGGCATCCGCTCTGTCTGCGTGACGGGAGGGGCTGTCAGCGTGTCAGGAGAGGTCATAGGTCGTCCTCCCCTTGAAGTAGAGATGCTGCGCAATCGTGATGACGACGAGGATCACCAGCAGGACGACCGCGACGACGCCCGCCTCGCCCATCTCGAACGTGGAGAACGCCTCGGTGTAGAGCCGCATCGCGACCACGTCGGTGTGCCCGAGCGAGGCGCCGTCGACGATGTCGTGCGGGCCGCCCTTCGTGAGCGCGTAGATCTGGTCGAAGAGCTGGAACACCGCGATCATGCTCGTCACGAGCACGAAGAACATCGTGGGCCGCAGCAGCGGGAGCTTCACGCGCCAGAACGTCGCAATCGCTCCAGCGCCGTCGATGCGGGCGGCATCCAGAATCTGATCGGGGATGTTCAGGAGCCCGGCCACGAAGAAGAGCGTGATGTAGCCGACGTTCGTCCAGATCACGACCGCGGCGACGCTCGGCAGCGCGAGAGCGGGGTCGGTGAGCCACTCGATCCGGTGGCCGAGCAGCGTGTTCAGCAGGCCGTTCGTGGGGGCGAGGATCCACTTCCAGACGATGCCGAGGGCGAGCGGCGCGCTGATCCACGGAAGTATATACAGCACGCGGAATACAGCACTCCCGGGAAGACCACGTGTGAGCAGCGTCGCCGCGAACAGGCCGAGCGAGGTCTGCACCGGAATGACGATAACCACGAAGAACGCGGTCACGACGAGCGAGTTGAGGAACTCAGGGTCGGCGAGCACGGAGACGTAATTCTGCAGGCCCACCCACTCGGGAGAGCCAAGGAGATCCCACTTCTGGAAGCTCAGCCACACGACGACAAGAATCGGGAAGAGCAGGAACCCGATGAAGCCCACGAGACTCGGCGCGAGGAACGCATACGCGGCGACGGTGCCGCGACGTCGTTCCGCACTGCCGCGCCGGGGTGGTCGAGCGACCGCGGTGGATGCGGGAGCGCTCGAACGTGGCATAGGAGCAATCGTAGCGATCCGTGAGACCGAGGCCGTACGCCGTGACGGATGCCGGGTCAGCGGTTCCGTTCAGCCCACCACTGCTTCAGGCGGCGCTCAGCCTCCTCCTCGCCGAGGGTTCCCTCGTCGAGACGCAGTTCGAGCAGCCACGCGTACGCCTTGCCGATCTCGGGCCCCGGCCGGATGCCGAGGACCTCCTGGATGCGGTTGCCGTCGAGTTCAGGGCGGACCGCGTCGAGCTCCTCCTGCTCTTTGAGCTCGGCGATGCGCTTCTCGAGGTCGTCGTACGCAAACGCGAGTCGGTCGGCCTTGCGGCGGTTGCGAGTGGTGACATCTGCGCGCGTCAGCATATGCAGGCGCTCGAGCTGATCGCCCGCGTCACGCACGTAGCGGCGCACCGCGGAGTCGGTCCAGGCGCCCTCGCTGTAGCCGAAGAAGCGCAGGTGCAGCTCGATCAGACGTGTCACGGCCTTGATCGTGGCCATGTCGAAGCGCAACGCCTTGAGCCGCTTGCGCGCGAGCTTCGCCCCGACCACGTCGTGATGGTAGAAGCTCACAGCGCCACCCGGCTCGAGTCTGCGGGTGGCTGGCTTGCCGATGTCATGCAGGAGCGCTGCGAGGCGCAGTACGACATCGGGTTCCTCCCCCGGGTGACGCCGCTTCTCATGACCGATGGCCTGCTCGAGCACGGTGAGCGAGTGCTCGTAGACGTCCTTGTGATGGTGATGCTCGTCGGTCTCCAGACGCAGCGCAGGGACCTCCGGGAGTACGACGTCAGCGAGTCCCGTGTCGACGAGGAGGCGGATGCCGTCGGCCGGAGCATCCGTCGAGAGCAGCTTCACGAGCTCGCCCTGAATGCGCTCGGCCGAGACGATCTCGATGGTGGAGGCGCGTGTCTGCATGGCATCCTGCACCTCATCGGCGACGTAGAAGCCGAGCTGGCTCGCGAACCGCGCCGCGCGGAGCATGCGCAGGGGGTCATCGCCGAAGCTGACCTCGGGCGGCGACGGCGTGCGCAGGGTCGCGTCAAGGAGGTCTTCGACTCCGCCGTGCGGATCGACGAGAGTGACCTGAGGCACTCGGAGCGCCATCGCGTTGACGGTGAAGTCACGACGCTTGAGATCGTCATCGAGCGTGTCACCGAACTCGACGAGCGGTTTGCGGGTCTCCCCGTCGTACGCGTCGGCACGGTAGGTCGTGATCTCGACCGTGTCTGTCACGGCATCCTCACCCTCACCCGCGGTGATGCGCGCGCCGATGGTGCCGAACTCGCGACCGATGTCCCACTGCGCCGTGGAGATGGGCGTAACGATCTCGAGGATCTCGTCGGGACGGGCATCCGTCGTGAAGTCGTAGTCGTGCACCGGCACGCCGAGCATGGCATCGCGCACCGGGCCACCCACGAGGGAGAGTTCGTGACCGGCATCCGCGAAAGCCCGCGCAACGCGCTGCACGATGGGTGAGTCGGCGAGAGTCTGGAGTCGTTCGAGGGCCTCAGCCATTTTCACCATGCGCACAATCTTAACCGGCGCGCATCCGGTCTCCGCACACCGTACAGTTGAGCGGTGTCTTCCGCTCCCTCTGCTCTCACGGCTCTGCGGCGACCGCGGCTTCTCATCACGGAAGTGCTGGCCGGCGCCGTCACCACTCTCGCGCTCATTCCCGAGGTGATCTCGTTCTCGATCATCGCGGGCGTCGACCCGAAGGTGAGCCTCATCGCCTCGGTTGTGCTCGCCATCTCGATGTCGATTCTGGGCGGTCGTCCCGCGATGATCACCGCGGCCGCGGGCGCTGTGGCACTCGTCGTCGCGCCGCTCGTGCGAGAGCACGGAGTCGAGTACCTGCTGCCGACGGTCGTGCTCGCCGGTCTCGTGCAGATTGCCTTCGGGCTCGGAGGACTCGCGCGGCTGATGCGCTTCATTCCACGATCGGTCATGCTTGGGTTCGTCAACGCCCTCGGCATCCTCATCTTCATCGCACAGGTGCCGCACGTCGTCGACGTGCCGTGGGTCGTGTACCCGCTGTTCGCCCTGACCATCGCGATCGTCGTGGGACTGCCGCGCCTGACGAAGGCGGTTCCTGCGCCTCTCGTCGCGATCATCATCGTGACGGCCATCGCCATGATCGGCCACCTGGACGTTCCGACCGTCGGCGATCAGGGCGACGTTGCGGGAGGGCTGCCGGGCATCACGCCGCTGCTGGTACCGCTGAACGTCGAAACGCTGCAGCTCATCTGGCCGACCGCGCTCAGCGTCGCATTCGTCGGGCTCATGGAGACTCTGCTGACCGCAAAACTTGTCGACGACATCACCGAGACGAAGTCGCACAAGGGGCGCGAGTCGTGGGCGCTCGGAGTCGCGAACATCGTGGCGGGACTGTGGGGCGGCATCGCCGGGTGCGCGATGATCGGACAGACCGTCGTCAACGTGAAGCTCGGGCGGGCGCGCACGCGAATCTCGACGTTCGTCGCGGGTGCGCTGCTGCTCGCCCTCGTCACGGTGCTGAGCGACGTCATGGAGCAGATTCCGATGGTCGCGCTGGCCGCCGTCATGATGGTCGTCGCCATCACGACCGTGAATGTGCACAGCATCCGCCCCTCGACATTGCGCAGGATGCCACTGTCAGAGACGCTCGTCATGGTCGTGACCGTCGCGATCGTGGTGGCGACGAGCAACCTCGCGATCGGCGTCGGCTGCGGAGTGCTGCTGGCGATCGTGCTGTTCGCCAGGCGGGTCGCGCACGTGGTGACGGTGACACGGGATGCTGGCGACACCGTGCGGTATCGGGTCTCAGGACCGCTGTTCTTCGGCAGCAGCAACGACCTCGTCGAGCAGTTCTCGTACGCGGACGACATCGCGCATGAGGTCGTCATCGACCTCAGTGCCGCGCAGATCTGGGACGCGTCGACGGTGTCGGCACTCGACTCCGTGCAGGCGAAGTACCGCGAGCACGGCATCACCGTGACGTTCTCCGGGTTGGACGAGCGGTCGACGCAGTTCCACGGGCGGCTCACGGGCACGCTCGGCTGACTGGGGTGCATCAGGTAGGAGATGCATCACTCAGAAGGATGCTTTTCGCGATTTCGTCCCGCTGAATGACACATCTCCTACCTGGCGAACGGGCGGGCAGCGCGGGCAGACGGGCAGACAGTGTCAGCGGGGCGTGAGAGCATGAGTGGCGTGGAGCTGCTGCCGTTGATCGACGAAGACGTGGCGGTCGCGCTCGTGGACCCGCGTACGCTCGTCCGGGCGCGCAGCTACGTGGGGGCAGTGACACAGCTGCACTGGAACAGCGAGGCCCAGACGCTCTCTGCGCGCGTCCTCGGCAACTCGGCGGCACCGTATAGGTGCCGAGTCGACCTCCGCGAGGGTCCAAGCGGCTTCACCCCGACCTTCACAGCGTGCAGCTGCCCGGTGCAGGTGCGCTGCAAGCACGTCGCCGCGGTGCTCCTCGCGTGTGCCCAGCGCGCGCAGCGTGAGGACGAACGGGCTGTGCAGGAGCTTCCGGCATGGAAGAGCGCCGTCGAATCGATGGTGAGCACGGATGCCGCACGCGAGACGACACCTCTCGCACTCGGCTTCGAGCTGCGTCTCAAGGGCGCGCGCCGCACGAGCACGACGGCCTCCTCCCTCTCAGCGGCGACCAGCAAGGGCG
Source organism: Paramicrobacterium salitolerans (assembly GCF_051513965.1). Classification (GTDB taxonomy): domain Bacteria; phylum Actinomycetota; class Actinomycetes; order Actinomycetales; family Microbacteriaceae; genus Paramicrobacterium. The sequence continues at coordinate 2,547,881 of NZ_CP195847.1, forward strand.
TGCGCCTCGGCATCCGCCCGCTCATGCCCGGCAAGCGCGGCTGGATCAAAGGCACTCTCACCTGGCGTACGCTCGCGCACCAGATCAACCGACTGCGCCTCGACCCTGATCAGCTCATGTGGTTCACACAGATGCTCGGGCTCTTCGATGCGACCCGCGAAAAGTGGCTGCTGAACGAGTCCGACACGCTCTCGCTCGACGACTTCCGCAGTCCGCTGCTGTGGCGTTTGCTCGCGGATGCCGAGAGCACGGGCGTTCGTCTCGTGGGCATCAACCGCAACACGACCGTCGAGCTCGCAGAGTCAGCGCGCATCAGTCTCGACGTTCGCGCGCAGGGACGCGGACTGCAGCTCGCGCCGCTCGTCGTGATCGACGGAATGCCGTATGACGCGCGGCGAGTCGCCCCGGTCGCCGAGCACGGCGTCTACGCGTATGCGGTGAGCGGCAGCGACATCCATGTTCTTCTCGCCCCGACCATGGAGCCGCTCACCGGCGAGCGTCGCGCTCTGCTCGCTCGCCCAGACACGGTGGATGTGCCGCCGGATGATGTGCCGGAGTTCCTCGGCGACTACTACCCGCGGGTGACGGCGGGTATCGAGGTGACGAGCAGCGACCGTTCCGTCGATCTGCCCGAGGTCTCGCCGCCGGAGCTCGTATTGGCCGCAGAGTTCGGCGCGAAAGACGCACTGTCGCTGACGTGGCGGTGGCGGTACCACGCCCCTGAGCGCGACCTGCCTTTCGATGCCCGTCCCGGCGAACGGCGCGACGCCGATCGCGAGCGCGAGACCCGCGGCAGGGTGGAGCGCGCCTGGCCCGGAGGAACCGAGCACGCCTCGCGCAAGCTGCACGACGTCGACACCGCCGAGTTCACGGAGCACGTGCTGCCCACTCTCGAGCGACTCGAGGGCGTGCGCGTGGAGGTCAGCGGGAAGCGGCCGGTGTACCGCGAGCTGACCGCGTCGCCGCATGTGACGGTCTCGACCGTGGAGTCCGAGAAGAACGACTGGTTCGACCTGGGCATCATCGTCACGATCGAGGGGCGGCCGATTCCGTTCATCGACCTGTTCGAGGCGCTCGCACGCGGACGCAAGAAGCTGAAGCTCGTCGACGGCACCTACTTCTCGCTCGGACATCCCGCCTTCGAGCGCCTGCGGGAGCTGCTCGCCGAGTCGGACGCGCTCGACGAGTGGGAGCCCGGAGCCCCGATCATCAGTCGATATCAGGTGGGGCTCTGGGCCGACTTCGAAGACCTCGCGGACGAGACTGTCGAAGCGGTGACGTGGCGGGAGACCGTCGCGGGGCTCTCCGGCTCTCAGGAGGTCGTCCGACCGGAACCGCCGGTGCGCGCAACGCTGCGGCCCTACCAACGCGAAGGCTTCCAGTGGCTCGCGTTTCTGTGGGAGCACCGCCTGGGCGGCATCCTCGCTGATGACATGGGGCTCGGCAAGACACTGCAGACTCTTGCTCTCATCGCGCACGCGCGCGAGCAGGGCGAGGGGGATGCCGAGGAGCCGCCCTTCCTCGTGGTGGCGCCGACGTCCGTCGTGTCGACGTGGCGATCGGAGGCCCAGCGGTTCACCCCGCACCTGGACGTGCGCGTGGTCGACGCCACCCGGGGCAGACGTCACGTGCCTCTCGAGGAGGAGATCGCCGGAGCTGACGTCGTCATCATGTCGTACGCGGTCATGCGCATCGACGCAGCGCATGTGGCGAAGCTGTCGTGGGCGGGGCTCGTGCTCGACGAGGCGCAGTTCGTCAAGAACCCCGATTCGAAGGCACACCAGGCGGCCGCTGACATCGACGCGCCCTTCCGCCTTGCAATCACAGGAACTCCGCTCGAGAACACGCTGCTCGATCTGTGGGCGCTGTGCTCGATCACGGCACCGGGGCTCTTCCCCTCCCGCCGTCGATTCAGCGAGGAGTACGTGCGCCCCATCGAGGGTGACGTCGTTCCCGAGCGGATCGCCCGGCTGCGCCGACGCGTTCGCCCCTTCATGATGCGCCGTACGAAAGAAGCCGTGGCGGCCGACCTCCCGCCCAAGCAGGAGCAGACCGTCGAGGTCGAGCTCGCAGCTGATCACCGCAGCCTCTATGACACTGTGCTGCAGCGCGAGCGGAAGAAGCTGCTCGGACTCATCGACGACCTCGACCGCAACCGGTTCATCGTCTTCCGGTCCCTCACACTGCTGCGGATGCTGGCGCTCGACCCAGCGCTCGTGGACGACGAGTACGCGGGCGTGACCTCGAGCAAGCTCGACGCACTGTTCGAGCAGCTCGACGACGTCATCGCGGAGGGGCACCGCATGCTGGTGTTCAGCCAGTTCACGTCGTTCCTGAAGCGCGTCGCCGAGCGGCTCGACGCTCGAGGCATCCCCTATTCCTACCTCGACGGCTCGACGAGGCGGCGCGGGGAGGTCATCGAGGCCTTCCGCGCTGGCGACGCCCCGGTGTTCCTGATCAGCCTCAAGGCGGGCGGCTTCGGCCTCACCCTGACCGAGGCCGACTACGTGTTCATGCTCGACCCGTGGTGGAACCCGGCGAGCGAGGCCCAGGCGATCGACCGCACGCACCGCATCGGACAGACGCAAAACGTCATGGTCTACCGGCTCGTCGCCGAGGGCACGATCGAGGAGAAAGTCATGGCTCTGCAGCGCAAGAAAGCGGCGTTGTTCGATGCTGTGGTCGATGAGGATGCCGCGTTCAGCAGCGCACTCACGGCAGACGACATCCGCGCGCTTCTGACCGACGACTGACCCCCTGGTGGCGCAGCGTGGCATCTGCGAGACTCAAGGAGACACCGGGAGGGATGCCATGACCACCGTCGCCGAGAACATCGTCGAAACCCTGATGGCCAGCGGAGTCGAGCGGATCTACGGGATCCCCGGAGACTCCCTCAACGGATTCACGGATGCCATGCGCACCCGACCCGCGATCGATTGGGTTCAGGTGCGACACGAGGAATCCGCCGCGTTCGCGGCATCCGCCGAAGCCGCCCTCACGGGTGAGCTCGCGGTCTGCGCCGGCAGTTGCGGGCCCGGCAACCTGCACCTGATCAACGGCCTGTTCGACGCTCAGCGCTCCCGCGCGCCGGTGCTCGCGATCGCCGCGCAGATTCCGAGCCAGGAGATCGGCAGCGGCTACTTCCAGGAGACTCATCCGACCGAGCTGTTCCGCGAGTGCAGTGTGTATGCCGAACTCGTATCGAGCCCCGATCAGATGCCGCGCGTGCTGCACATGGCAATGCGCGCCGCCGTCGAGCAGCGCGGCGTCGCCGTGATCGTACTGCCGGGCGATGTGGGTCTCGCCGAGGCGGAAAGCGACCTGGTCGCCCCGATCCGCGCGACGACATCGAGCATCGTCCCGGACGGAGCCGCACTCGATGAGGCTGCGAAAGCACTCAATGCGGCCGGCGCCGTGACGATCCTCGCGGGTGCCGGGTGCGAGGGCGCGCACGCGGAGCTCATGCAGTTCGCGAAGACGCTTCAGGCTCCGATCGTGCACGCGATGCGCGGCAAAGAATTCGTGGAATATGACAATCCCTACGACGTGGGAATGACCGGGCTTCTCGGGTTCGCCTCGGGCTACCGCGCGATGGAGAGCTGCGACACGCTCGTCATGCTCGGAACCGACTTTCCGTACCAGCAGTTCTACCCGGAGGACACCACGGTCATCCAGGTCGATGTCCGGGGTGAGCACCTCGGCCGTCGCACTCCGATCGACGTTGGGCTGCGGGGCGGCGTACGTGAGACGATCGAGGCTCTGCTGCCGAGGCTCTCGACCGCGAAGAGCAGCAAGCACCTCGAGGCGATGCGCAAGCACTACACGAAGACGCGCAAGAAGCTCGACGAGCTCGCGACCTCGCGTCGCGGTTCGCAGCCTCTCCACCCGCAGTACGTGGCACGAGCGATCGACGAACTCGCCTCGGACGACGCGGTGTTCCTTCCCGATGTCGGCTCTCCCGTCGTGTGGGCCTCGCGCTATCTCACGATGAACGGTCGGCGCAGGCTCATCGGCTCGTTCACGCATGGGTCCATGGCGAACGCGCTGCCGCAGGCGATCGGCGCGCAGTCGGCGTTTCCCGGCCGCCAGATCGTGACGCTCTCCGGCGACGGCGGCCTCTCCATGCTCATGGGCGACCTCATCACGCTCATCCAGAGCTCTCTCCCGGTGAAACTCGTCGTGTTCAACAACTCCTCGCTCAACTTCGTCGAGTTGGAGATGAAGGCCGCGGGCATCGTCACCTTCGGCACGGGACTCGACAATCCGAACTTCGCCGACGTCGCGAACGCGCTCGGCATCAAGGGCTTCCGCGTCGAGCGTTCGGCCGATCTGCATGAGTCGTTGAAGGATGCCTTCGAGCATGACGGCCCCGCCCTCGTCGACGTCGTCACCGAGCGTCAGGAGCTCTCGATGCCGCCGACGATCACAGCGGAGCAGGTCGGCGGGTTCGCCTTGTACGCCATCCGGACCGTGATGTCGGGACGTGGTGATGAGCTCATCGATCTGGCCCGCACGAACGCGCGGCAGATCCTGTAGCGAACGACCATCTCTGGGTCTTGTGCCCCTTGAGTTCGTGGGACATCCTTGAGAGCGCGGAGGGTGATCATGTCGAAGCGATATGTGCTGAGCAAAGAAGACATCGAGCAGCGCGCGCCGGGTCGCGGCACGGCCGCGGCATCCGATGAGATCACCGTCGCCGGTCGCGCGGTCGGCTACATGTATCGCGAGGAGCCCGACGAGGAGGACAGCGGGTGGCGCTTCCTCTCCGGCGACGAGAGTCAGGAGTATCTCGACGACGAGCGCCATGTCGGCGTGTTCGACGTCAACGTGATCGCGAACATGGACGACGCGGTGATCCCGTATCTCGATGCCCCTCCCGGTACGCATCTCGTTCGCGTCGAGGGCAGCGACGAGTTCGTCGATGCAGACGACGACGGTGAGGATGCCGAGGACGACGACTGGGAGGAGATCGACGCCGATACGATCGACACGATCGACGACCTTCGCGAGCGCGACGACCTCTGAGTGCCCTCACCCTCCTCTCTTCTGGCGCCATCGGTGGCTCTTGACTTTTCTCCGCACTCATTGTTAAGTAGATGCTTAATTAAGGAAATGGTTAATGGCATCGAAAGACCCACTGAGTCTCGTCTTCTCAGCTCTCGCGGATCCGACGCGACGTGAGATCCTCAGCGCACTGCACCAGGAGTCGACGACGGTCGGGCAGATCGCGAAGAGGTTCGACATCAGCGCGCCCGCTGTCTCCCAGCACCTCAAGGTGCTGGAGTCCGCGGGTCTGGTGGAACGGACCACGAACGCACAGTGGCGCACATTGAGCATCCGCACCGAACCGCTCGACGAAGCGGCTGCGTGGGTCGAGAAGCACCGTCGAGAATGGAACGAACGCTTCGATGCCCTCGAGGACCATCTCAGGTCCATGAACGCAAAGGAGCAGCCATGAACACCCAGAAGCCCGAGTTCACGATCACGCGCACGCTCGACGCCGCACCGGAGACCGTGTGGCGCGCGTGGACGGAGCCCGAGCACCTCGCTCAGTGGCTCCCTTCAACCCCCGTGGAGAGCATCACATGGGACGTCCGCGAGGGCGGAAAGTACCAGTACACGATGGTCAATCACGAGACCGGGCAGGATATCGTAACCGGCGGCACCTTCCTTGAGGTCTCCCCGCTCACGAAGCTGGTATTCACGTGGGGAAATCCCGGAGACCCGGACGCTCCCGTCGTCACCGTCTCATTCACCGAGAGCGGGGACACGACCGAGATGGCCTTCCACCTTGTGGGCTTCGAGGGCCACCCAGGTGACGGCTTCGTGTACGACGGCTGGTCGACGACACTCGATGACCTCGCCGGGCTCGTCGCCGCCTGAATCTCGGCACACCTGAATCTCAGCATCCGGTCGCTCACATCGCGGCCGGATGCTGAGAGATCGCACAGCATCGCTTGCGCGAACATCAACCCTGTGCTGGAATAATCTGCTGCTCGCTTCGGTTCTCTGTCTCAGTCGAGCAGCTTCTCATCGCCGTCTCGGCGACTTCCTTCCATTACCCAGCGGCCGCTTTCGATCGTACGGAGCTCCTGTGAACGACCGTCCTTCTGTTTCTGACCCTGCCCAGAGCGGCCAGGCACCCTACATGCGCGTCATCTGGCTGCTGCTCGGCGCCGCCTTCGTGGTGATTCTCAATGAGACGATCATGAGCGTCGCCCTCACCGATCTGATGCGCGACCTCGAGGTATCCGCGCGACTCGCCCAGTGGCTGACGACCGCGTTCATGCTGACGATGGCCGTCGTGATTCCGATCACGGGCTTTCTGCTTCAGCGCTTCACCACGCGTCAGGTCTTCATCACCGCCATGACCCTGTTCTCGGCGGGAACGGCACTCGCGGCCATTGCTCCCGGTTTCTGGATGCTTCTCGGAGCCCGGATCATTCAGGCCTCGGGCACGGCGATCATGATGCCGCTGCTCATGACAACGATCATGACGCTGGTTCCGCCGGCAGCGCGCGGAAAGACGATGGGCAACGTCTCGATCGTCATGTCGGTCGCTCCCGCGATCGGCCCGACGGTCTCCGGGCTCATCCTCGACGCGCTCGGCTGGCGCTGGATGTTCATCCTCGTGCTGCCGATCGCCGTCACCATGCTGATCATCGGTATCCGCTTCGTCGTGAACGTGACCGAGCCGAAGAAGCTGCCGATCAGCGTTCCGTCAGTGATCGTGTCGGCGATCGGCTTCGGTTCGCTCGTCTACGGTCTGAGCAACATCGGGGCCGGCACCGAAGACAATCCGCAGGGCACTCCGGTGTCCACGTGGGTGACGATCGGCGTGGGCATCGTGGCTCTCACGGTGTTCGCGCTCATGCAGAAGCGCCTTGAGAAGCAGAATGACGCCCTGCTCGACCTGCGCACCTTCGCGTCGCGCAATTTCTCGACCTCGGTCGTCATGATGGTCGTCGCGATGATGGGCCTGTTCGGCACAATCATCCTGCTGCCGATCTACCTGCAGCAGGCGCTCGGCCTCGAGCCGATGTTCATCGGCCTGCTCGTGCTGCCCGGTGGACTTCTCATGGGGCTCATGGGTCCGCTCGTCGGCCGCCTCTATGACCGGGTGGGAACACGTCCGCTGCTGGTTCCCGGAACGGTCCTCGTCGCCGCCGTGCTCTGGACGCTCGCCTTGACGGTGTCGGCGGAAACCTCTCCGTTCTTCATTCTCGCTGCGCACCTCGTGCTGAGCCTCGGCCTGTCGCTGCTGTTCACTCCCCTGTTCACGTCAAGCATGGGGTCTGTCGCTCCGTCCCTCTACTCTCACGCGAGTGCGATCGTCGGTACGGTGCAGCAGGTGGCGGGCGCTGCGGGAACGGCGCTGTTCGTCACCGTGATGTCCACGGTCTCCGCCAGTCTCCAGGCCGACGGAGCATCGCAGCAGGTGGGTATCGCGAGCGGCGTGCGCACGGCGTTCCTCGTCGGAGCGATCATCTTCTCGCTCACGATCATCGCGGCCTTCCTCGTGAAGAAGCCCGCGGATGATGTCGAGGAGCCGGTGGAGAAGACCCCTACTGAGCCGGTCGGCCTCGCCAGCTGAGGTCTACCGGCTCGCAACAGGCGTCTGCTGATATAGCGCAAGTCGCCATTCTCCGTCAACACGTACGTAGGTGCTCGACATCGCGGCGGCGAACTCCGGTTCGTCGCCGCGCGACGCGCGACCGATATATGTGATGGCGAAAACGTCGGTGGCTATAGAGATAACGCGCTCATCATCAATTCGATAAGTGTCCCAGGTCGGGGCGTCAACGAGTGACGCGATAACGCTAGCTCGGTCCAGCGAGAAGCCGCCAGCGAGCACCATAACGCCGTCCGTGATCATGAGGCGCCCGTAGAAATCAGCGCCAGTTCCATCGCACAGCGACCGCCACCCGTCGTGTTCGAGAGCGAGGAGTTCGGACCGGACGTCACCGTTCATGTTCAGAACGTATCAACGTCCCGGTCCGAGCCTCAAGCATCGTCAACCGGCCAGGTGCGGAAGTCGAGCACGCACGACGCTGCAGTAGCGCTCGAGGATCTGCCCGGTGTCCCACTGCCCCGCGATGCGCCGCGAGATCAGTGCGATCTCAGTGGCGCAGTCGGGGCAGCACCACGTCCCGAACGCATCGCGAACGGTCTCTATGTACTCACGAGCGTCGATGTCGAGATGGTCGACGACCTTCGCGGTCGTGGTCATGCGACCCGACGTGAGGCCGACGAAGCTGCGCGCGCACGCGCAGCTCCAGTCGTCGCTCGCCGTCGCGTCTTCGCACGGGCCGACATCGACGACGAGTTCGCCTGGGATCGCCCGCATGAAGTCGTCGGAGGCCTGGCCCTGCAGTTCGGTCGTTGCGATGAGGAGTTTCATGATCTTCTTTCCTGTCGAGGGATGGAAGATCCGGCACGGCAACGAGACTAGAGGGCCCCTCCGACAGTCAGCGCTCGGACTGAGATGGATCGTCGGGCGACGGTGAGGGGTCCTGCGGGTGCGGCGGCGTCACCGGGCGTGTGGGCGGAGCGACCGGCTCCTGCGGTGCGGTTTGCTGCGCGGTTTGCGGCGCCTGCTGCGGCGCGGGTGCGGTCTGCGGCGCGACCGGGGCGGGGCCCGTCTGCAGCGCGGCATCCTGCTCCCGCTGCTCGGCCTCCTGCACCGGGATCGCTCCCGTGAACATGCTTCCGCGAGCCTCCGCCTCAGGCGAGCCGGAGAACATTCCCGCCTGCTCACGCTCGGCCTCCGCATCGACGTTCTTCGGTCCGGACCGAGCCATCTTGCGGTCCATGGCCTCGCCGTCGACCATCTGCACGCGCGTGACCGGGAGCGAGAAGTTGCCGGACTTCTGAAGCCACGCGATCATCTCCTCGCGGACGAGGCACTGGAGATCCCACAGCTTTCCGGAGTCCACCGCCGAGACGGTGGAACGAGCGCGAACAAAGCCGCCGGTCGCATCGATGATCTGCAGGGAGCCGCTGCGGCCGTCCCACAGGTCGGTGCCCTCGAGCACCTCGTTGAGCTTCTGCCGCATCGCGGAGATGTTGACGCGCCAGTCAATGTCGAACGCGATGGTTCCGAGAATCTGACTTCCACGCCGCGTCCAGTTCGTGAAGGGCTGCGAGGTGAAGTACGTGCACGGCACGACGAGCCGACGTTCGTCCCAGATGTTCACGACCACGTACGCCAGCGTGATCTCGCCGATGGTTCCCCATTCCTCTTCGACCACGACGACATCGCCGACACGAGCGGCATCGCTGAAGGCGAGTTGCACGCCCGCGATCAGGTTGCCGAGCACAGACTGCGCCGCGAGGCCCGCGACGATGCTGGCGATACCAGCGGACGCCAAGACGCTCGCGCCGATCGTCCGAATTCCCGGGAACGTCATCAGAATGGAGCCGACCGCGATCACGACGACGATCACGATCAGCAGACGCCGAACCATCGTCATCTGCGTGCGCATGCGGCGCGCAGATATCGAATCCTCGGCACCCTCATACTTCGCATTGGAGACGTCGGCGAGCACGAAGACGAGGTCGACAAGCAACCACGCGACACCCGCTATGAGCGCGATCGAGAACAGGTGCGAGAGTCCCGGCATCCATTCGCGCAGCGGGAATGACGCAGACATCGCGGCCCACGCCGCGGCCACAATCAGGAAGAACATGAACGATCGGGTCGCTCTCAGCCTGAGGAACCTCACGCCTGCTCGACGACGCTCGAGAGTCGACAGCACCGTTTTCACGATGAGCAGCGCCGCAATGACGACCGCAGCGGCGATGACGATGGCGATTCCGAAGGTGATCCAGGGACTCCAGGAACCCATAGCGAGTGACTCCTTTCCTCAGGGTGACCTACGATGCCACACTCGAACGAATGGCGTCTATGCGTTGCGGAGGAATCCGCCGTCGGTGTCGAGACCGGTGAGCGCGTCGGTGGGCTCGTGCTCGTCGGGGTCGAAGAGGATGCCGTCCAGGTAGTCCTTGAGGCAGGCGGCCATGTCGATCGACGAGTCGAGGAGCCACTGAACCTGGATGCCGTCCCACAGCGCCACGATGGAGGCGGCCGCGCGCTCGGGGTCGACGCTCGGACGAAGGCGGCCCTCGGCGGCGAGCTCGCGAAGCTCCGTGGCGTACTGCTGGCGAAGCCGGTCGAAGCGGGTGATGAAGTAGTCACGCGCCGGATAGTCGGTGGTCACCGACTCCCCGCACAGCACAGCGTAGAGCTCGATCAGCCCCGGAACGGATTCGTTGTGCCTCGCCTGGGCGACGAGCGCGGTCGGAAAATCGCGGCTCTCCTCCGAGAGCGGACCGCTGTCCGCCTCGGCATCCCGTCGGTCAAGCACGGCCACGAGAAGTTCACGCTTCGACGGAAAGTAGTGCAGCAGACTCGTCTGGCTGAGCCCCACGCGATCGGCGACGTCTTGAAGCGAACCGCCGCGGTAGCCGTGCGCGGCGAACACCTCGAACGCAGCGTCGACGATGCTTCGACGCCGCTCCGCGGACTTCGCGTAGGGTCCGCGGCGGCCGGAGCGAGGCGCACTGCTCATGCCGGAACACTACCCCGACCCCAGCGCAAAACGAATTTCGAGTGGTCACTCGAAATTGTGTAGTGTGGCCTGACAGCGCTGCGACGACAGATCGGTCGCGGACTGTCCGGCAAAGCGGCCCCACGGAAGGATCCCTCTATGTCCTCGTACGTCACCGACCGCGGCCCGGGTTCAGGAGCACGCACCCCGGCCCGCTCATGGCTGCACAGCGACGCTCCGACGCTGTCGCTCAACGGGTCGTGGAGGTTCCGTCTTCTCCCCGGTGCGCCCGGTGAACCGGGCGCCGCGGGGGTTCTGCCCGAGGGCGAGGCACTCGAGGCCATCGCGGAGCCGGACTTCGACGACGCCTCCTGGGACGAGATCGCCGTGCCCTCGCACTGGGTGCTGCAGGGCGACGGCGCCTACGGCTCCCCCATCTACACGAACGTGCAGTTCCCCTTCCCCATCGACCCGCCGTTCGTTCCCGACGAGAACCCGACCGGGGACTACCGCCGCGGCTTCGACGTGCCGGAAGATTGGGCGGACAGCCGCATCCTGCTGCGCTTCGACGGGGTCGAGTCGCGCTACCGCGTCTGGGTGAACGGCAAGCTGATCGGCGTCGGCAGCGGGTCGCGGCTCGCGCAGGAGTTCGACGTGACCGATGCCGTGAGACCCGGCGCCAACCAGATCGCCGTGCGGGTGCACCAGTGGTCCGCCGCGAGCTACCTCGAGGATCAGGATCAGTGGTGGCTGCCGGGCATCTTCCGTGACGTGACACTTCAGGCCCGGCCGGTCGGCGGCATCGACGACGTGTGGCTGCGAACGGAGTACGACGGAGGGGTCGGCACGATCGCGCCGCAGCTGACGGCATCCGACCAGGCTTTTCCCGTACGGCTGCGGGTGCCCGAGCTCGACGTGGACGTCGAATGGGCGGATGCCTCCGATGTCGCGCCGGTGACCGTGGACACCGTCGAACCCTGGACCGCGGAGACGCCGCGTCTCTACGACGCGACGGTGACCAGCGCCGCTGAGACCGTGTCGCTTCGGCTCGGGTTCCGCTCCGCGCGCATCGAGAACGGGCTCTTCCTCGTGAACGGCGAGCGCGTCGTCTTCCACGGCGTCAACCGACACGAGACGCATCCCGAGCGCGGTCGCGTCTTCGACGAGGCCTGGGCGCGAGACGACCTGGCGCTCATGAAGCGCTTCAACGTGAACGCGATCCGCACGAGCCACTACCCGCCGCACCCGCGCCTGCTCGACCTCGCAGACGAGATGGGCTTCTGGGTGATTCTGGAGTGCGACCTCGAGACGCACGGCTTCGAGCAGGGCGGCTGGACGGGCAACCCGAGCGACGATCCGTTGTGGCGCGACGCCTACCTCGACCGGATCGAACGCACCGTCGAGCGCGACAAGAACCACCCCTCGATCGTGATGTGGTCGCTCGGCAACGAGTCCGGCACCGGGCAGAACCTCGCGGCGATGGCGTCGTGGGTGCACGACCGCGACCCGAGCAGGCCCGTGCACTACGAGGGCGACTACCAGGGTGCGTACACGGACGTCTACTCGCGTATGTACTCGTCGGTTCCCGAGACGGAGCAGATCGGGCGCGACGACTCGCGGACGCTTCTTCTCGGCTGCGACGCCGCAGAATCGGCGCGGCAGCGGACGAAGCCGTTCATTCTGTGCGAGTACGTGCACGCGATGGGCAACGGGCCTGGCGCGATCGATCAATACGAGGAACTCGTGCGGCAGTACCCGCGGCTGCAGGGCGGCTTCGTGTGGGAGTGGCGGGACCACGGCATCCTCACGCGCGACGAGAACGGAACCGAGTTCTTCGGGTACGGCGGCGACTTCGGCGAGGTCGTGCACGACGGCAACTTCGTGATGGACGGCATGGTGCTCTCCGACGGCACGCCATCGCCCGGGTTGCACGAGTGGGCGCAGGTGGTCGCGCCCGTGACGCTCGAGCTCGCGGGCGAGGTGAGGGATGCCGACGACGCGACGCTCCTCACGATCGTCAACCGCCGGCACACGGCGAGCACCGCGGACCTGACGTTCCGGTGGCGCGTCGAAGCCGAGGGGCGCACGGCCGCGAGCGGCGACGTCGACGTAGCGCCAGTCGCGGCGGGTGAGAGCGCGGCCGTCACACTGACCGGGCTCGAGACTCCGGCCGGTGTTGAGGCATGGCTGACCGTCGAGGCCGTTCTCAGCGAGGATGCCGCGTGGGCACCGGCCGGTCATCGCATCGTCTTCGCACAGCAGCGGATCGGCGATCGGGACGCCGGACTGACCGCGCCGAGACTGGCCGCTGAGCTGCGGGCCGCGGCATCCGTCTCAACCACACGTCAGCCGCGCACCGTTCTCGGACCGGCCGAGTTCACGCACGGGCGGCTTTCGCGCCTGGCGGGCCAGCCTGTCTCAGGACCGAAGCTCGAGCTGTGGCGGGGCCCGACCGACAATGATCGCGGGCAGGGGCGCGGCAGCTACGCCACCGGCGACCCGTACGCGAACAACGGCAACGGCGTTCCCGCTCCCGCCTGCGACGAGGTGTGGCGCGCAGCAGGTCTTGACCGGCTCACCTCCCGCATCGAGGGCGTGATGACGAGTGAGGATGCCGTCGTGACGCGGCGCCGCTGGTCGGCGGCCGACGTGCGCGCGAGCATCGTCACAACCGAGCGCTGGCAGCTCGTCGACGGGGAGCTGTGGCTGCGCGTCGACATCGAGCCGAGTCGCGGGTGGACCATGGTGCTGCCGCGCATCGGACTGCGCTTCGATCTGCCGAGCACTGTGACGGGAGCATCCTGGTTCGGCACCGGGCCGCACGAGTCATACCCCGACACGCGTCACGCCGCCCAGGTGGGCAGCTTCGAGGCGACGATCGACGACCTCAACGTCGCCTACTCGCGCCCGCAGGAGACGGGGCACCGCAGCGATGTACGCTTCCTCACGCTCGGGCGGAACGGAGAGGCGTGGCTGCGGTTCGACGCGGTGCGCGACGCTCAGGGGCGCCTGCCGGGCTTCACGCTCACGCGGCACACGGCGCAGCAGCTCGACGCGGCCGCGCATCCGCACGAGCTTCCGGAGAACGACGCTGCGTACCTCTATCTCGATGCGGCGCAGAACGGTGTGGGCTCTCGCGCCTGCGGTCCGGATGTGTGGCCGGATCACATGCTGAAGGCGGAGGCCCGCACGCTGACGTTCCGCATCGCCGCGCAGTAGCGCTGCGCCGCCCGCCGCACGTCCGCACCAGCCGCGCCGCTCCATCACCTCATGCCCCGGCACGCCGGTCCCACCCACCGCGCTATTTGTTCGGGCCCGCGCTACAGAAATTCCTGTAGCGCAAACCCGAACAAATAGCGCGGGGGAGGTGAGGGGCGGGATGCGTCGGCGAGAATGTGAGCATGAGCGAACAGCATCCGCACCTCTGGCTCTGCGCGACCTGCGGCGTCGAGTACGCACCCGCCCCGGTCGCCCCTCAGCAGTGCCCGATCTGCGAGGACGAGCGCCAGCACGTTCCGGCGTCCGGGCAGGCCTGGAGAACCCTCGACGGCCTCCGCGCAGACGGCCGCCGCGTCACGGTCACGCAGGTCGCCGACGACCTCTGGGGTCTCACGGCCACGAACGTCGGAATCGGGCAGCAGGGCATGCTCGTGCGCACCACCGCGGGCAACCTGCTCTTCGACGTGCCGGGGCTGATCGACGACGACGCGATCGCGGCGGTGCGTGAGCTCGGCGGCATCCATCACATCATCGCCAGTCACCCGCACATGTACGGTGTGCAGTCGCAGTGGAGCGCGGCGTTCGACGACGCACCCATCTGGGTCGCCGAAAAGGATGCCGCATGGCTCGGCCACCGGCCGGACGTCGTGCGGCTGTGGAACGATCCGTTCGATGTTCTGCCGGGCATGCGTCTGGACCAGGTCGGCGGCCACTTTCCCGGCAGTACGATCGCGCATTGGTCTGCAGGGGCCGACGGCGGCGGTGTGCTGTTCGCGGGCGACGCGATCTTTCCTGTCGCCGACGGCAACGTGACCTTTCTGCGCAGCTACCCCAACCGCATCCCGCTCTCGGCAGCCGTCGTGCGCCGCATCGCCGACCAGGTGCGGCAGTATCGCTTCGACGTGCTGTACAACAACTTCGGAGCAAGCGCGGGCCCAGATGCTCCCTCGATCGTCGAGCACTCGGCGCAGCGCTATATCGACTGGGTGAGCGGCGCGAACGACCATCTGACCTAGCGCGCGGCACCGGCTACCAGAACCGCTGCCTGAGAATCTGCCCCGGTTTCGGTGCGGCATCCGCGCTGTACCGCGAATCCTCTGTCAAGGGGCGAGACTCCGGCCCCGCACAGCGAGTACGGTTGAGAATGATGACCACTTCAGACAGCACTGCTTCGCCCGCGGAGGAATCCGCACCCGCACAGTCGACGTTTGCCGATCTCGGGCTCAGTGATGCTGTGCTGCGAGCGGTGCAGGACGTCGGCTACGAGACCCCCTCCGCCATTCAGGCGGCCACCATCCCCGTCCTCCTCGAGGGCCGCGACGTCGTGGGCCTCGCCCAGACCGGTACCGGAAAGACTGCCGCGTTCGCCCTGCCGATCCTGTCGCACCTCGATTCCTCACAGTCGACGCCGCAGGCCCTCGTGCTCTCTCCCACGCGTGAGCTCGCCCTGCAGGTGAGCGAGGCCTTCGAACAGTACGCCACGCACATGCCGGGTGTTCGTCTTCTGCCGGTCTACGGCGGGCAGTCCTATGGCGTGCAGCTCTCGGCGCTTCGCCGTGGAGTGCACGTCGTCGTCGGTACCCCGGGCCGCGTGATCGACCACATCGAGAAGGGCACGCTCGACCTCTCGAACATCAAGCACCTCGTGCTCGACGAGGCCGACGAGATGCTCAAGATGGGCTTCGCCGAAGACGTCGAGACGATCCTCGCCGAGACTCCGGATGAGAAGCAGGTCGCTCTCTTCTCCGCGACGATGCCGCGTCAGATCCGCCAGATCTCTCAGAAATATCTGAGGGATGCCGAAGAGATCACGATCGCGCGCAAGACGACCACGTCGGCGAACATCAGCCAGCGGTACCTCATCGTCTCGTACGCGCAGAAGGTCGACGCCCTCACGCGCATCCTCGAGGTCGAGACCTTCGACGGCATGATCATCTTCGTCCGCACGAAGAACGAGACCGAGACGCTCGCCGAGAAGCTCCGCGCCCGCGGCTACTCCGCGGCGGCGATCAGCGGCGACGTGCCTCAGGCGCAGCGTGAGCGCACGGTCGGGCAGCTCCGGTCCGGATCACTCGACATTCTCGTGGCCACCGACGTCGCGGCGCGCGGCCTCGACGTCGAGCGCATCAGCCACGTCGTCAACTTCGACATCCCGGTCGATACCGAGTCGTACGTTCACCGCATCGGCCGCACCGGTCGCGCGGGTCGGTCGGGCAGTGCGATCAGCTTCGTCACTCCGCGCGAGCGTCGCCTGCTGAACGCGATCGAGCGCGCGACGCGTCAGCCCCTCGAGCAGATGCAACTGCCGAGCGTTGACGACATCAACGAGACCCGCCTCGCCCGCTTCGATGACGCCATCACCCAGGCGCTCGGGCAGGAGAACCGCATCTCAGCGTTCCGCGACATCATCAACCACTACGTGACGCACCACGATGTTCCGGAGTCCGACGTCGCCGCGGCTCTCGCGGTCGTCGCGCAGGGTCCGACGCCGCTTCTGCTCTCCCCCGAGGACGAACTGGTGCTCCAGCAGGAGTCACGCGGCCGCAAGGATCGACCCAAGAAGGATGCCGGCGGCAACCGCACCGGCCGCGCGAAGACCGGCATGCAGCAGTACCGCATCGAGGTGGGGCGACGCCAGCGCGTCCAGCCCGGGCAGATCGTCGGCGCCCTCGCGAACGAGGGCGGCCTGGGCCGTGACGACTTCGGCCAGATCGACATCCGCCAGGACTTCTCCCTCGTGGAGCTTCCCGCCGACCTGCCGAAGGACTTCTTCGACCGCGTCGCGAACACGCGCGTCGGCGGCCGCCCGATCGACATCGCCGCGGACCGCGGACCGCGCGGAGGCAAGCGTCGGTACGAGCGCTACGACCGCCCGCAGAACGGTCGGCCCCGCCGCGACGACGACAGGCCTCGCCGGGAGGATCGCCCGTGGCGTGACGACCGGGCTCGCCGTGACGACCGTCCCTGGCGAGATGACCGACCGCGACGTGACGGCGAGGATCGCCGCGAGAACCGCGGCTTCCGCTCTGACCGCGACTCACGCGGCGGCTGGGAGGGCGGCCGCAAGCCGCGGAAGCCCCGCAAGCCCCGCCACTGAGTGCCGTGACGTGTCGACACCCCGGTTCCGCGCTCGCATCGTAGCAAGGAGCCTCCACTGGGACACGAGGCTAGCGACCGCGTTTAATGCGCGACGAGGTCGAGTTCTCGTGCGAAGACCTCACAGGTCTCGGGATGCCTGTCGAAGCGGCGCCCCACGCGGTCGCTGTCGGGGGCGAACACCGGCCACGGCGGATGTCCCTCGGTGATCATGCGCACCCACGCGGCGTGCATCTCATCGGCGAGGCTCTGCGGAGGGTTCGGCCCTGTGTTCGCGCTGACGACGTTCTCGGCGTCGAGGCAGTCCCACACGAACGGCAGCTCCATGCAGTGGCTCGTGAGCCCGTTCAGCGTGGACGGAAGCCGGAAATCGTACGCGTACGTCGAACCGTCTCGCGCCGCCAGCGCGCGGGCGACGGTGAAGCGGAAGACAGCGTCAGTCGCTGCGGCGCCCAGAATGCGGCGAGTGTGCCCGTGCGTGAGACGCGAGTATGCGGATGCCCGGCGCCCGAGGCCCGCGGCGTGCAGCGCGAGCGTGCGCGGAACCGCATCGAGCAGCTTCGGCGCGGAGTCGAGGAGGCCGTCCGCCTCGCCCGCGTTCGCGCCGATCAGCAGCGGCTTGTCCGCCCCGATGCCGTACTCGAATGCTTCGTCGATGCCGTAGTGCAGCAGGTCCCCGTCGACGACAGGCGTCCAATCCATCGAGCTCGCGCCATTCATGATCTTGCGCACTCGCCCGAGGGTGAGCTCGTGTGTGGCGACTCTGCTCTGGGCCTCGAAGATGTTCCTCTCCGGAACGGCCGCGAAGTCGTCACGGGTCGGTGCGATGCCGAGCTCTCGAGCGACCCGTGAGACGTTCAGCGCCACCTCGGAGCAGACGCCGGTGGTGGCACCCGGAGACTCGACGATGGCGCCCGCGAAGAGCGCGTGAGCCTCGGGCATCGACAGGAGCGTGAGCACCGCGCTGCCGCCGGCGCTCTGGCCGCCGATCGTCACGCGCGCCGGGTCGCCGCCGAACGCCGCGATGTTGTCGCGCACCCACGCGAGCGCCAGCAACCAATCGCGCACCCCACGATTGTTGGGCGCACCGTCGATCACGCCGAAGCCATCGAGTCCGAGGCGATACGAGACGGTGACGACGATGACTCCGTCCCGAGGGAAGGCTCCGCCCTCGTACCACGGCGAGGCCGCAGAGCCGCTGGTGAATCCGCCGCCGTGGATCCACACGAAGACGGGGAACTGGGCGCCAGAGGCATCCTGCGGGGCGAACACGTTCAGGTTGAGCGTCTCCTCGCCGGGGTGCGAGGGCTCGGGGATCAGCGTCATGCCCGTCATGTAGTCCCGCAGCGGCGTCGCGCCGTGCCGAGTGGCGTCACGCACCCCGACCCAGGGCTCGTGCGGCACCGGCGCCTCGAAGCGGAGATCGCCGGTCGGAGCTTCGGCGTACGGGATGCCGAGGAACGCGTTCTGGTGGGGTCCGAGCGACCGACCTCGCACCGCCCCGACCGCCGTCTCAACGATGAGTTCACGGTCTTGTGGCTCCGCCATGATGCCTCCTGACCCCTCAGGCTACCGGGCACGTCAGATACGACCAAGGTCGGTCGACCGTGAAAAACACGTTGTCTGATGCAGAAGAACGCGGTTCTCAGCGGATTATGAGGCGCGGGGAATCACCGGCACCGTTCGGTTTCACAGGCGGGCATAGATCAGGATGCCGAATCTCCGACGATCCGCGTCATGCCGGGCGAGGCGCGCCAGCGCGGCATCCCTCTTCACCCGTCGCCCCGCACCGCCTCATACCCCGCGCGTCTGGTTGCCCGCACGAAATACCCAGATTGCGGTAGGAAACCGCTCAGAAATGTGGACGAGGGTCGGTCTTCGTGCGTGACGCGCCCGCCCCCAGCGGCATCCGCACATTCCCTATCCCTGACCCCAGAGACTGAATGACTGATACCGACATCGATAACTCGACTCTCGACAACTCGACCGACAACGACGACACACTCACGCCCTTCCCTCGGCGGAACCACCTGAACCGCATGCGCCGCGAACGCAATCGCCGTCGCGCACGTGTCGGTCTCGGCGCGACACTCGTGATGGGCGCCGTGCTCGGCACCTCGGGTGTCGCCGCAGGCTGGGCCGCTCCCTCCGACGAGCCGAAGCCGCTCGTCGCCTCTCAGGCGAGCATCGCGCAGGCCAGCGACGAGCTCCACGCGGAGCAGACCGCCCACCAGAGTGCGAAAGAGACCCTCGACGAGGCGAAAACCACGCTCGACGACGCGAACGACGACGTCGACACGAAGGATCTCTCGACGCTGGTCGGCCGCCTCGCGGACTACAAGTCGCTCACGCCAACCTTCACCCTCGGTCTCGTGAAGCAGACGCAGGAGGAGACGGAGACCGTCGCCGACGCGACCGCCGAGGCGGACCAGGCCGACAAGGAGGCCGCAGAGAAGGAGGCCGAGCGCAAGGCCGCCGAAGAGGCGGAGAAGAAGGCGCAGGCGAACACACCCGAGGGCGCGAAGGCGACGGCCAAAGAGCTCGCGGCCTCTCAGTACGGCTGGGGCGCAGGCGAATTCAGCTGCCTCGTGTCGCTGTGGAACAAGGAGTCCGGCTGGTCCTACACCGCGTCGAACCCATCCAGCGGCGCCTACGGCATTCCGCAGGCCCTCCCCGGAAGCAAGATGGGGTCGGTCGCGAGCGACTGGGAGACCAACGCGACCACGCAGATCACGTGGGGACTCCAGTACATCGCGGGCACCTACGGCACGCCGTGCTCAGCCTGGGGCCACTCTCAGGCGACCGGCTGGTACTGATCCGGCGGCCGGTTGCGGTCAGAGACCGCGACCGGCCTCCCACAGGCCCTCCGAGGTTCCCGTCAGCAGCGCGTTCACCGACACGGCCTGAGCGTCTGTGAACGAGGCGATGTAGTCGACGATCGCACGCGACCGTCCGAGGCGCTCCACCTCAGCTCCGCCACCCTTCTCGAACAGTTCTGGTGAGTCGGCACGCAGCTGCCGGTACTCCTCCGTCGCGGCCTCCACGGAGTCGAGCAGCCGGCGCGGGGCGCGCGCCGCGTCATCTGGGTCGTCGAGCCAGGCGCGGAACCCGTCCGCGAGCGAGGCGATGATGCGCGTCTGACCGCGCTGATACACCGCGAGGTCCGAACGGTCGAGCACGAATCGCGAGTGCACGAACTTCAGCACGACCACGTCGTGCCAGGCCTCGTCCGCGAGACGCACGTGCCCGCTCCGGATCGTGGGGGTGCGTTCCACCGCGATCGAGGCCTTGAGGCGGTCGATCCAGCGGCGCGTGAACGCGGTGACCGCGCGGTCGGCCTCCAGCCCACCATCGTAGGGAACCGCGAGCAGGCCATCGACGAGGTCACGCTTCACGCGCTCCACCGAAGCGCGGAAGGCCTCGGCATCCGCGATCCAGGGGTCTTTCGCCTCGACGCGTCGCCACGCCAGCTCGAGCGCGTGCCCGGGCCTGCGCGGGTCGAGCTCGCCGCTGTCGAACGCCGCGAGCTGCGTGCTCGAGTCGAGCCAGGCGCCGAGCTCGGCCGACACGGACGTGTACTGCAGGATGCCCGCGCGGTAGAAGTCGTCGAGATCGTGCACCGCGTACGCGATGTCATCCGCGATGTCCATGACGGAGCACTCGAGCGTCTGCTGGTGGCGCGCGATGCCGGGGAACACCGAGAGCACGTCGCGCATCTCGGACGCCTCGATGTCGTAGGCCGAGAACTTCTGCGCGCCCGTCGCGCGATCGGTCCCCACACCCCGCGGCATCTCCTCCGGCGGGCGACTCGGCTCCGAGCGCCACTCCCCGCGCGTCCACGGGTACTTCAGCACCGCCGCACGAACAGCGCGCGTCAGGTTGAGACCCCGCGCGGTCGCATCGCAGCTGTCGAGCGCGGTGAGGATGCGCAGGGTCTGCGCGTTGCCCTCGAAGCCGTCCGGCAGACCGAGCGTGTCGCGCGCGACCCTGTCGAGCTCCTGCTCCCCGAGGTGACCGAACGGCGGGTGCCCGAGATCGTGCGCCGCGGCGGCGGCCTGCACGACGACGGGGTCACAGCCGCCCAGCTCCGCGACGAGACGCTGCGTCGCGGCATCCGCTGTTCTCAACCCGATCGCGATCGAGCGCGCCACCGCAGACACTTTGAGCGAGTGCGTCAGCCTGTTGTGGATGACCGTGCCCGCTCCCGCTTGGGGAATCACCTGCGTCACGGCGGAGAGCCGCGAGAAGTACGGTGAGAATCGGATGCGCTCGATGTCGACGCGGAATTCGTCCTCATTCGCGCGATTCTCTTCACTGATGGTGCGTTCGCGACCGCCGGACTGGTGCGTCTTCTGCCTGGTCTCCATGGTGCGGCTCAGCCTAGCGCGAGAGCGTCGTCACACGCGGGCGTCCTGCCGAGGAATCCAGATCTGCTTGATGATGAGCAGAGCGGATGCCGTCACGGGCACGGCGATGAGGGCGCCGAGCAGCCCAAGCAGGGTTCCCCCGACGAGCGCACCGATGACGACGAGCGAGCCGGGCACCGACACCGCGCGGTTCATGACCCGCGGCGTGAGGACGTACGCCTCGAGTTGCATGTACACGAGGTACGCGATCGCGAAGATGAGCGCGGAGAGCGGACTCGCGAACAGGGCGAGAAGCGAGCCGATCACCCAGAACAGCACCGACCCGACGAGCGGGATGAGCGTCAGCAGAAACGCCGCCGCCATCATGAGCGGCGGAAACGGCAGCCCGAGCGCGAAGAACATGATTCCGGTGAAGATGGCGTTGAAGAACGCGAGCGTCACCATGCCGCCCATGTAGCCGCCGATCGCATCGGTGATCTGCTCGGTCATGTCGCGCAGGCGCGGACGCGACCGGGCAGCGGCGAGGCGATACATGGCCTCCTTCGTGGTCGGCATGGAGGCCACGAAATACAGCGTGAGCACCAGCACGATGATCGCGCCCGAGATTCCGGACGCCACGGTCGCGCCGACCCTCAGCGCGCCGCCGCCGATCGCCGCGATGTTCGCCGGGTCGGAGACGAACGACTGCAGATCGCCGAGCAGCCCCTGCAGTCCCGCCCCGAAGAGGTCTTCCAGCTGGGCGAACAGCTGGGAGTCGGCGAACTTCTCGATGAGCGTGGGCACCGACTGCGCGAACTGGGCGATCTGCGACACCAGAATCGGAATGGCGAAGCCGAGGATGCCGCCGAGCACGAGGAAGCACCCGAAGAACACGATCGCGATCGCCCAGCCCCGCGAGATGCCGCGGCGCGAGCACCACTTCACGGCGGGTTCGATCGCGAGTGCGAGGAACACCGCGAAGAGCACATAGATGAAGACGGTCGACAGGTTCGAGACGGCGACGCCGAGCGCGACAGCGAGCAGAACTCCAATTGTCACGAGAAACCCAGTCGCGAGCGGACGCGTGAGCACGATGCGGCGCTCGATCGTGAACGGCTGAGCGCGACGCTG
Source organism: Paramicrobacterium salitolerans (assembly GCF_051513965.1). Taxonomy (GTDB): domain Bacteria; phylum Actinomycetota; class Actinomycetes; order Actinomycetales; family Microbacteriaceae; genus Paramicrobacterium. Next base: position 2,570,223 of record NZ_CP195847.1, read on the forward strand.
TGAGAGCTTCATGCCGCCACCCTACGGTGCAAGGTCGTCGTCATGGCGGTGTGCCTCGCCGTCGAAGCGCGCGAGCTCGCGTCCGAGCCCGACGTCGGCGAGCACGATATGGCCACACCGTGAGGCGCCGGGCTCGCGGAGCATCCCGATCTTGACTCCGCCGAAAGTGACGGTGACGTCAGCCGGCAGCACGACGTCGTCGGCGAGCTCGCCGGTGTCAGGGTCAACGCCGCTGGGCATGTCGCAGGCGATGACGAGAGGATGCCGCTCGGGCTCGAGCTGCGACAGCATCCGCTCCACGATCTCGCGCGCCTTGCCGCGGAGGCCGCCGCTCCGCGTGCCGGTGCCGAGTATTGCGTCGACGACGAGATCGTAGTCGGCGAGGTCCACGCTCATTCCGTCGACCTGGCGCGCACCGGCCCGTTCCGCTGCGGCGAGGCCCTCGGTGTGAACGCGGTCGGACGTGCGCGCGATGTCGACGTCCACGCCCGTGCGGCCCATGATCGCGCCGGCGTAGAGCGCGTCGCCGCCGTTGTTTCCGGAGCCCACGACGAGCAGCACTCTGCCGTGCGCAGGCCACTCGGACCGCGCACCGTGACGCCCTTCGAGAAGTGCGCTCATCTGAGCCGCGAGCTCTCCCGCGGCACGCTGCATCAGCGGCACTCCTGCCTCGAGCAGCGGTCGTTCAGCGGCACGAATCTGCGCGGCGGTGTAGGCCCTCATGTCAGCACCGTACCCCCGCGCGTGCGCCCGGACCAGTGCGCGTGTGTCGTTTGACGGCGCGCCCGTGTCAGAGGTAGTCGCTCAGCGCGGCCTCGTTGATGGAAGAGCTCTCCAGCTCGTCCCACATCAGCGCGGTCGCCGGCGTGCCCTCGTCCGCGGTGGACGAGGCGACGTCGCCGACGATGCGCTGCGCGAGCAGGTTGCTGTCGGTGCACGACGTGCAGTCGATCACGGTCGAGGTGATCTCGATTCCGTGCGAGCTGCCGGCGAGCGTATGCAGCTTCTGCGCCAGCGCCTCATACAGCGGCAGCACCCGCGACGAGCGCGCGGCGCCGCCCTTCACGATCACGTAGACGTGTGCGTCGCCCTCGAGCACCTCGCACGAGTCATCGATCTGGTTCTCGATGCGGCGCAGCGAGCGCTTCACCTCGCGTACACGGTCGCACTCCGAGAGGTCAACGCCTACGATCAGCGCCTTCGCACCGGACTCACCGTCGCGATGCAGAACGAAATCCTCGAACTCACGGGTCAGGATGCCGCGTCCGCGGGCCTCCGCGTCGAGTTCGGTCAGGCAGTCAAGGGAATCCCCGCGTCGCAGAACGACGGACGATGCACTCACTTCACGGCTTTCTTTCAGTGGTTCCCGCCGGAGCGGGTGCCGATCGGCTGATCGGTCTTTTGCGGTCTGACCAGGAGAGGAAGGAGCATCTTCCACACCCCTTCCGCACGCTGCATTTTTAAGACCGCCGCCCAATATAGCCCCGCCGGACGCATTTGTCAGCCCCGCACCCCTAGCCAGAATCCAGGTGGACTGACCAGAATGGACGGATGGCTCAGATTCTGGTTACGGGAGGCACGGGAACCCTGGGTGTTCCCACGGTCGATGCGCTGCGTCGCGACGGGCACAGCGTGCGCGTTCTCAGTCGATCTGCGGGGCATGATCGAGTCACCGACGACCTCACGACCGGTCGCGGTCTCGACGAAGCGCTCGAGGGCATCGAGACGGTCGTGCACTTGGCGACGACAGGTGGGCAGAACGATGAGCGGCAGGCAATCAACCTCATCGCGGCTGCAGAGCGCGCCGGCATCCGTCACATCGTGTACATCTCGATCGTCGGCGTCGACCGCATCCCGCTGCCCTACTACGTGACAAAGCTGCGCGTCGAGGAGCGCATCGCCGCCTCAGCGGTGCCGCACACGATTCTGCGGGCGACGCAGTTCCACGACCTCGTGACGATGATCTTCGCGTACCAGAAGCGGCTGCCGTGGATCTTCGTGCCACGCTTCGGCGCCCAGCCGATCGCCGCGCCCGAGGTGGCTGAGCGGCTCGCCGAACTCGCCGGGCGGAAGCCCGCCGGGCGCGTGGCCGACATCGGCGGCCCCGAGAAGCTCAGCGCCGAGCAGATGGCTCGCCAGTGGAAGGCCGCCGCGCATTCTCCGAAGCGCGTCGTCAGCATCCGCCTGCCGGGCAAGATCGTGGAGGCGCTGCGCGACCGACGCAACATGGTTCCCGGTCCGGGCTACGGAAAGCAGACCTACAGCGAGTATCTGGCCGAACGCTACAGCTGAGGAGCGTCGGCCTCGCCGGCATCCGCCACCGCTCCTCGCGACGGCTTGGTCGGTGTCACGAGCGCGAGCCCCACGACGCACACCACGATGCCCGCAAGAAACGCGATTTTGAGCAGGGATGCCGCTTCCGCCCCGGTCAGCATCGCCCACGTCACCGTGAGGGCCGCACCCGTGCCTGTCCACACCGCGTACGCGACGCTCACCGGCACCCGCTTCATGGCGTAGCCGAGGCCGAGCATGCTCCCGGTGAGAGCAACGAGGAAGACGATCGTCGGCGTGAGCGCCGACAGCCCGTCGGAGGCGCCGAGCGCGGTGGCCCACACAGCCTCGAGAACGGCGCTCGCAAGAAGAACTGCCCAGTACCGCATCAGCTCACCACCTTGATGCCGACGACGCAGGCGACGAGTCCCGCGAGCAGGATGACGCGCGCGACGGTGGCGCGCTCCTGCTTCGTCACGATCGCCCAGACTGTTGTGAGCACAGCGCCCATGCCGACCCAGACCGCGTAGGCGGTTCCCGTGGGAATCGAGGTCATCGCGATCGCGAGACCCGCCATACTCACGCACATCGAGACGGCGAAGAGCACCGATGGCCAGAGCTTCTTGAACCCCTTGGATGCTGAGAGTGCGCTGGCCCATACGGCCTCGAGCGCTCCGGAGACGATGAGAATCACCCACGCCACGACGATCACCTTTCAGTGGTCAGTCTTGTCGCTGTGCGGGTACTGCTCCCTCGTCCGCAGATCCTGTCGGGATCTTGTCTCCAGAGTAGCGGTTCTGCCCGAGCACCTTCTGTGCAGCCTGCCGCAGGTGCCCGGCCCAACCACGCATCGCTCACCTACCGCGTCCCTCCTGCCTGCCATGTGCCACTTTGTCTGCTCAAACACATGGCGGAGATGAGACAAAGCGGCACACGACCGATGACGGCTGAGGCACTCGAGTGATAGGTTCTCGGGGTGAGACAGCCGTGACCGACTCTGATAACGCAGGCGAGGCCGCGCAGCCTGACCCGGGCACGTCGCCGGAGGCACCGCGCACCGGCATCTTCGCCGACCTGACACCGCTCAAGCACAGCCCTGCCTTCGCGCGCCTCTGGGGCGGCAACGCGATCGCTGGCATCGGCACCCAGATGACGATCGTCGCGGTCGGCCTTCACATCTACGACCTCACGCAGTCGACGTTCGCGGTGTCGCTCGTCGCACTGTTCGCCCTCGTGCCCATGCTCTTCTTCGGGCTCTATGGCGGGATGCTCGCAGATGCATTCGACCGCCGAGCCCTCGCCCTCGTCACGGCGATCGTGGCCTGGTGCTCGACTGCGACGTTGGCGATCCTCGCCTGGACGCACGTCGATCAGGTGTGGCCGTTCTACCTCGTGATGACCGTCAACACGGTGGCCGCGACGGTGCTCGGCACGACTCGGCAGGCGATCCTCCCACGACTCCTGCCGATCGAGCTGCTTCCCGCGGCATCCGCTCTGACCGGCATCAGCGCCGGAATCATGGTGACCGTCGGGCCCGCGCTCGCTGGTGTGCTCGTCGCGACCGTCGGAGTGCAGTGGACGTTCACGACCGATGTCGTGCTGTTCGCGTTCGCGTTCGCGGGCATCGCGTCGCTGCCGAAGATCGAGCCGGAGGGCGAGGTGCGTTCCGCGGGCTTCGCGTCGATCGTCGAGGGACTTCGTTTTCTCAAGACGGCTCCGAACATTCGGATGTCGTTCATCGTCGATGTCGTCGCCATGACGTTCGGGCAGCCGCGCGCGCTCTTTCCCGCCGTCGGCGCGCTCCTGATCGGCGGCGGCGCGGTGACGGTCGGCGTGCTGACGGCCGGTGTCGCGATCGGCGCGTTCATCACGAGCGTCTTCTCGGGCCGCCTGGGCGGTGTGCGGCGACAGGGCATGGCGATCCGCAACGCCATCGCGGTGTTCGGAGCGGCCACGCTCGGCTTCGGGGTGGTTCTGCTGGTGACGAGCCACGGCGGAGGCGTTGCGAGTGAGGCCGACGTCAACTGGCCGGCGCTCATCATCGCGACGCTGTGCATGGTCGTCGCGGGAGGTGCCGACAACGTGAGCTCGATCTTCCGCATGACGCTGCTGCAGGCTTCAGCCCCCGACGCGATGCGCGGCCGCATTCAGGGTGTCTTCACCGTGGTCGTGATCGGCGGTCCTCGAGTCGGCGACCTCTTCGCGGGCTCGTTCACTGCGCTCGCTGCGTTGTGGGCGCCGCCCCTGTTCGGCGGCATCCTGATCATTGTGGTCGTGTGGATGCTGGTGCGAACCCACCCGCGATTCGCGACGTACGACGCTCTCGACCCGCAGCCGTAGCCGTAGCCCGCTCCATCCACCGCGCCAGCCTCAGCCGTCGCCCACCCGCCCGCCACGAACCGAAGCCGCGCACTGCAGCTGCAACCCGCGCCCGCCCGCCGCAGCTTCAGTCGTCCAGGTGTACCAGATACCGCTTTCCCGCTCTGGGAAAGCGGTATCTGGTACACCTGAATTGCGTGAGCAGAGGGGTTTGCGCGTACAGCGATCGGTCCGGCGCAGTTTCAGCACACGTTTCGGATGCCGGTCAGCTACCGTCCCAGGGCGTCCACGATCGCATCGGCCATGACGCGCGGCTGCCACTGGTGGAACTCTGCCTCGATCGTCTCGGTGCGGGCCTCGGGCAGCGTCTCGGCGATCCAGTGCGCCGCGGGCGGAAAGATCGGCAGCGTCTGCTCTCCGACCAGAACGCTCACGTGTCCCGGTACGCGCGCCCACAGCTCGTCGCGGTCGCTGTCGTGCACGGCGATCGCCGCGGCATCCGCCACGAGTGACGGCGCGACCTTCACCATGCCCTGCCATGCTCCGCTCGACTTGGCACCCTCGAGCCATGCCGGCGGCATGTCCTTCATGAAATGCTCGACGGCGCGTTCGTCGTGACCAGCGACGATCAGCTCGCGCAGTTCCTCTGCGAATGCCGCGGCCTCACCGTCATCGTCCACGGCGATGGGCACTTCGAAGACGGCCACCCGGGTCACGCCGATGCCGGCGTCCGCCGCCCAGAGCGCGATGGCTCCGCCTGACGAGTTGCCGAAGAGTGCGGCCTCGCCTCCGACCGCGGAGATCACGGCGGCGAGGTCCTCGATCTCGCGCTGCAGCTCCTGCCCGGCATCCTCGACGCGAACCGGTCCACTCTCACCGCGCCCGCGCCTGTCGTAGTGCACAGCGCTGAAGCCGCGATCGCCGAGAATCCGCGCGAGCTCCGCCGTGCTCTCGTCTCCGGCCCGCTGCTGAAACGCCCCGCCGACGAGCACGAGGGGCGGTCCGTCGCCCACCCGGTCGTACGCGATCCGTGTGCCGTCTGCCGATGTCGTGAACTCGGTCATCTTCACTCCTTTGCGCGTACCTCCAGGGTGTCACCACCCTGCGCAGGGCACCAGTCTTTCGCCAAGTCCACGTAGCCCCGCTCTCGTCATGCAGGCACTCGTGGCCGATGGGAATAAGCGCCACGAAACACCCGTTATCATCCATGCAAACGCATAAAGTGCGCGGTCGCGCACACCCAACGTGAGGAACACATGAGCGACACGGTCTTCGGTCTCGACACCTTCGGCGACGTCACCGTCGACGAGAACGGCGAGCGCACCCCTTCCCACCAGGTCATCCGCGATGTCATCTCACAGGCGGTCCTCGCCGATCAGGTCGGCCTCCACTCGATCGGCCTCGGCGAGCACCACCGCGACGACTACGCGATCAGTGCACCCGACATGGTCCTCGCGGGCATCGCGGGGCAGACCTCGAGCATCCGGCTCGGAACCGCTGTCACCGTTCTCTCCAGCGATGACCCGGTCCGCGTCTACGAACGGTTCGCCACCCTCGACGCCGTCAGCAACGGCCGCGCCGAGATCACGCTCGGCCGAGGCAGCTTCACGGAGTCGTTTCCGCTCTTCGGATACGACCTGAGCCAGTACGAGACACTCTTCAACGAGAAGCTCGATCTTCTCGCGCGCCTTCTCGACGAGAAGCCCGTCAGCTGGCAGGGCACGCACCGCGCGCCGCTGCACGGGGTCAACGTCTATCCGAAGACGGCGAGTGGCCGCATCCCCACCTGGATCGGCGTGGGCGGCAGCCCCGAGTCGGTCATTCGTTCGGTTCGCTACGGCATCCCCATGATGCTCGCGATCATCGGCGGCGACCCGGCGCGCTTCGTCCCCTACGTCGACCTGTATCACCGTGCGTCCGATGAGCTTGAGGTCGAGAGGATGCCGCTGGGCGCTCACTCGCCAGGTCACGTGGCCGAGACCGACGATCTCGCTCGCGAGCAGCTGTTTCCCCATTTCAAAGCGAACCGCGACCGCATCGGGGCCGAGCGCGGCTGGCCGGAGACCACGCGCGACGACTTCGAGTCCGAGGCGGAGAGCGGCTCCCTCTACGTGGGCTCGCCCGAGACGGTGGCGCGCCGCGTCGCGACCACCGTCCGCACGCTCGGCCTTGACCGGTTCGACCTGAAGTACTCGAACGGCCCGATGCCGCACGCACAGCTCATGCGGTCCATCGAGCTGTACGGCACGCAGGTCATTCCGATGGTGAACGACATCCTCGCGTCGTAATACCGTCACGGTTTTGGCCTATAATCCGGTATTTGTTATCGTTACGCGGGAGATATTTCGCCTGCACCATGCTTCCGCGCCCGCGAGCCCCACTCAGGGCACTCCCTGATCGCACGCAGGAATCTTTTATGCGTATGCACTGTTATCTCCTCAAGAACAACATTCCAAGGAGTTTGATTGAGCACACCCGCTGAGGTCGTCGAAACCGACACAGGAACGATCACGCGCTACCGCCGACACCCCCTCGGCCGTGGATTGGTTGCCTCAGGTGCCACGGTGGACCCGACCGCCCACATTGAACGAACCGCTTACATCGAGCCCGGAGCCGTCGTCGGACGCGGCGCCTGGATCGGCGCGACCGCCTGGATCGACCGCGACGCGACGATCGGCGCCGCCGCCGTCATCGGCGCGAACGTGCACATCGGCCAGAACTCGCACGTCGGCCACGGCGCACGCGTCGGCGGGCACTCCCGCATCGGCGCGAACTCGCGCATCGGCAACGGAGCCAACATCCCCGGAGACAGCCAGATCGAGGCATTCGCCGACATCCCCGGCCCCGGAGACATTCCGGCGTAAGCTCCCGGAGCACATCGACAAGCGGCAGGCACCCTCGCGGCGCCTGCCGCTTTCGCTTTGTCAGGCTGCACGTGCATCGCGGACTCGGGGGCACATCAGGGTGCATCCCCACAGGGATTGGGGTGACTGCCGGATGCCGCGACCGCGACGTCTCGCGAGGCTGGAAGCATGCCCAATATCCCTGCTCTTCGTCGTCCGCGGGCAGTGCTCGCGACGGCATCCGCTGTTGTCGCTTCCGCCCTCGCAATCACCATCGGGCTCTCTGCCTGCGCACCCAGCTCTCCCACCGTCGACACGGTCGGCGAAATCGACTTCGACACCCCTCTCGCCATCCCACCGCTTGCCGAGCGGACGATCGACGCCGACGGCACCGTGCACGTCGACCTCATGGCCGAGCAGGGCGAGATGGGGTTCACGGATGCCGGTGAGACACCGACCCTCGGCTACAACGGCGCGTATCTCGGGCCCACGATCCGGCTGAAGCGCGGCGAGCGCTTCGCCCCGTGCCTTACGAACGCTCTCGATGAGGTGACCACGCTTCACTGGCATGGCATGCACCTCCCCGCGGCCGCCGATGGCGGTTCTCATCAGCCCGTCGATCCCGGCGAGAAGTGGTGCCCGGAGTGGACGGTCGACCAGCCCGCCGCAACACTCTGGTATCACCCGCATCCGCACAGGCGAACCGAGCATCAGGTCACGCACGGGCTCGCGGGGATGCTCCAGATCGATGATGACGCTGCGTCAGCTCTTCCGCTGCCGCGGGGCTACGGCGTGGACGACGTTCCGGTGATCGTGCAGGACGCACACTTCTCCGACGACGGCGCGTTCGGCAGCACGCGAGACTTCGTCGGCACACTGGGCGACACGCTGCTCATCAACGGCACCGTCGGACCGTACTTCGACGTCACAACTGACGTCGTGCGCCTTCGTCTCCTCAATGCTTCGCCCGCCCGCGTGTACAGCTTCGCACTGAGCGACGGGCGTGACATCGCAATGATCGCGAGCGACGGCGGCCTCCTCGAAAGCCCGGTCAAGCTCGATCGCATCCGCCTCTCCCCCGGCGAACGCGCGGAGATCCTCGTGCGCATGTCGCCCGACGAGACGGTCGCCCTCCGCAGTATGCCACCCGATCTCGGCGCTGGCTTCATGCCGATCACGGGAGCGGCCGGTCAGAGCGACAGCTTCGATGTGCTGCAGCTTCGCGCGGCATCCACCCTGGACAACATTGGCGAGGTGCCCGATCACCTCACTCAGATCGATCCGATCGACCCCGCGGATGCCGTCGCAGAGCGCTCCTTCACCCTCAACGGGCACAACATCAACGACAAGCAGATGGACATGAAGCGCATCGATGCGGTCGCGACGGTCGGCACCACGGAGATCTGGGATGTCGTGAACGAGATGCCTGCACCTCACAACTTCCATGTGCACGACGTCCAGTTTCAGGTGTTGAGCGTAGACGGCGGCGCCCCGCCTGCGCCACTTGCGGGCTGGAAGGACACCATCTATCTCGAACCTGAGGTGGAATACCGCATCATCATGCGCTTCACCGAGTACGCCGACGCAGAGAACCCCTACATGTACCACTGCCACCTGTTGAGGCACGAGGACGCCGGAATGATGGGGCAGTTCCTCGTGGTTGAGCCGGATGAGAGCGTTCCGTCACGGTGGCGCGTCGACGAGACGCCGGGTGATGATGCGGATGCCGCGGGCCACGACCACTGACGCGCTACGCCACGCGCCTCCAGTGGCCACCGTCGCGGCGGGTCAGAAACCAACCGCTGACCTCGACGACCGTGGTGGCGACGGATGCCGCGTGGGCGGCGACCTGCTCCGCGAGTTCGTCGTCGTCGCAGGTGAAGCGCACGACGACCCGCGGGGTGCCGCGCACGAGCTGCACGTCGGTCGCTTCGACGGTGACGAGCTCGGCCGCGGCATCCGCCACCGTCGGAATCACGCGGTCAGGTGCGACGCCGGGACGCATCGCTCCGGGCGACAGCGTCACGCGATACGACGGCATGCGACGGCTACTCTCTCGCGAAGAACGCGCCGGTGAGCTTCGCGAGAGCGTGGGCGTCGTTCACGTGCACCATCTCGCGTGCGGAGTGCATCGACAGCAGCGGCACGCCCACATCGACGGTGCGGATGCCGAGGCGCGTCGCCGTCAGCGGCCCGATCGTCGAACCGCATGGCACGGTGTTGTTCGACACGAACTCCTGGTACGGCACGCCTGCCGCGGCCGCGAGACGCGCGGTGAGCGCGCCGCCCGCAGCGTCGGTCGCATAGCGCTGGTTCGCGTTGATCTTGAGCAGCGGGCCGCCGCCGGTCACCGGCAGGTTGTTGGGATCGTGGCGCTCGGAGTAGTTGGGGTGCACGGCGTGGCCGGCATCCGCCGACAGACACCAGGATGCCGCATACGCCTGCTTCTGCTGCGAACGCGTCGCCCCGAGCCCCTCTCCGATGCGCGTGAGCACGTCGTCCAGGATCGGGCCGGATGCTCCGGAGCGGGTCTGCGAACCGAGCTCCTCGTGATCGAACGCGGCGAGCACCGAGATGTGCTGCTGGTCGCCACCGCGTTCCGCGGCCTCGAGCAGCGCGACGAGGCCCGCGTACACCGAGGAGAGGTTATCCATGCGGCCAGCCGCGAAGAACGCGCCGTCTTTTCCGAAGCGCTCGGGAGCGTGGGTGTCGGCGGTGAGCAGGTCGTATCCGGCGATGTCGTCACGGTCGACCCCGGCGAACCCGGCGATGTGGGCGAGCAGGTCGGCGTCCCGCACGTCTCCCGCACCCCAGATCGGCTGCATGTGTCGCTGGCGGTCGAGCTTCAGTTCATCGTTGACGGCGCGGTCGAGGTGAATCGCGAGCTGCGGAATCCGCAGGAACGGACCGGTGCGCACGAGCTTCTCCGTGCCGTCGCGCAGAGTCACGCGCCCGGCCAGCTCGAGCTCTCGATCGAGCCAGGAGTTCAGCAGCGGGCCGCCGTAGATCTCGACGCCGGCCTGCAGCCAGCCGTGGTGTCCAATGGTCGGGTGCGGCTTGAGTTTGAATCCCGGCGAGTCGGTGTGAGCGCCGAGAACTCGGAACGGGGTCGTGGGGCCGGATGCCGCGGGCTGAAGCCACGCGATGACAGCGCCGTCCCGCACGATGTAGTGACCTCCAGAGGCACTCTCCCACTCGTCGGTCTCGTCGAGGCGCGTGAAGCCGGCGCCATCGAGGCGGCGCGCCGCCTCGGCGGCGGCGTGGTACGACGAGGGTGATGCGGTGATGAAGCGTGCGAAATCGGCGATGTAGTCGGAAACAGCATCCATGTCTTCCATCCAATCACGCCCCTCCGACCTCTGCGTCCGACATGATCGTGACAGAAGCGCCGCCTAGACTGGGGGCGTGCGGCCCTTCCTCATTCCCCTCATCGGTGCGATCCTGCTGGTCATCGGTGTGACGATCGTGCTCACCAATCGAGACCTCGGCGTCGTCGCGCTGGTCTTCGAGATCGCGGGCGTCGCTCTGCTCGGGTTCTACATGGTGAAGGAGATGCTGCCGGGGCGGTCGAACCGCAGACCGAAGCGCTGAGCACGTCGGCCTCGCGCGGTCGCGCCTGGTCGCGGCATCCTTCTGGAACAGACCGACGAGTGGCGGCGCTCGGGGCAACTGTGGCACTGGAGCAGGAGGGATGCAACCCCCTTACTGCGCCGTCGGTTCGTGCCTAATCTGTCGATCACGTTCACCACATGGGAGGCGACGATGACAGATACGAACCCCTACGAACAGGATCCACGGCTCACTGAGAAGGAGACCGTGACGAATGACGCCCTCGCGGGCGAGCCCGTGGAGGGCGACGTGGAGCCCGACCCGGAGACCGTCGCTGAGACGCAGGACCCGGCACACCCCGAGTTCGCCGTGAACGAAGACGGCGAGGTCGAACCGCTCGCGGACAACCCGGAGCTCGACGAGCACTCGGGCGACGATGTGATTCTCGGAACGGATGCTGCGGACAGCCGCCCGGATGCGGCGAGCTATCCGCCGATCGCAGAGACCGACGACCGCGAGCCGAGCGACGCCCAGCAGAATGACGAGGGTGCACTCTGATGTCAGTCATCACTCCCCCGCGCCGCGTGCAGTTCGACCGACACGGAGGACCGGAGGTTTTCGACGTCGTACCTCAGGAGGTGCCGGAGCCGGGCCCCGACCAGGTGCTGGTGCGCGTGATCGCCGCGGGACTCAACCCCGTCGACGCCAAAATCGCCGCGGACCCTCAGGTGGCCGAACGGTACGGAGTCACTCTGCCGTCGGGGAACGGAAACGACTTCGCTGGCCGCGTGGTCGAGGTGGGCTCGGCGGTGTCGGGTTACATCGTGGGCGACCTCGTGTTCGGAGGATGCCGCATGTACGCCCAGTCCGATTACCTCGTGATCTCGGCGTCAGACGTGCGCCCACTGCCCGCTGACCTCAGCGTCGAGCAGGCGGCGTGCCTCGACATCGCCGCACGTACCGCGATGGCGACGATCCGCGCCGTCGACGTCCAGCCGGAGGAGACCGCACTCGTGAGCGCCGCCGCTGGCGGAGTCGGACTGCTGACCGCGCAGATTCTGCTGCGGATGGGCGTCGTCGTCGTGGGGACCGCAAGCGACGAGCATCACGGGGTACTGAGCGAGCTCGGCATCCTGCCCGTCAGCTACGGCGACGGCATGGTCGAGCGCATTCGAGCAGCTGCTCCGGAGGGCATCGATGTCGTGCTCGATCAGGCGGGTCGCGAGACGCTTGAGGCCGCGGTCGACCTTGGGGTTCCGGCGCATCGCGTGAACACGCTCGTCGATCGGGACTTCGCCATGGAGCACGGGTTCAGCACGTTCGGCGCCGCAGACGGGACGATCGACGACGTGCAGATCGTCGCGTCGTTCGTGGCGGACGGAACGGTGCAGCTTCCGCTCGCGGGGCGCTACCTGCTTGATCAGGTGCGCGACGCGTACGAGCGTCTGCTCGACGGCCACGTCGTGGGCAAGCTCGTGCTGACGACCGAGGAGCCGACGCGGGTCGAGGATCCTGAGGCGATCGTCTAGGCCGGGGCGTCGCCGGCGCCCTCAGGCGCCCGCGCCCCGCGCCTGGCTGGCGTGACGCGCCTCGCCGGGGTGCCCCGGCCCGCGGGCCGTGCACGTGCCTCGCCGGGGTGCCTGCGCCAGCGCACGCCGACGCTGCCCGACGTCGTGAAACCTTTCAGGTGTACCGGATACCGCTTTCCGATTCTTGGAAAGCGGTATCCGGTACACCTGGAATGTGCGACCCGTGAGTACGTGGGGGCGCGGGCGTGGGGGCGCGGGCGTCGGTGCGGGGACATCGGCGCGCGAGCATGGTCGTGGGCGCGTAGCCGTGGGCATGGCGGCGGTGCGGGCGCGTGGGTGTGTGAGCGTCGGCGCGGGCGTGCTGGACGCCGGTGCGTGGGGTGCGGGCGCGCGGGTGCCCGCACGGGTCGTCACCGCGGCGTCAGGTCGAACCGGCGGAGCAGCTGCGCGTTGAGCGCCACAACGACCGTGGATGCCGACATGAGCAGCGCTCCGACGGCGACCGGCAGCACGAACCCGATCGGCGCGAGCACGCCCGCGGCGAGCGGAACCGAGATGAGGTTGTAACCCGCGGCCCACCAGAGGTTCTGCGTCATCTTGCGATACGTCGCACGCGACAGGTCGACGACCGACAGCACCGCACGCGGATCGTCACTGGCGAGGATCACCCCGGCCGAGCCGATCGCCACGTCGGTGCCGGCGCCGATCGCAATGCCGACGTCGGACTGCGCGAGCGCCGGGGCATCGTTCACACCGTCGCCGACCATCGCGACGCGGCGCCCGCCTCCCTGCAGCTCAGTGATGTGCCGCGCTTTGTCCTCGGGGCGAACGCCCGCGTGGACCTCGTCGATGTCGAGTCGGCGGGCGACGGCATCCGCAACGGCCTGCGAGTCGCCGGTCATCATGACGACACGGATGCCGCGCCGGTGCAGCGCTTCGACGGCCTGCTGCGACTCCTCGCGGACTTCATCCGCGAGACCGATCGCGCCGACGATCTCGCCGTCCCGCGTGACGTGCAGCACGGTCGCGCCGTCGCTCTCCCAGGGGTCGGCGTCGCGGAGCGGATCCGCTCCGACATCGCGCAGCAGCGCCGGGCCGCCGACGCGGATCTCATGCCCATCGATCGTGGCGGTGACGCCGACCGCGGCCTCGGCCGTGAAGTCGCGGGCCTCCGCGAGGGTCAGCTCGCGCTCCTCCGCAGCACGCACGATGGCGCGGGCGAGCGGGTGCTCGCTGTCACGCTCCGCCGCTGCGGCGAGCGCGAGAACGTCATTCTCGGCGGCATCCGTGTCATTCTGACCTGCCGCAGCGACTCCGACGACGATCGGCTCTCCGCGGGTCAGGGTTCCGGTCTTGTCGAAGACGACCGTGTCGACGATGCGCATGGTCTCGAGAGCGAGGCGGTCGCGCACCAGCACGCCGCCGCGTGCCGCGCGCTCCGTCGCGATCGAGACGACGAGCGGAATCGCGAGGCCCAGCGCATGGGGGCAGGCGATCACGAGAACAGTGACGGTTCGGATGACCGCGTCATCGGGGCGTCCGATGAGTGTCCACACGAGCGCCGTGACGATCGCGGCGCCGAGTGCGAACCAGAAGAGCAGCGCGGCAGCCTTGTCTGCGAGGCGCTGGGCACGAGAGCTCGAGCTCTGCGCCTCAGAGACGAGAGTGCGGATGCCGGCGAGAGCCGTGTCATCGCCGATCGCGGTCACGCGGATGCGCAGCGCCGTGTCGGTCGCGACGGTTCCGGCGACGACGCGGTCGCCCGGACCTCGTGTGACGGGCGTGGACTCCCCGGTGATCATCGACTCATCAACCGCGGCTGTGCCCTGCTCGACCTCGCCATCCGCGGGGACGCGACCGCCGGGCCGGACGATCACAAGGTCGTCCACGGCGAGATCCTCCGGAGAGACGGTCTCGACGTCGTCGCCGACGACGCGCTCCGCCTCATCGGGCATCATCGCCGCGAGGGAGTCGAGTGCTGAGGTCGTCTGAGCGAGAGAGCGCATCTCGATCCAGTGACCGAGAAGCATGATCATGATCAGCAGCGCGAGCTCCCACCAGAAGTCGAGCTGGTGGTCGAAGATGCCGAGGCTCGAGCCCAGCGATGCGACGAAGCCCACCGTGATCGCCATGGCGATGAGCAGCATCATGCCGGGCTGCTTCGCCTTGAGCTCCGACCAGCCTCCGGTCAGGAACGGCTTGCCACCCCAGATGAAGATGACGGTGCCGAGAACCGGTGAGATCCAGTCCACACCCGGAAACTCCGGTCGCGCGTACCCGAGGATGCTCGCGAACATCACACTGAAGAACGCAGTTGGAAGTGAGAGGACGAGCATGACCCAGAACAGACGGCGGAACTGCGCGACGTGCGACGCGTGGTCGTGCCCCCCGTGTCCCCCGTGTCCACTATGGCCGCCGTGTCCGCTGTGGCCCTCGTGTCCCGCATGCGCATCGTGTCCCGCATGCGCGTCATGGCCCGCATGAGCGTCGTGCCCGGCGTGCTGACTGTGGTCGACCTCATGACTCGCATCATGCTCGTGCCCCGCGTGAGCGCGGTGCGCATCGGTCGCTGTGCCGTGCCGGCCCTCCATCTCCGAGTGCCGTGAAGGGCTGTTCTGAGCGTCGCGTGTGTGATCCATAAGTCCTCCTGTTTTCGACTATACCCCCTAGGGGTATAAACGCAAGAGCGACGGCCGCATTCCCCCACCCCTTGCTTTCCGCACAAAAACCGCGTAGACCGAGCCTTGAGGAGTGATCACCATGATTGACAACGACGACACTCGTGATTATGAGAATTCCCCGGGGCCACACGGCGACCCCGGTGCGAATTCATGGGCGAGACCGGATGCCGCGTCACGCGCAGACCATCTGTCACCCAGCGGAGACCCGGGCAGCGATTCGTCCGACCGCAGGGCGCACTACGCCGAGGGAGAGAATCCGGAGTCGCACGGCGACCCCGGCGGTGGATCCCGCGCGCGTCCCGACAAGCACGCCATGGACGACAATCCGTTCGGAGGCGGCGACCCGGGTGCAGACTCGTGGAGCAGGGAGGGCTGAGACGATCGGAAACGGGCAGGTGACGTTCTCGACCAGGGTCGCGACGCATACCGGGAGGGGGTATACTCGTCGTCGGGAGGCATCATGCAACACGGTTACGTCGACGACAAAGAGGCTCTGCTGAAGCGCTTGAAGCGCGCAGAGGGTCAGGTTCGCGGCATCCACAAAATGGTCGAGAACGACACCTACTGCATCGACGTGCTCACGCAGGTGTCTGCGGCGACCAAGGCTCTTGAGACCGTCGCGCTTCAACTGCTCGACGACCACCTCAGCCACTGCGTCGCCCAGGCCACGCAGGAGGGCGGCCCGGTCGCCGACGAGAAGCTCAAAGAGGCGTCCGCGGCCATCGCGCGCCTCGTCCGCTGACACGACATGCAAAGGAACAACATGGCTTTCACTGATCTCGGACTCTCTGACAAGAACGCCGGCGGATGCTGCTCGGGCGGCGCATGCATGTGCGGCGACGACCACGGCTCCGGCGCGCACGCCACCGCGACCGCGGAGGGCACCGTCTCGACGACCTTCGGCGTCACCGGAATGTCGTGCGGCCACTGCGTCAACGCGGTGACGGAGGAGCTCTCGGCACTCGGAACCGTCACGGGTGTGAACGTCGACCTGCGCCCGGGTGAGGAGTCGAAGGTCACTGTGACGAGCGAGGACCCGCTCGAGACGGCATCCGTTCGCGCTGCGATCGAAGACGCCGGCTACACGCTCGCGTAGGCACAGGTCCAACGTCGCCCCGGCTCAGAGGGGCCGGGGCGACATCATCTCTGCGCCACGGCTGTCGCAGGCATCCCGAATCGCGATATTCTGTCGCAACGACAGCGCTTGAGATTCACGGAGGTAGCCGTGGCGACGTCCCGATGGCAGTACCGCTCGCAGCTTGTGAGCGCTCTGACGCACATCATGAGCACGTGGACGAGCGCGGACTTCATCTCCGCGGTCGCG
Organism: Paramicrobacterium salitolerans; assembly: GCF_051513965.1. Taxonomy (GTDB): domain Bacteria; phylum Actinomycetota; class Actinomycetes; order Actinomycetales; family Microbacteriaceae; genus Paramicrobacterium. Next base: position 2,586,739 of record NZ_CP195847.1, read on the forward strand.
CAGGATGGCGGCGTCGAGCTGGACCGCCCCTCGATCGTCGCCATCACCACCCTCGGCATGTATGGGCCGCAGCGCCCGTCGGCCCTCGCGAATGCCCTCGTCACAGGCGCCTCCAATGTGTCGAAGATCGTCGCCCGCCTCGAGCGGGCCGGGCTCGTGCGCCGCGACACGGATCCCGCGGATGCGCGAGCGAGCCTCGTGCACCTCACCCATGCCGGTAACGAGGTCGCGGCCTCCCTCACCCGCGCGGGCGACGAACTCGCAGACACGCTGCTGCGCTCGTGGAGCGCGCACGACCGCGCGGAGTTCGAACGACTGCTGGTCGCCTTCGACCGGGCGAGCACGGAGTACGCCGCCCAGATGCTGCAGCAGCGGGACACTGAGCGGAGCTGAGCGACTCAGCGTGTGGTCGCCTCGGCGCGTGAGGCGCGGGCATCCTCGATCTCGATGTCGGAGACCACGCACGCGAACCCGCGATGCGACCGCGTGGTGAAGACCATGATCACCGTCGTGACAAACAGCGCGAAGGTGAGGAGGCCTGCCGGCCAGGCATCCCACCGGAGCAGAAGCGTGTAACCGCCGATGCCGAAGAGAAAGCGCAGCGGACGCGAGAGACTCGCCGGCAGGCGGCGGTGGCGAGCGCGGATCAGGACGATGCGCTCCCCCACCGTGACGCCACCTACGAGAACGGAGACGAGCTGGATGCCGAGCGGAAGCGCGATCGCGACGATCTGGAACACGGTCATGGGGATCGCGAGTTCCGGGCGACCGTCGAACAGCGCGATCGCGAGCTGCGCTGCTGTGACGAGCCAGCCGACGAGAGCGATGAACGCGACGTCGCAGAGCATGCCGAGCGCACGACGCCACACGGTGATGGGGCGGGGCGACGCGGCATCCACGGTCTGGCCTCGCCGCCAGAGCAGCATTCCGACGAGGGACCCAAGGAAAGCGCCTGACGTGTTGGCGATGAGATCGTCGACGTCGAACACACGGTACGAGCAGGAGTAGAGCCCCCAGATGCCCGTGAGCTGGGTAACCTCGATGAGCGCGGAGACCGCGAACCCGACGAGCGTCGCCACGACGATGCCGCGATCGCCGAGCCGCCGGAGGAACCAGCCGAGCGGCATGAAGAGCACGACGTTGAGCACCACCTGTGCCGCAGCCGGATTGTGCAGAAGCGCGCCGACGCTGCCCGCGCCGAGATCGGCGATGTCGCGCACGAACATGAACGGCACCGTCTGCATCGGAACGCACTGCACGTCGTAGCTCTCGGGGAACGGCACGAGCGTGTACGTCCAGAGCGCCATCGCGTAGATGACCGCCCCCAACCACAGCATCGAGCGCCAGAACGACATCTCGCCACGGCGGCGATAGCTGAGCGCGACGAACGGAACGAAGGCGACGATGGCGATGCCGAAGCCGACGACGACGGCGATCAGTGCGGGCACGATGGGGTCGTTCACAGCATCCGATCGTAATCGAGGACTCCTGAGGGAGTGCGGTCAGAGGGCGATGACGCGATCAGCGCGGTGGGCTGCCGCCTGCACACATCGCGCGTTCGGCTCGTCGACGCGATCGACCCATTCGCGAGCGGCATCCTGTGACTTGCCGAACCGGATGTGACGCGCTGTGAGGCGCTCACGCCGAAGCGCGTCGTCTTCGCTCACGAACCACACCTCATCGAGCACCTCGCGCAAGCTCTCCCACCCATCGAGCAGAAGATAGTTGCCCTCGGTGACGACGATGTCGACGCTCGGCTCCACCGCGATAGCGCCGGCGATCGGCTGCTCGATGTCGCGCTCGAACGCCGGAGCGTAGACCGTGTGATCGGGGCGCTCGGCGAGAACCCGAAGAAGCCGAGCGTAGCCGTGCAGGTCGAAGGTCTCGGGCGCCCCCTTGCGGTCACGGATGCCGAGGGCATCGAGCGCCTGATCGGCGAGGTGGAAGCCGTCCATCGGGACGTTCGCGGCGCGGCATCCGAGCTCTCCCACGAGTGCGCCGGCGACCGTCGTCTTGCCTGCTCCGGGGGCACCGCAGATGCCGAGCATCACCCGGCGAGCGCGGGGACGAATGCCGCTGACCGCCGCCGCCAAGTGCCTGAGATCGTCTGCCACACGTCGAGTCTGCCATGCCGTGTTGACGGGGTGAGGCGCACGTGCGAACGTTGGCTCGACCGTGGTCTCGGCGGTCAGTCGATCAGAGGAGTCCTCGTGAGATCTGTGCTCGTCACCGGAGCCTCCGGCGGAATCGGCGCGGCTGTCGCTCATCGCTTCGCTGCGGCAGGCGACCGTGTCGCAGTGCACTTCGTCAGCAATCGCGCAGGTGCCGAGAGCACGCTGCGGGCCCTGCCCGCTGAGGGCCATGCACTCGTGTCGGGAGATCTCGGCGACCCGGAGGGAGCGAGACAGATCGTGGATGCCGCAGCTGCGGAGCTCGGCACGATCGATGTGCTCGTCTGCAACGCCGGCGTCGCGCCCTCGGAGGAGAACAGGCACGTCATCGGCGACGTGTCGTATGAGGAATGGACGTCGACGTTCCGGCGGATGGTCGACGTGAACCTGCTCGGCTCTGCGAACCTCGCGTGGGCGGTCGCGTCGCGCCTCATCGAGCGCGGGGCTCCGGGCGCGATCGTGAACATCGGCTCGCGCGGCGCCTTTCGGGGCGAGCCCGAGCACCCGGCATACGCGGCGAGCAAGGCGGGGCTGCACGCACTCGGGCAGTCGCTCGCCGTCGCCCTCGCCCCGCACGGCATCACGGTGACCTCTGTCGCACCCGGTTTCGTCGCGACCCCGCGCCAGGAGCCGAAGCTCGACGGCCCCGCGGGCGACGCCCTTCGCGCCCAGAGCCCGTTCGGGCGCGTCGGCACCGCGGAGGAGGTCGCGGCCGCCGTGTTCTGGCTCGCCTCCCCCGAGGCCGCGTGGTGTTCGGGCAGCATCCTGGACGCCAACGGCGCTTCGCACCTGCGCAGTTGACGTGCGGCCCGCACATGTGAGGCGAGGAGCGTCGCCGATGCGGCATCCCGTCGACAACTCGGCCGGGCAGGTGAGAGTCTGGAGCAGTCGAGAGGAGCGCCATGGCACGGCGAGTGCAGTTTTCGGAGTTCGGCGGGCCCGAGGTCTTCGAGGTGGTCGAGCAGGAGATTCCCAAGGTCGGTGAGGGTCAGGTGCGTGTGCGCGTTCTCGCGGCCGGACTCAACCCCGTCGACTGGAAGATCGCCGGAGATGCACAGAACGCCAGCCGCTTCGGCGTGACGCTGCCCTCCGGCAACGGCAACGACTTCGCCGGGTACGTCGATCGCGTGGGTGACGGCGTGACCGAGTGGACAGCGGGCGACCTCGTGTACGGCGGTGCTCGCATGTTCGCGCAGGCCGACTACGTGCTGGTCGATGCCGACACGTTGAACTCCGTGCCGGACGGCATGTCGATCGAACTCGCGGCCTGCCTCGACATCGCGGGGCGCACGGCGACCGCCCTCGTCCGCATGATGAGCGTCGCCGATGGAGACACGGTTCTCGTGAGTGCGGCCGCGGGTGGGGTGGGTCTGCTCGTCGCTCAGCTCTGCCGCCTGCGCGGCGCGACCGTGATCGGCACCGCGAGCGAGGGCAACCACGACTTTCTGAGAGAGCTCGGCGTGACGCCCGTCACGTATGGCGACGGGCTCATCGACCGAATCAGGGATGCCGCGCCACAGGGCGTCGACGTCGTGCTCGACCACGCGGGCCGCGAGACGCTCGACGTCGCAGAGCAGCTCGGCGTCCCCGCGGACCGCATCAACACGATCGCGGCGAAGCCCTACGGCGCTGAGCGCGGCTTCGGCACATATGGGCGGGCGGAGAGCCTCACCAGCGAACTGCGTATGTTGGCAGAGCGCATCGCGGAAGGAGCCATCGTTCTTCCGATCACGCGTTATCCCATCGAGCGCGTTCGCGACGCATACGAGGAGCTGCTGACGGGGCACGTCCGCGGCAAGGTCGTGCTGACCCTCTGAGCGCGTGCAGTGCGCCGACCCGGGAGCTGTCGCGTGACGTGCCTCATGCGCGTCGGGTAGGAGAGGGAGCATTCAGAAGGACGAAATTCGCGAAAGCATCCTTCTGAGTGCCTCATCTCCTACCTGGTGAACGGTTGCCCGCCGTCGGCTGATGCGCTGTCCCGAGGGCGAACGCGGCCTCGAAGCCGTCGAAGATCGCGGCATCGATGGTCCGTGGGGAGCGCGCATCCCCTACGACCGTGGCTGGCAGCCGGTCGACCGTGAACGGCACCTGCTCGCGCGGAGTCGCCAGCACGATGCTGCGCGCGGGGACCTCACGCTGGGCTCCACTCGCGACATTGCGGAGCGTCGCTGTGGCAGCATCCTGGTCGAACCCCACGAGGGTCTCTGACACGTCGATCGTGAACTCACCTGGGGGCAGTGCGCCCGGCGTGCCCGGCGTGCGAAACAGTCTCCGATGCAGATGGTCGCGGTCCTGACTGCCGCGGATCGCGGGGAAGGCGGTGTCAAAGCGCGTGACCAGGCGCACATCGTGTGCGGCGGCGACCGCGAGCGCGACTCCCGCCGAGTACGGGGTGCCGTCGTGGTCGACGATGAGCACCGGCGACTCCAGCCTCCCCGGATCACCGACCGCCCGCCACGCGGAGTGGGCGCCCGGCAGCGCGGCGAGCTCTGTGAGCGCTGCTGACGCGGCATCCGTTCTCGACATCGCACTCGTGCCGTGCGCCGGACGCGACCCCGTCGCGACGATGACCCGATCGAACGAGCTGAGCTGCTCGGCGGCGACAGGCGTGCTGAGGTGAATGTCGACGTCGGCGGTGTCGCGGGTGAGGTCGTCGATGAGCAGTTGGATGCTGTCACGCCCCGGCACCCGCGTGGCGAGGTTCAGCTGCCCGCCGAGTCGGTCGGATGCCTCGAAGAGCGTCACCGCGTGGCCGTTGCGGTGGAGCTCGGCCGCCGCCTTGAGGCCGGCGGGTCCTCCGCCCACGACGGCCACACGCTCGGCACGCTTCGCACGCGGAGGCACCCCGCGATTCCGCTCGCGCCCCACGGTCGGGTTGACCGTGCAGCCCATCGGCAGGCCGGCACCGGTGCGGGCGAGGCATCCCTGATTGAGACGGATGCAGTGCGTGATCGCGCCGCCGTCTCGGAGCTTGGTGGCCAGGTCGGGGTCGGCGATCTGCGCCCGGGTCAGCGCGACCATGTCGGCGATGCCGTCGTCGATGACCGACCGGGCGTCGTCGACCGTCGCGGCTCCGACACCGAAGACCGGAATGTCGGGGTGGCGCCGTTTGACCGCCGCCACGTCGTCACGGAGCCACCGCGCGGGCATCGCCGACGACGGAAAGACGTAGTGCACCTGGTGGTACTCGCCGCCCGCGAGATTGATGTAGTCGATGCGCACGTGTTCCCGCAGGTGGTCGATGATCGCCAGGCAGTCGTCCTGACCGAGGCCGGCCTCGGTGAACTCGTTTGCGACGATGCGGATGCCGACAGCGACGTCGTCTCCGGCACGCTCACGCACCGCGGCGAGCACCTCGAGCGGAAAGCGGGCACGGTTCTCGAGCGAACCGCCGTATGCGTCGGTGCGGCTGTTGTACAGCGGCGAGAGAAACTGGTGCAGAAGGTAGCCGTGCGCCATGTGCACCTCGACCCCGTCGAAGCCGCCGCGGAGCGCGTTCTCGGCGGCGAGCGCCCAGCCGCCGACGAACTCGGCGATGTCGGCATCGGTGGCCGCGACCGTCGCGGAGCCTGACGGCGACAGCATCCTGCTCGCGCTGAAAACCGGGCGTGGCCCGTCGGGTCCGTCGGGCGATGCCTGTGCGCCGTGGTGGTTCAGCTGCGCGAAGATTCTGGCGCCGCGTTCGTGAACGGCATCCGTCATTCTTCTGTCGGCGTCGACGATGTCGGTTCGCCACCCGTCGACGAAGCCGCGGATAGCGCTGGAGGGATGCACGAACCGGTTGCCCGCGATGAACAGCGCCGTTCCGCCTTCGGCACGGCGAGCGAAGTAGTCGATCTCCTGCTGCGATTCGTGGCCGCCGACCGCGTACAGCTTGGAGTGCGCGGCCTGCATCAGCCGGTTCCGAACGATGATCGGCCCGATGCGCAAAGGGGCGAAGAGGGGATCGGCTGCTTCTCCCACGACCGTGTCGGTGCTCATGTCGATACTCTATGGGGAACTCTGCGGCCCCACAGGGAACTCCGCAGCCGCTGATGCGCTGATAGCGACTCGGCATTTCAGACGGAGAAAGACACGTCCACAGGATGCTTCTCGCGTGAGAGCCCTGTGGACGTGCTTTCTATTCAGGTGCGTGCCGAAAGGCGCTGCGTCAGCTCCTGAGCCAGACGGTGGTCTCTCCGGGCAGAGTGTCGCCAACCGGCCCGCTGGAGATCAGAACGCGTCCGGCGGGAAGCTCGACGGGTCCCGTGCTGAAGTTCGTCACGACCTCCCAGCCGTTCGGGCGGCGGAAGTGCAGCACGTTCTCCGGGCTGTCGACCCACTCGAGCGACTCCGCAGCCTGCAGCTCCTCACGCAATGCGAGGGCCCGACGGTAGAGGTTCAGCGTCGAATCCGGATCGGAATCCTCCGCTTCAACGGAGCGGTCGCCGAACCACGACGGCTGCGGCAGGTGCGCGCCACCGGAACCGAAGCCGAACGACTCGCCGTCCCGCGTCCAAGGCAGGGGCACACGGCATCCATCACGCCCCGGGTCAACACCCGGGTTGCGGAAGTACGCCGGGTCCTGGTGCTCGTCGGCCGGAATGTCCGCGACCTCGCCGAGTCCCAGCTCCTCCCCCTGATACAGGTAGGCCGAGCCGGGCAGGCCGAGCATGAACAGGGATGCCGCGCGAGCGCGACGCAGCCCCGTCTCGACGTCGAGAGGCAGCGTTCCTCCCGAGAGCAGCCACTCGCGCCCCTGCTTGACCTTGCGTCCGTTCAGAGGTGCGAGGCCGTAGCGGGTGGCATGCCGAACGACATCGTGGTTGGAGAACACCCACGTGGTCGACGACCCGGCGATCTTCGCCTCGTCGAGGTTCGTGCTGACGATCTCACGGAACTGCTCCGGGTCGAAGTCGGCCTCGAGCAGATCGAAGTTGAACGCCTGACCGAGTTCGTTGGGACTCGCGTAGCGTGCACGACGCTCAGCCGACGCCACCCAGGCCTCCGCGACGGCGATGCGCGGCGGGTCATACTCGTTGAGCACCTGGCGCCACTCGGTGTAGATCTCGTGCACCTCGTTGCGGTCCCAGATGGGGTGGTTGCCGTCGGTGGTGGAAATCTCGTCGAGCTCGGCCTGCGTGGGGAGCACGTCGTCGAGCTTCTTCGCGCAGCCGTGGGCGACGTCGACGCGGAACCCGTCGACTCCGCGATCGCACCAGAAGCGCAGCGTCGTGAGGAAGTCGTCGCGGACCTCGCGGTTGTCCCAGTTGAAGTCGGGCTGCTCGGACGCGAAGAGGTGCAGGTACCACTGACCATCGGCGACCTGCGTCCAGGCGGGGCCGCCGAACATCGAGGTCCAGTCGGAGGGCGGCAGCTCGCCGTTCTCGCCGAGCCCGTCGCGGAAGATGTATCGATCGCGTTCCGGAGAGCCTTTGCCCGCGGCGAGCGCCTGCTGGAACCACACGTGGCGGTTCGAGCTGTGGTTCGGGACGATGTCGACGATCAGCTTGATATCGGCGGCGTGCAGGGCGGCGACCATCTCGTCGAAGTCGTCGAGCGTTCCGATCTTCGGGTCGACGTCGCGGTAGTCGTCGACGTCGTATCCGCCGTCAGCGAGCGCGGAGGGGTAGAACGGGCTGAGCCAGACAGCGTCCACTCCCAGCCCCTTCAGGTAGGGCACCCGACTGATGATGCCCTGCAGATCGCCGATGCCGTCGCCGTTGGCGTCGGCGAAGCTGCGCGGGTAGATCTGATAGACCGCGGCCTGACGCCACCACGTGGCTGCGTCTGCCTCAGCGGTGTGGTCGGCGGCTTCGCTGTCGATCACTGTGGTCATTGGTTCTTCTGCCTTTCGTGCGTTTTCGGTATGTATGCGGGAAACGTGCCGAATATCGCTGTCATTCAGCCTTTCACAGCTCCTTGAGTGACCCCTTCCATCACCCAGCGCTGCGCGAACAGGTACGCGACGATTGCCGGAGCCATCGCCATCAGGTACGAGGCGAACGCCACGTTGTAGTTGTTGCTGAACTGGGTCTGGAAGAGGTTCTGCCTGACAGGGAGGGTCTGGAGCGCGGGGTCGGAGATGATGAGCGACGGCATCATGAAGTCGTTCCAGGCATAGAGGAATGCGAAGATGCCGACGGTCGCGCTCATCGGCGCCAGCAGCGGGAAGATGAGTCGCCAGAATGTCTGCCAGGTGGATGCTCCGTCGATGCGTGCGCTCTCCTCGAGCTCCATCGGGATGGAGCGCAGGAATGCCGTGAACAGGAGCACGCTGAAGCTGAGCTGGAACATCGTGGCCAGCAGGATGACGCCCAGTGGGTTGTCGAGCCCTAGTCGGCCGGTGAGCTGGATCTGCGGAAGTGCGACGACCGGGAACGGGATGAACATCGCGCCGAGCAGGTAGAAGAACGACCACCGGAACAGACGTCGGTCCCAGTTGCGCATGATCGCGTAGGACGCGAACGAGGCCAGGATGATCGTCGCCGCGACGGTTCCCGCTGTGACGATCACCGACATCGCGAAGCCGACGGGGAACTTCGTCAGCTGCCACGCATCGATGAAGCTTTGGATCGTGATGGGCGCAGGCAGCGAGAAGGCATTGCCGTCGACGGCCTGGTCGGTCGTCTTGAACGCCATCGTCACGGTCGCGTAGAGCGGAAGCAGCACTGTGACGGCACAGAGCAGGAGAATGATCGTGCCCGACCAATTCACACGTTCCATGGCGAAGCGCGAACGCTTCGCGGTTCCATCGACGGTGAGCAGATGTGTGCTGTTGGGAGTTGCGGTTCGCGTGGACATCAGAGTGCGTTCCTTCCGCGTGTGACTGAGAGCTGCAGGAGAGCGACGAGGATCGCGACGATGAAGAAGATCGTGGCGTTGGCCATCTGGTACGCGTAGTCCCCTCCGTTGAAGCCGGCGATGATGGTCATCGCGACGCTGCGCGTCGACGTTCCCGGCCCGCCGTTCGTGAGTCCGACGATGATGTCGTAGGCGTTCAGGAAGTTCTTGAAGCCGAGGATCACATTGATCACGACGTATCCGGCGACGAGAGGCAGCGTGATGCGCATCAGCTGCTGCGTCTTCGACGCGCCGTCGATGTCGGCGGCCTCGTACACGTCCCCGGGGATCGCCAGGAGCCCGGCGATGTAGATCAGCAGGGTTCCCGGAACCGCCTGCCACGCCGTCACGATCACGATCGCGATCCACGCGAGATCCGGGTTCGCCAGCAGACTGGTCGACAGGAAGGGGATGCCGAGCGCAGCACCCACGTCAGGAAGCGAGTTCGAGAATAGGAAGTTGAAGACGTAGGCGATGATGATGCCCGAGACGACCATGGGAATCACGAAGATCGCCCGAAGCCCGGTCTTCATCCGGATTCGCGAGGTCAACCCCACGGCGAGGAGAAAAGCGATCACGTTGACCACGATGACCGTGGCGATCGAGAAGCCGAACGTGAACAGGTAGCTCTCGAGGATCGCCGGGTCGCTGAAGGCCGCGATGTAGTTGATGAAGCCGATGAACTGCCAGTCCCCGATGCCGATGGAGTCGGTGAAGCTGAAGAAGATTCCGATGATCCCGGGGATCGTGATCGCGAGGGTGAACAGAATCAAGCTCGGGAGCAGGAACAGATAGTAGATCGGCTCGACGCGGCGCTTCGACCGCGGCGCCGACTGACCGCCACGAGTGACGATGCGTGCGGTTGTACTCATTTCGCGGACTCCTCTGTCTCGCTGTCACGGGCCGGCTGACGGAACGCGAGGCGCGCCCAGTCGGCGTCGAGCGTGCGCAGCACTCTCTCCGGATCGGCTCCGAGCATGATCGACTGCGCATAGCCGAACACGGGGATCGTCTTCGGGATCAGCACGGACGGGCCCTGATAGATCTTGCTGTCGTTGTAATACGGGATCATCCCGGCGATGCGCGAGTCACTGGGGTCCGGCGCATCGGTGGTCGGGGTGAAGCCCAGCTGGGACTCGTTGTACTGCTCGATGACCTCTGGCTGATACAGGTACTCAAGGAAGTCTCGCGCGGCTTCCTTGTGCGTCGACCCCTCCGGAATCATCGCGGCCAGGTCGACATTGACGCGCACGCGCAGGTCATCGGGATCGTCCGTCATCGGCAGAGGGAAGGTCCCGAGGTCGAGGTCGGGATCGGTCTTCGCGATCTCGCTGAACGCCCACGGACCCTGCAGGTACATCGCCGCCTCGCCCTTGGCGAAGGCGAGATTGCCGTCGCCGTACGCGCGGCTCGCGGCATCCTTGTTGGCGTATTTGCTGCCGAGCTCGCTGATCTTGTCGAGCGGCTCGGCGAAGTCCTTGGCGAAGGAGACGTCGGAGTCCGGGCCGACGTCCGCGCCTTCCTTCTCCAGTTGCTCGAAGAAGTCGATGACGTCGAGGCTGCCGCCGATCGCGTAGTCGAACCAGCCCTGACCGACGGTCCAGTCGTCTTTGAACGTGGCGTAGAACGGTGTGACGCCGGCATCCTTCAGCTTCTCGCACACGTCGAGAAGCTCGCTCCACGTCGTGGGGACCTCGAGATCGTGCTCACCGAAGATCTTCTTGTTGTAGATGACGGATGCCGCCATGATCGAGTACGGCAGCGCGCTCGTCCGCCCCTCGCAGTGACCGTACTGATCCATGTAGGGCTGCAGGTCGTCACGGATGCTGCTCGCAGCCTCGGTTCCGTCCAGGTCACTCAACGCGCACCGCTCGACGAACCGCGAGACCTCCATGTTGTAGTTCGCGAGCATGAGGTCCGGCGGGTTGCCCCGGACGAAGCTGGCCGAGACCACGTCGACGCCCGAGGTATCCAGTTCGACGTTCACGTCGTCCTGCGAGGCGTTGTACTTCGCGACCAGGTCCGTCATGAACGAGATCGCCTCGCGCTTGCTGAAGGTGAAGCGGATCGTCTCCGCCCCGTCGGCGCTGCAGCTTGTCAGCAGGCTCCCGGCGACCGCAAGGCCGAGAGCGGCCGCAAGCGCTCGCATCGCGCGCTTCATTCTCAGTGACACCATTGTCCTTTCGTCGAGCATTAGATTTAGATACTAAATGTAAGTGCACAATTTATCTACCCCCACCCGGTCGGTGCGGGCAGAAGACTTAATTCATCGCTACGATCAAGTGGAAGCAGAGTCCGAGGGAGTGCAGAGATGACGCGAGAGCAGCCAGTGTCGCCTCGCGGTCCCCAGAATGCGGGCGCCGTTCTGCGCTACGCGTGGGATGCTCCTGCCTTCACCGCGAGCGACGCGATGAGCGCGACGGGCCTGACCCGCTCAACGGTCATCGCGCTCTGCGATCTGCTCGTGGAGTCCGGGTGGCTGCGCGAGCTCGAGAACGCACGTGCCGCGGGCGAGTATCGCAAGGGGCGTCCGGCGCGACGGTATGCACTGCGCGCGGACGCCGGAGTCGTCATCGGGCTGGATGCCGGTCAGCACCACCTGACCGCGATCGTCAGCGATCTCAGTGCCGGCGAGCTGTCGCGGGCGCAGGCCGCTGTGGACCCTGATTCTGACGATGCACGAGCACGCCTCGCAACCGCGGACGATCTCGTCGATGAGGCCCTCCGCGAGGCCGACGTTCCGGCCGGACACGTCCTGTGCGTCGTCGTCGGGGTTCCGGCGCCGACAGACGCGGACGGTCACTCCCCCGAAGGGCAGAACAGCTTCTGGCGCCGCATGAATCCGGGGTACGCCGAGCACTTCGCGGCGCGCGGCTGGCCAACGGTCGTCGAGAACGACGCGAACCTCGCCGCAGTCGCCGAGGGGGTTCGTGGCCAAGGTGTGGGGGCGGGCTCTTACGTGACGCTTCTGTCTGGGGAACGGTTCGGCGCCGGCTACGTCGTCGACGGACGCCTCGTCCGCGGCGTGCGAGGGGGTGCAGGCGAGATGCGACTGCTCTCTCTCGTGGAGGGGGTCGGAACCCCTGACGGAATCGGTGCGCTCGCTCGTGACTGGCTCCACGACTCACTCCGCCGCGGCGACGTGCCAGACTCGAGCGCACTCGCTCATCTTCCCGAGGCCGAGCAGGATGCCCGCGCCGTGTTCCAGGCCGCGGATGCGGGAGATAGCTTTGCGCTCTCGATCATCGATCGCATTGCCGACCGGCTTGCCCGCATCTGCGCCGTTCTCGCGGGGCTCCTTGATGTGGAGAGAATCATCGTCGCGGGTGCGGTCGCGACGGCGATCGGCCCGCTCCTGGAGCGCACGGCGCCTCGCCTGGCCGAGCTCACGCACCCTCCCGCTCCCGAGCTCAGAGCCTCGACGCTGAGCGACAGCGTCGTGAGCGTGGGCGCGATCACGCATGCTCTTGAGTACACGCGAGACAACGCACTCACGATGACCGTGCCGGCACAGGATGCCCTGTCTGCTGCGCCGTAGGCACCCCCCCCTGTTCCCTGAGGATGTTCGAGGCTAGCCTGGCGTCATGGTGGAACGAATTTCAGCAGAACGGTTCGCAGCGGAGTCGGGTGTCGAGGACTGGCATGCAGACGATGACCATGCACGTGCGCGGTTCAACACCGGTTCGTTTGCGAAGGGTGTCGAGTTCGTCGTGGAGATCGGGAAGCTCGCCGAGGAGGCGAACCATCATCCCGACGTCGACCTTCGATACCCCAACGTGACGGTGACGCTGTCGACTCATGACGTCTCGGGGCTGTCACAGCGCGACATCGATCTGGCAACGCAGATCTCGGTCGCGGCACGCAACCTCGAGATTCCTACCGAGTAGGCGGACGAACTCAGACGACTCCCGTACGAGGAGCCGTCAGAGAATGCTGCGCGGCGTCGACCATCGTGATGAATGCGCTCAATTGAGCCACCTCGTCTGGGGTGCTCGGCAGATACTCCGTGAGCGCCGGTGAGTACACGAGGTGGGCCGCCCATTGCGCCCGGGAGATCGAGACGTTCAGTCGGTTCTTCATGAGCAGGAAGCCCATACCTCGGGGCACCTCGACCGGGTCGGATGCCGCGAGGCTGATGATCGAAATCACGGCCTCCTGCCCCTGGAACTTGTCGACCGTGCCAACTCTCACGTCGGCAAAGCCTGCGGTATCGAGCGCCTCACGAATCTCGGCGACCTGCGCGTTGTAGGGGGAGACGACGATGATGTCTCTCTCCGTGAGCGGGTCGGAAGCTCGTTCCTCGCTCGGGTCCGTCCACAGAAGCCCGAGGTGATCGCGCACGATATCGACGACGTGACTGGCCTCCTCAGCGGAGGATGTCGCGTTGCCGACGTGCTCGACCGGATGAACGTGCAGGCCGGGCGAGACATGCTCAAGACGTCGATCACCCGCGCACTCATGGGACCGCAGAGCACCTTCGTATGAGAGCGCTGAGACGACCTCGGTGACTTCATCGCGCATGCGACGGCTCTCGGCGAGGAAGTAACCGAGGTCGTCGGGAAGCACGTCGTGTCCGGCACTCACCCACCCCAGCGCCGATTCGTCGACGGGCTCCGGGTGCGTGCCCTGGCTCACCTGCGGCAGCTGCTGAGGGTCGCCGAGAAGAACGAGGTTGCGCGCGGCGACGCTCGCGGCGATGGTCGAACCGAGTGAGTACTGGCCCGCTTCGTCGACGACGAGAAGGTCGAGCGAGCGTTTGCCGAATCGTGCGGGGTTGCTGAAGTCCCAGGCGGTTCCGCCGATGACGTACCCCGTCGCGTCGTGGTCGAGATCGAATGTCAGGTACTGCTTCTTATCAAGCGGCGTGAATGCGTGATTGTCGGCGTCGTCGCCCGCTTTGAGCGCCTTTCCGACGAGCTCCGCATCGAGCCCGGCACTCGTCACAACTCGATCGAGTACGTTCTCGACGACGGCGTGCGACTGCGAGACGACCCCGATCTTCCACTTGTGCCTGCGAACGAGCTCGGCGATGAGGTGAGAGGCCAGATACGTCTTGCCGGTTCCGGGAGGGCCCTGCACCGCGAGATACGACTCGTCAAGATCGAGGACCGCGTTTGTAACGTCGCGGAGGTTGTCACCCGTGCGCGGCAGAGTGCCGCTGTGTGTGCGCGGCGGGACACGACGGAGCAGATCGAGCACGGGCTCGGCCGGCAGCGCCACGGCGATATCCGCGGGGTCGGAGTCGGGAGTCACCCCTGCCTCGTCGAGAGCATCGACGATGTTCTGCCCCCACCAGGCGATCGCGTCGACCTGGGTTCCGGGGCGTGGCGGGCTCTCGGGTGTGAGCGCGACGGGCATGACGCTGTAGGGATCGACGTCGCGCGCGAGGGTCTCCTCGAGCAGTATCCGCCCGTCATCGAGCACCTCGAGAATCGTGACCTGTCGAGCCACGCGAGCGCCGGGGTCGCTGCGCGCGTCAGACCATGGCGCCGGCTGCTCATACAGCGCGAAAGGCTTCGCGCCGGGCTTGACGGTGCTGCCCGGCGCCCATGAGCCGCGCACGATGAGGTGCCTCCGGTCGCTGCGCTGCCGGCCCTCGCGGTACCAGTCGGCGTCGAGAACGGCCCGATCGATCACGAAGCAGTCACGGGTGTCGGCCCAATCGTCGATCGGGTCGACGAGCCGCGAGAAGTGCGCCCACCAGAAGCTCTTCTGCTCACGGCGGTGGTAGTCGATGGCGGCCGCGGAGATGGCGAGGGCGGCCTGATCAGCGGTTCGCTCAGGATCGAGCGGGTCTCCGGCGTATCGGATGAGCGCGTCATGCAGCGGCGATGGTTCGATGTCGACCTCGTCGCGGTCCGCGGCACCGAGCGGCGTCACACCGGCCTCGCGTGCGAAGCCGAGCAGCCAGTCACGCAGCCGCATGGTGGAGACGCAGTCGTACTCGTTGTAGTCGGCGATGGACTCGAGCATGCGCTGCGCTTCAGCCGCGGCATCCGTGTCACCTGCCTCGCCCGCCGCGCGGAGCTCGCTCAGCTCGGCATACTCCGTGATCGAGTCGCCCGCCGTCGTGACATAGCCCTCGCGCTGCTCGTCGCCCATGTAGAGCGGCTCAAGCTTCTTGATGGAGTACGACCGCGAGCCGACGCGGATGCTGTGCTTCACGATCGGATACAGATCGACGAGCACGTGAGCGCGCAGCAGCTCGTCTACTGCCGCTTCGCCGACGCCGTGACGGGCGGCAATCGAGAGGAGGTGGGTCCGCTCGTATGAGGCGTAGTGGTAGATGTGCATGTTCGGATGCTTCGACCGACGGTCGCGGACGTACTCGAGGAAGTCGAGCAGCGCCTGGCGCTCCTCGCCGAAGCTGTGTGCCCAGAACGCACGGAACGTTCCGTCCGGTTCGATCAGGCCGAACAGGTAGTCGAGACCCCACTCGGTCGTTCCGTCGGCCCGTTGCTCACCGTAGAGCGGGTCGCCCTCGAAGTCGAAGAAGATGTCGCCCTCGTCGGGCTCGGGAATCGCGGCAAGCGCTTCGGGAGCGAAGACGCGAACGGCGGGCATCGCGGCCTCGTCACCCGGACGGTGCGCGGACTCAAGCTGGAGCCGAGCCTGCTCGCGAAGCCCGGTGAAGGTGGAGTCCGTCATATCGGGAACCGGGCCGGATGCCTCCGCGAGCGCGTCGATCGTCTCGATTCCCGCGTCGCGCAGCCGCCCGCGCTGTCGCACGCTGAGACCGGCCACGAGCAGAACGTCGCGGTGCTCGTGAACCGCGGCTTCGCAGAGATCGCAGCGGCCGCACGCCGCATACGTCGGCGCACCCCAAGCGAGGGGCTCCGCCTCAGCGAGCCGCTCGTCGATGATGCGCTGCAGGCGAGCGACGCGACGACGGTAGACGGGCGCGATGTCGCGCAGCCTGTGCTCACTGTGGCTGCCGTCGCCGAGGATCAGCCGTGCGACAGGGCTGACGCGGATGCCGAGCTCGGCCATCTTCTCGCCGTACGCCGCGAGCTGAAGGAGCGCAGTGATCTTCGGCGAGCGCGCGAGCTTTGTGTCTTGCACTTCGTAGCTGCCATCAGGCATCCGCACGATGAAGTCAGCGAACCCCACGAACGAGCCATCCCAGAACGTCGCTTGGAAGATGACGTCTGCGCCGGATTCGAAGGCGCGGATCGTCGCCTCTGCGGCATCCTGCAAGAGCTCAGCCGACATCGACGCCGGCCGCTCGATCTCGATGACGCCCGCCCCGTACTGCTCGCGGTAGTGCTGCAGCACGCGCTCTTCATGCTCGTCCCCGAGGGCCGACGAGCGCTTATTCATGGCGTCGCGCTCGTCGACGATGGGAGGGATGCGGCCGAGCTTGGCGTCGAGGCCGCGGAGGAATGCCCACTCGCATCGAGAAGCCTGCGTCAGGTCACTGGCGCTGGTGACGATGTGAGGCGCGGCGGATGCCTTCGCGGTGTCGTGCAGAAAGAACATAGGCTCCCCTCGGATGGTGCCCTCTCACACTATTGCGAGGGTCAGACATCGCGACTGCGCCCGCCCCACTCTGTTGACGAGCGCAGTCTCGATTCAGCGGGCCTGCGCCCTGCGGACGAGGACCGACCAGACTCCGCCCGCGATGACGGCAACGACGGCGAGCACGAGCATCCACTGCCACCACTCGGCGCTCAGCAGCGAGAGCAGCCACTCACCGAACGGGTCGTTCAGCGACGCGATCATGACGACAATGAGGCCGAGCAGCACGAGCACGGCGAAGAAGATCCAGAGGGCGAAGGCGCCCCAGCGATTCACCATCGTCGAGAGCGCGGCGCCCACGAAGATCGCCGCGGTGATCAGGATGAACGTCTGCACGAGCGTCTGCCATGCGGGACCCGTCCCCGTGTACACGACGTTGAAGAAGCGGATATGGAGCCCCCACCCGCGTGTCGCGACCTCGATCAGCTTGCCGATCGTGACGAAGACCGCGAAGCCGAGAGCGGTGCCGAGGAAGACGAGGGTCGTGCCGCGCGTGAACTCGTTGCGTGTGAGGCCGAGCCCTGTCGCAAGCGGGAAGTACTGCGTCATGGCGCCCACGCCGAGCCCCATGAGGGGCCCGAGCAGGGCGAAGATCGCGCCGTTCCACTGCATCCCCTGATACATGTCGACGAGGTCCTGCCCGCCCGTGACGATATTCGCGATGATGCCGATCGCGAGTACGACGGTGAATGAGAATCCGGCGATCATGAGCGGTTGCCCGATGACGGTGAATCTGTTGGCCGTGTGGAGCTTCACCACTGATGTGATTCGCATGGGAGCGCCTTTCAGACGGTGACCGAGGAACGCTCGGCCTTCGTGGTCAGATGGACGATGAGGTTCTGCAGCGAAACGGGCGTCACGGCGAGACCGGCGTCGTCGGCTCGCGCCTCGTCGCCGCCCTCCGCGACGATCGTCGCGGAGACGAGACCACCCAGCTGCTCGCGCGCCAGCACCTCGTGGTCGGAGACGAATGCATTGACAGCATCCGCCCGACCCGCGACCTGCATCGCGCTGCCGCGCAGATCATCTGTGTCGGAGTCAAGCATGACTCGGCCCTCATCGATGACGATGACGTGCTCGAGAAGGTTCGCCGCCTCATCGATGTGGTGCGTCGACAGCACGACGGTGCGCGGGTGCTCCGCGAAGTCCTCGAGCAGACGATCATAGAAGATCTGCCGCGCGACGGCATCCAAGCCCAGATACGGCTCGTCGAAGAACGTCAGCGGGGCCCGCGACGCGAGGCCGATGACGATTCCCACGGCGCTGAGCTGCCCGCGCGAGAGCTTCTTCATATTGCGTGAGATCGGCAGGCGGAAGTCCGCGACGAGACGCTCGGCGAACGCGGCATCCCAATGTGGCTACACGGATGCCGCGACGGCGAGAACCTCCTTCGCGCGGAAGTTGTCGGGGTAGCGCTGGCTCTCCTGGATGAAGCAGGTGCGTGCGAGGATGTCGGCGTTCTCGACCGGGTTCTCTCCGAACAGCGTCATCTCGCCGTGAGAGGCGAAGACCTGACCAGTGAGAAGCTTCATGAGAGTCGTCTTGCCGGCGCCGTTTCGCCCGAGAAGGCCGTAGATGCGGTCTTCCTCGAGGTTCAGGGAGACTCCGTCGACCGCGCGGGCGTCTTTGTAGATCTTCGCAAGGTCACGAGTTTCGATGGCGATCATGAGCGGGCCTCTTTCGTGATGATGTCAATGAGCTCATCGGCGGAGATGCCCAGCTTGCGGGCCTCCTGCATGAGCGGGGCGACGTACTCTTCGGCGAATCCCTGACGACGGGACTCCATGAGCGCCTGTTTGGCGCCAGCTGAGACGAACATGCCGATGCCCCTTCTCTTATAGAGAACCCCGGAGTCGACGAGGCGGTTCAGCCCCTTGCCCGCGGTCGCGGGATTAATGCGCAGGAACGCGGCGAGCTCGTTCGTGGACGGCACGGCGGTCTCCTCCGGATAGGTTCCGTCGAGGATGTCGTTCTCGATCTGCTCTGCGATCTGAACGAAAAGCGGCCGACCTTCGTCGAGCATCCGCGTCACCTCCATGGGTTCATTACTCAACTAATGAACCACATAACCAAGAGGCTGTCAAGACGCGGCTTCGCCCCCTCACCCTCTTCGACGATCCACTGTCGTCACTGACGCCACACGAGGTACGGGGCCACCGCGAGCAGCACTCCGGCGAGAACATAGGCGAGAACCCGGGCAGACACGCGGCGAGCGATGATCCAGCCGAGCACCACTCCCAGGAGTTCGGGAACACCGATGAGTGCCGCGATTCCAAGATCGATTGACCCGGATGCCGCGTACCCGACGCTCCCGACTGCGGCGATCACGATCGATTGCACCTGCGCGGCTGCGAGCGCCGTGAGCAGCGGCATGCGGAACACGAGCAGCAGCGGCACAGCGAGCATCGGCCCGCCGACGCCGAAGATGCCGCTGATGATCGCGACCAGGAATCCGATCAGGACGATGACGACCGGCGCCGGCCCCGAGCTCTCTCCCACGGTGTGCTCTGCACCGCGCGCCTGGCGCGCAAGCACAAGAATCGCGACGACGGCCACGAAGACCGCGAGGAGAAGCTGGAAGCGGCTCGCCGACAGCATCCCGTTGATGAGCACACCGAGCGGTGCTCCGACGATGGCCGCGACGCTGAGAAGGGCTGCGGCACGTCGGGCGTCGCGGCTGGCGAGGTGGCGAGACCGAGCAAAGGCGATCGTGCCGACGATGCCCGTGGCCACGTTGGTGATCATCGCCGTCCCTGCGACCTCCGCAGGAGACAGCGCCGTGAACGCGACGAGCCCGATCGTCACGAGCACGCCGCCGGGCCCGATCGCAGTGATTCCGATTCCGGCGACGAGCCCGACGACGGCGAGTGCCGCACTCGCTGCGATGCCGATCACGGCTCAGGCTCCCTGATGGATCTCACTCCACCCACCGTCGGCGACCGTGATGCGCAGCTTCGCCGGTATCTGCTCCTTCATACCCTCCACGTGGCTGATGAGGCCGACGGTTCTTCCACCCGCACGCAGCGAGTCCAGAGTGGACATCGCCACTTCGAGGGTGTCTCCGTCGAGGGATCCGAAGCCCTCGTCGATGAAGAGAGTGTCAAGTGTGATGCCGCCAGCACGCGCGGTCACCACCTCGGCAAGGCCGAGTGCCAGAGCCAGCGAGGCGAGGAAGGTCTCCCCGCCCGACAGTGAGTGCGTCGCGCGCGACTGCCCGGTGTGCTGGTCGAAGATCGATAGGCCGAGTCCCGACTTCACATTGCGGTACTGCACGGAGTCGTCGTGTTCGAGCGCATAGCGTCCACCGGTCATCGTACGGAGTCGCGCGTTCGCAGCGTCGACGATGCGTTCGAGCTCCGCCGCGAGCACGTAGCTCTCGAGTCGCATCTTGCGCGTGTTCGGCCCTGCTCCGGCGAGGGTCTCTGCGAGACCGCGGACGACCTCGTACTCACGATTCAGCTCTGCCGATGCCTCGCTCTCGCGTTTCACCGTCGTCACCGTGCGCACGAGCGACGTGTGCCTCTCCTGCAGAGTGTCACGTCGACGGTTCGCCTCATCGCGGGCATCCCGTGCGACCGCGAGCGCCTCCTCAGAGGCGTCGAGGTCCGGCATGGCGTCCGGCAGATCCGCCAGCTCCGGATCGGAGAGCGTCGCGGCGACCGCTGCTCGCGCGTCATCATGAGCGCGGATGCTTTGACGCAGCGCGTCGAGCGACGCGGCATCCCGCATGGCTTCTCGCGCCGCGGCCACGTCGTCGAAACCGTGCTCGGTGAGCGCCTGCTCACGCTGTGCTTCAGCGGCGCGAAGGGCATCGTCTCGATCGTGGAGGGTCCTTTGAGCGGCCGCGAGCTCACTCGCGGCGTCCTTCGCGGCCGAGTGCGCGTGGACGGCCTCCGCGATGGTCTCAAAGTCGCCGCGCTGCGATGCCGTCTGCGTTCGTATTCTCTCGATTTCGGCGCGGGCATCCTTCTCAGCGCGAGCGTGTTCATCATGCTGAGCGTTCAGCGTCTCGCGCTCGGCGTCAGCGTTCTCACGCTCGGCGCCGAGCTCGCCGACCTTCTGCTCGAGTTCCGTCACGGTCCCGGCCGCCGTCACCGCGGCGGCGAGCTTCTCGCGCACCGGGCCGAGCTCCGCGTCGATCTCGGTGACGCCTGCTCGGGCGATCGCGTTCTGCTCGGCTCGTTCGGTCTGCAGAGAGGTGACCGTGCGGGCCGCTGCCGCCTTGGCATCCTCACACCGCGTCAGTTCGTCACGTGCGGCTTCGATGTCGTCTTCGGTGATGCGTTCTGCATCGTGAACAGCGGGTGAGGGATGCTGCGTCGCACCGCAGACCGCGCAGGGCTCCCCCTCGACCAGTTCGGCGGCGAGCTCGGCAGCGTGACCCGCGAGCCGCGCATCGAGCAGGTGCTGCAGCTTTCGCGACGCCTCGGTGTTGGCTCGCACCGCATCAACCTCTCGCTGCTGCGCCGCCTCGAGCTCTGTGTCGAGGCGGACGACATTCTCTGCGGCGTCTCGCGCACGTTCGAGTCGTTCGACGTCAGCCCGAGCGGCGTCTTCGCCGGAGGCGGCGACGCGCGCCGCAGTCAGTTCATCGCTCGCGGCGGTGATCAGCGTCGGCAGCTCAGCCAGACGGGCCGCGAGGGCGTCCCGCCTGTCAGCGACGGCGGCTGCCTGACGCGCAGCGCGGTCCGCCTCCTCGTCAAGAGCGGGAATCCGTTTCTCCTGCTGCAGCGCGTCGTCGAGCCGGGCAAGCACACCGGCCAGCCGTTCCGCGAACGACGAGAGCCGCGCAGAATCGGCCGAAGCAACGTCGAACGCCGAGCCGTCTTCGGCGGCCAGAACATCCGACCCCAGGTCTCCGCTCGCCCGTGTCATCGCGGTTCGAGCGGCGACCGCCCGCTCCTCGGCTCGCGTATACGCCTCACGTGCTGTGCCCTCAGCGTCGAGGTACGGCGTGACCCGCGCAGCGGCCTCGGCGACCTGCACGTCGCCCCGCGCACGCTGGATCTCGGCGTCAGCGGCATCAAGCTCGGTCTTCTTCTGCCGCGCGTCTGCGAGGCGAGTCTGCCGTCGGTGCAGCTCTCGAGCCTCGGTCAGTCGTGTCTCGGCATCCTTCTGGACGATGTCAGCAGCGCGCGCGTCGCTGACCGCGGTCGCGAGCGTGGCGCCGAGGTCGAGAACCTGCTGCTCGAGCCAGGCCATCGCGTCGCTCTCGGGTGCTTCCGCGCCGGTGAGGTGCGCAGCATCCTGAATCAGCCCCTCGGTGCGGGCGCGCGTCGACTGCAGTCTCGCTTCGAGGTCGCGGCGCCGTTCGGCCACGGCCTCTTCGTAGTCGGCGAACCTGCGCGTGCCGAAGAGGCTCCGCAGCACGGCTTCGCGGTCGCGGCTGTTCGCGAGCAGAAACTGTTGGAACCGGTTCTGCGCGAGCAGGATGACCTGGAGGAACTGCTCCTTCTTGATGCCGACGATCTCGCTGAGCTCGGTGCCGACGTCGACGGGTCGCGACGCGATGCCCTCCCATGTGTCACCGCGCTGAACGTCCAGCTGAGCGGTCGGCTTCTGCGTCGTCATGCCGGTGCCACGCGCTTTCGGCCGCTCGTACTCCGGCGAGCGCGTCACGCGATACCGGTTGCTGCCCGCCGTGAACTCAAGCTCAACGGTCGTTTCGTCCGTCGGCGCGCAGTGGTCGCTGCGCAACCGAGCCTTGGTGCCGTCGTAGCGCGGAACGCTGTCGTACAGCGCGAACGCGATGGCGTCGAGGATGCTCGATTTGCCCGCACCGGTCTTTCCCGAAATAAGGAAGATTCCGTCATCGTCGAACGCGTCGAAATCGACCGTCTGCGTCTCCCGATACGGTCCGAACCCGGTGATGCGGAGCCTGTTGATCTTCACGCGCTCACCTCCGCGGCACGAGCCTCGTCGATGATGTCGCGCACGATCTCCGCCTCGGCCTCGCTCGCTCCCTCACCGTTGCGCACGTACTCGAGGAACCCGTCGACAATATCAGTGTCGCTTCGCCCCTGCACGCGCTGCGCGTAGCTCGTGGTGCCGTGGTCGTGCGTCTCAGCGGGCTCGTGCACCATCGCGGCGCAGTGCGGATACCGTCGCTGCAGCTTGCGCATTCCGTCGAGCGGTCGCACGGTGTCGGTCAGCACAGCGCTCACCCAGTCGTCCTCGAACTCCGAATAGGCGTCGTCCGTGAGGAGATCGTCGAGCGTGCCACGCACGACGCTGAGCCGCCGCGGCACCGGAAGGTCGAGCCACGTCACATCGCGCAGCCCTGAGCCATCAAGATCGACCAGCCATGCGCCCCGCGGCTTGCCCGCCTCGCTGAACGAGTAGTGCAGCGGCGCCCCCGAATAGCGGATGCCTTCGGCAAGCTGTGCCCGGCCGTGGATGTGCCCGAGCGCGGCGTAGTCGACCCCCTCGAACACGGTCGTCGGCACCAGGTCGAGGCCTCCGGACGTGATGTCGCGCTCGACGTCGCTCGCGGCATCCGACACCCCCTGCGCGAAGCAGTGGGACACCACGACGGAACGTCCGCCCCGCTCAGCGAGGTCTGCGCGGATGCGGCGCATCGCGAAGTCAAGCGCCTGTGCGTGCGTGCGCAGGGTCTCCTCCGGGTGCTTGTGCCGGATGAGCGCGGGCTCCAGGTACGGAATGCCGTAGACGTGCACGGGACCGTCGCCATCGCGCAGGGTGACGGGAATGTCGAGGGTCTCGTCACGGGTGAGCACATGGATGCTGGCAAGCGACGCGAATTCAGATTGAAACCCGAGCCGCGCAGCCGAGTCATGATTGCCGCTGGTCGCGATGACGACCGCCCCGGTCTCACGCAGTCGCGTCAGTGCGCGCGTGAGCAGACGATAGGCGTCAGCAGAGGGCGTCGCGGAATCGAAGACGTCGCCGGCGACGATCACCGCGTCGACGTCGTTCTCGCGCACGAGTGTCGTCAGAGCCTCGAGCACGCCGTCGAGGGCGTCGAGGGTCGGATGCCCGTGGAAGGTGCGTCCGATGTGCCAGTCGGAGGTGTGCAGAAGGCGCATGCTTCGACGCTACCGGGTCGCTCCGACATCCCTGTTCCGCAAGGTTCGCACACCGTACCTTGACACCGCCGTCGACAAACCTTAGATTGCTAGCATGATAGAAGCAAAGGACGCCAAGGTGCAGTTCAATGTGTACCTTCCGGCCACGCTCGTGAAGCAGATCAAACACGCGGCGATCGATGAGGGGACGTCGCTGTCAGCCCTCGTCGAGCGGATCATGACGGACTACATCGAGGAGGACGACCGATGAGCAGCATCCAGACGATTCAGTTCACACGGCATCCACACGCCTGGCACGCACTCGCCGAGGGCATCGGTCTGCGGCCGCACGGCGAGCCGAGCGACACCTGGTCGGAGTTCGACGGAGACGGCATGCTCGCCGTGCACGGCGTCGACCCCGGCGATCCGCTCGCGGGCACGGCAGAGATCTGGATGCTCGTCCGCGACGATTCCCAGCTTGACGCCCTGGAGGCTCGACTCTCCGACGAGGGCATCGCGGTGACGCGCGGCGAGATGGAGGGCATCGGCGCGACCCTTGCCATCGCGGTCGACGCCGACGCGACGATCCATGCCGCGGTCGGCTCTGCACGTGCGCCCGAGGGCGACGTCACGATCGAACCGCTCATCTTCACGCCAGACGTCGAGGGTGCCTCCCGCGTGCTCGCCGCGGTCGGGCTGCAGCTGCGCATCACGTCCGACTCCGACGGATGGGCGGAGTTCAGCGCCGACGGCGGCGGCAGCGTCGCGCTTCACGATCTCGGTTCGGCCTCCAATCCCGTTGCCGACCGCGTGGGCCTGTCGTTCGAACACCGCGGCGACTTGGAGGCCGTCGCCGAACGCCTGCGGTCACGGGGGATCGAGAGCACGGTCGTCGACGAGGCATACAACCGCACGCTTCGTGCTGCAACGCCCGAGGGACCGGAGCTCTGGGTGAACGGCGCCCAGTCCGATCTCTACGGATACACGGCGCACTCCTGATCGTCGCCCCTCCGGCGGCGCGGCCTGAGGCATCCGGTGTTTCCAACTGGACACCTGAGCGACATACTGTTCACACCATGAGCACTCTCGCGCGTCGGCTCGGGCTGACGGATGCCGTCGTCATCGGCCTCGGCTCGATGATCGGCGCCGGTGTGTTCGCGGTCTTCGCCCCCGCTGCCCGCGCCGCCGGAACGGGACTGCTCATCGGCCTCGGCCTCGCCGCGGTCGTCGCGTTCTGCAATGCGACCTCGTCGGCGCAGCTTGCCGCGCAGCACCCCGTCTCCGGCGGAACGTACGCCTACGGCCGCGCGCAGCTGGGCCCGTGGTGGGGATTCGCCGCGGGATGGTGCTTTCTCAACGGAAAGACCGCGTCCACGGCGGCGATGGCGCTCACCTTCGCGGCCTACGTCGCCCCCGAGCCGTGGCAGAAACCGGCCGCGGCCCTCGCGGTCGCCGCCATCGCGCTCGTCAATTATCTCGGCGTCACGCGCACGGCGCTGGCCACGCGCGTCATCGTCGCAGTGGTGCTACTCTGCCTCGCGATCGTGCTCATCGGGACGCGGGCGGAGAGTTCCAGTGCACCGCTCGACGGCATCCTCGATTCTGGTCCGTACGGCATCCTTCAGTCCGCCGCCCTCATCTTCTTCGCGTTCGCCGGGTACGCGCGCATCGCGACGATGGGTGAAGAGGTGCGCGACCCGGTCCGCACTATTCCGCGCGCGATCGTGATCGCCCTTCTCGGCGCGATCGTCGTGTACGGGCTCGTCGCTGTCACGGTGCTCGGCTCGCTCGGAACTGACGCCCTCGCGGCTTCCGCCTCTCCCCTTCACGACGCAGCGCCCGCATGGGCTCAGCCCATCGTGCAGATCGGTGCGGCAGCGGCATCCCTCGGCGCTCTCCTCGCCCTCATGGCGGGAATCGGCCGCACCGGACTTTCGATGGCGCGCGAGGGAGACCTCCCCCGCCCGCTCGCCGCCGTGCACGAGAAGTGGCGAGTGCCGCACCGCGTCGAGATCGTACTCGCCATCGTCTCGATCACACTCGTGCTCACCGTCGACCTGCGTGGCGCGATCGGCTTCTCGAGCTTCGGTGTGCTGCTCTACTACGCCATCGCGAACCTCTCCGCGTGGACCCAACGCTCCGAGAATCGGCGCTTCCCGCGATGGCTGCAGGCGCTCGGAATGGTCGGCTGCGTCGCGCTCGCGACGGCCGTGCCGTGGCCGAGTCTGCTGGCGGGCGTCGCGGTGCTCGCAGTCGGGTTGATCGGCAGGATGCTGCTGCGCCGCTGATCGTCACCGATTGAGGGTTTCTGCGGTTCGAATCGATACGATCGAGATCGACGAACGGAGATTCAGGTGACGCTCGACCTCGACACGACATCGACCCTTGAAACACGCGTTTTTCGCGGCGCGCTCTTCGACATGGACGGAACGCTCATCGACTCCACCCCCGCTGTGATCCGCTCGTGGACCCGCCTGGCGGAAGAACAGGGCGTGCAGGCCGACCTCGGCACGGGCAACCATCACGGGCGTCCGGCGCGGGAGCTCCTGTCGAGCATCCTGCCCGCTGACAAGGTTGAGCCCGCTCTCGCCCGCGTGACTCAGCTCGAAATCGAGGACACCGACGGCGTCGTCGCACTGCCCGGAGCTCTCGACCTGCTCGCCTCGCTGCCGCCGCACGCCTGGACGATCGTCACCTCATGCACCCAAGCCCTCGCCGATGTGCGCATCGACGCCGCCGGGCTGCCGCGCCCCGATGCACTCGTCACGTTCGATGACGTGGTCGCGGGCAAGCCCGACCCCGAGCCCTTCGAGACCGGCGCCGCGCGTCTCGGCGTTCACCCGAGCGACTGCGTCGCATTCGAGGATGCCCCAGCGGGACTGACCGCCGCACGGGCAGCGGGCTGCTTCACCATCGCCCTGCCCGGAACGCACACTCCCGACCAGCTCGACGCGGACCTCGTGCTGACGAGCCTCGACCAGCTGTGCGTGGAGATCCTCGACGAGGGCGGCTTCCGGCTTTCGGTCGCCGCCTGATCGTGCTCCGCGCCTGACGCGCCGGTCGCCCACGCGCCCCGGTCGCCGCCTGACGCGCCCGGTGACGTACACGAGAGAGCGGTCTGCGGTCATCAGAGCCCGCCGCGGCAGGCTCTAATGACCGCAGACCGCTCTGTCGCGGAGAGGTGCACCCCGGGCCGCAAAGGATCGAGGCATGGAGGCGCGCTCCACGGTGCCGCAGACGCGCGGTCACGGAGCCAGCGGTGCGCTCAGCCGAGCTCGCGTGCGATGCGCGCCGCGGTCTGCTGCATGAGAGGAATGCGCGTCTTCAGCTGCTCGAGGTCCTGCACCATGCGGATCGCCGTGAGCGACAGTGCCCCGACCACACCCGCAGACGTCACGATCGGCACAGCGACGCAGTTCACGAAGTCCTCGAACTCGCCGTCGTCGGCCGCCCAGCCCTGCTCGGCGATCTGGGCAAGCTCGGCGTCGAGCTCAGCGCGGTTCGTGATCGTCGTGTCGGTGTAGCGTTTCCAGTCCGTCGTGGCGAGCAGCGCATCTCGCTGCGCCTGGTCGAGATTCGCGAGCACCGCTTTGCCGACGCCGCTGCAGTGCAGCCGCACGGGGGCGCCCACGCGCGAGTACATTCGCACGCCGCTGGCATCCTCGACCTTGTCGACGTAGATGATCGAGTTCTCCATGAGGGCGCCGAGGTGCACGGTGTTGCCGACCGTGCGGTGTAGCCGCCGCAGGTGGTCCGCCGCGACTTCGCGCAGGTCGATGCTCTCGAGCGACGTCTGCGCGAGTGCGACCAGGTGGAAGCCGAGCGAGTACGTGCCGTCGCGCCGCCGCCGCGCATAGCCGACCTCTTCGAGCGCCTGCAGCTCACGGAACATCGTCGACCGGTGCAGCTCGAACTCTTCGGCCAGCTGCACCACGGTCTTCGGCTGCTCCGCGATCGAGTCGATGATGCGCGCGGCACGCTTCACACTCTGCGACATGGCGGCTCCTCAGGTGGTGTCGTGGTTTGACGTGGGTCATGGCGACGCGCGGGCGCAGAACGCTGATCCGCTCCACACCGCACGTGCGCTCGAAGACTGGGCACAGGATGCTGCATGACTCTACCGCTCGTCGGCGTGACGCAGACCGCGCCCCGGCGTCGCCTGCTGAAGTTCGCCGCCCGCGAGCACCGGAACGCCGGCGACCAGCACGTCGTCGATTCCGATCGCTTCGCCGAGCGGAGCGTCGTACGTGGCCGTGTCCGCGACCTTCTCGGGGTCCACCACGATGAGGTCCGCGACCCAGCCCGGCGCGATGCGGCCACGGCGGCCGAGCCCGAAGCGCTCCGCCGGCCCGGAGGAGAGATGCTTCACGGCATCCGACCACGACCACGTGCCGGTCTCGCGCACGTATTCCCGCAGGTACCGGGCGAACGTGCCGCGAGCCCGCGGGTGTGGGTGGCCCCCGATGAAGATTCCGTCGGAGCCGCCCATGTGCGCGGGGTGCGCGAAGATCTGCGCGAGCTCCGAGACCGGGCGGTCGTAGCGCACGGCCATGACCGCGTTGACCTGAAGAGCGGATGCCGCGAGCACGTCGAGCGAGAAGTCGATGGCGTCCACGCCGGCTCGCTCTGCGGCATCCTTCACCGTCAGTCCGTGCGCCCACGCGTACTCGTCCGCGGCGATGTGCGCGAGCGTGATCATGCTCGGCCACTCCGGTCCGAGACTCGCCTTTCGGTCGACCTCGGGGAACCAGTCGCGCCGAAGACGCTCGCGCTCGGCAGCATCCGTGATGGTGTGGACGACATCGACGACCGGCTGCGCCGAGAGCTCGGGTGGCAGCAGCGGCATTGCCAGGAGCGTGCAGCCGCGCGTGTATGGGTAGGCGTCGAACGTCGCGTCGACACCGCGCTCGGCGAGAGCGTCGAGCTGGCCGAGCACGATGTGCGCCTCGGCGTGAAAGTGCGAGACATGCACGCGGATGCCGGCAGAGCGGGCGATCTGCGTGATCTCGTCGATCCCCTCCGCCGAGCTCGCCTCGTACCCGCCGCGCATGTGGCTGACGTAGACCCCGCCGGACGCGGCGACCGGTTCGCAGAGCGCCGCGATCTCGTCCGCGGTGGCGAAGATGCCGGGAACGTAGTCGAGCCCGGTCGACAGGCCGACAGCCCCGTCGCGCATCCCCTGTGCGACGAGCTCGGCCATCGCCGCGCGCTCGTGCTCGGTCGCGGGGGACGTCGCGCGCCCGCAGACCTCCCAGCGCACGGTTCCGGCGGGCACGAGGTACGCCGCGTTGAGGCGCGAGGTGCCGTCAGCGTTGGCGAGGAACTCGGCGACGCCTCCCCCGGAGTAGGTGGGGTGCGGCCCATTGATGGCGGCGAAGTACTCGCTGCCGTAGGCGCCGTCGCCGGGGGCGTATGAGACGCCGTCCTGCCCCGCGATGATGCTCGTCACCCCCTGCCGGAGCTGCGCGCGCTGAACGTCATCATCGGTCAGGAGCCCGTCGACGTGCGAGTGCGCGTCGATGATGCCGGGCAGCACGTAGCGCCCGGTGCAGTCGATCACGCGGTCGTCCGGCCGAGCGGCATCCTCAGCGATCTCGACGATCGTCTCGCCCTCGATGACGACGTCGGCGCGGCGCTGCCCGTCGGCGTCGATGATGGTTCCGCCCTGAAGGATGGTGCGCACAGGTGCTCCTTGCTCCGGTTGGTGTTGATCAGAAGAACGTGCGCACGAGGTCGACCACGCGGTCGGAGTCGCGCGAGGCGACGACCGGCAGGAAGTGCCACTTGTCGAACGCCGTGCAGGGGTGCGAGAGTCCGAGGGCAACGACGTCGCCGATCGCGGCATCCTGCTCGCTCAGCGTGAGGTAGCTGTGCTGATCGTTCATCGCGCTGATCTCCGCTCCGGCGAGGTCACGCCAGTCGGCACCGAGATCGTCGGCGATGCGGCGCGGAATCGGCAGGCCCTCATCGAACGGAAAGTCGCGCTTGCCACCGTCGATGAGCGCGAGCCCGCGCTCGGGGTGCGAGAGCACGCGCGCGATGCCCAGCATGGCGGAGCGCAGCGGGTTCGCCACGTCGTGGCCCGCTTCATCGAGGGGCGAGATGCCGCGGTAGAAGCCGTCGTCGTGGGTGATGTACGCGCCGGAGCGCAGCGTCCAGTGCACGCGCTCGTCATCCATCGCCCCGGCGTAGACGTCGGCCACGATGTCGAAGTAGGCGCTGCCACCCGCCGTCACGTAGATGTCACCCTCGTCGTACAGGTCGCCGAGCGCGCGGTGCAGTTCGACCTGCCGTTCGAGGTAGGTGCGAACAGCGTCGACGGATGCCGCAGAGCGGTCGTGCCCGAGGCTGCCCTCGTAGCCGCTGACGCCAGCAAGGCGAACCACATCGGATGCCGCGACGCGACGCGCGATCTCGACGGCGCCCTCGATGGTGCGCGCCCCCGTGCGCCCGCCGTCCTGCCCGAGCTCGACGCACACGTCGATCTTCCGCGGCAGCGCGACGCCGTCCAGCCCGCGCTCCATCGCCTCGACCGTCTCGACCGAGTCGACCCAGCACACGAAGCGGAACTCTGCGTCGCCGAGCTGCTCCACGAGGTAGCGCAGCGACCGAGCATCCACCGCTGAGTTCGCGAGCATGATCGAGTTGAGCCCGAACGTGCGAGCGGTGCGCACCTGGCCCATGGTCGCAAGGGTGATGCCGGTGCAGCCGACGTCGAGCTGACGCTGCCACAGAGCGGGAGCCATGGTCGTCTTGCCGTGCGGCATCAGCTCGAGACCGCGGCTCGACGTCCACTCGCGCATGACCTCGAGGTTGCTGCGCATCGCGTCGTCGTCGAGGGCGACCAGCGGAGTCCAGAACTCGCCGAGTCGCGGGTCGGAGTCGAGGAACTCTCGCACGGTGAGCCCCGCGGCGCGGTCAGGAAGGCCCTTGTGTCGCGCGGTGAGGCGTTCGTCGGCCAGGTCGTCCAGTTTCAGTGTCGTCATGAATCCCACTCGGCGGTCAGCGATTACGGACAGCAGTGGCTGTGCATTTTGTGCACATGCCGTTGCGACTTCAGTCAACGCTACGCTCGCAGTACCGCTGACGCAAGACAACGAAGACGCGCAGTGTGCATTTAGTGCAACTGTCTTTGCGAGTGTCGCACATGGAGTGCATTATGGAGGCATGACCGCAGAGGACGCCCCGCGCTTGATCACCATCGGCGAGACCATGGTGCTCGTCACTCCGGCGACGCCCGATCCGCTTGCGACCGCCGTCGACTTCAGGCTCGACGCCGGCGGAGCAGAGTCGAACCTCGCGTCGCATCTCGCGCACCTCGGCATCCGGTCAGCCTGGGTGAGCGCCCTCGGCGACGACGCACTCGGCGAGCGGCTGCGCGCCACGATCGCGCGACGAGGCGTCGACACTCGATGGATCACAACGGATGCCGATGCGCCGACGGGCGTCTACTTCAAAGACCCGGGCAACGGCGTTCTGTACTACCGCGCCGGATCCGCCGCCTCCCGCATGGGGCCGGCATCGGTGATCGACGTTCCGCTCGAATCCGCCGAGATCGTGCACCTCTCCGGCATCACCCCAGCGCTCTCCTCGAGCTGCGCGGCACTCGTCGACAACGTGATCGACCGCGTCGCCGAAGGCACGGGCCTGCTGAGCTTCGACGTCAACCACCGTGCTTCGCTCTGGCAGCAGGGCATCGCGGCCCCCGTGCTGCGCTCGCTCGCGCGCCGCGCCGACATCGTGTTCGTCGGGCTCGACGAGGCCGAGACCCTGTGGGGCTGCGACACCCCTGAGGCGGTGCGCGACCTGCTGCCCGAGCCAGGGCGCGTCGTCGTGAAGGACAGCGACGTGGGCGCCACCGAGTTCCACGGCGACGAGAAGACGTTCGTCCCGGCGAACCCCACCGAGGTGGTCGAGGCTGTCGGGGCCGGAGACGCGTTCGCCGCCGGCTACCTCGCCTCCGAGCTCGCCGGCGGAGAGGCATCCGAGCGACTGGCCGCAGGCCACCACCGAGCTTGCCTCGTGCTGCGCTCGACCACCGACTTCATCGACGAGACGCCCGTCTGACCGACACGATAAAAAGGACACCTCATGGCAGACAACGCACACTTCGACGACCTCTTCGCGGATGCTCCACTCATGGCGATCATGCGCGGAATGGGCGTAGAACGCAGCCTCTCCGTGGCAACGGCCGCGTGGGACCTCGGCATCGACGTGGTGGAGCTTCCCATCCAGTCGGCGGATGACATCGAGGCGCTCCGCGTCGTCTCCGAAGCCGGTCGCGAGCGCGGCAAGAGCGTGGGCGCCGGCACCGTCGTGTCGGTCGAGCACGTTGCGCAGGCCGCCGCAGCGGGAGCCCAGTTCACGGTGAGTCCTGGCTTCGATCCCGAGGTCGTGCGGGCCTCGGTCGATGCGGGATTGCCGCCGCTGCCGGGCGTCGCCTCCCCGAGCGAGGTGCAGCTCGCCATGAAGGAGGGCCTGACCTGGCTCAAGGCCTTCCCCGCATCACTGCTGGGCACAAAGTGGTTCGGCGCGATGCGCGGGCCCTTCCCCAGCGCGAAGTTCGTGGCGACAGGGGGAATGGATGCCGGAAACGCGGGCGACTTCCTCGATGCCGGCGTCCGCGTCGTCGCGGTGGGTTCGGCCCTCGAAGACGAGACTCAGCTGCCGCGCCTCGCCGAGCTGCTGAAGCGCTGATGGAGCGCGCAGACGCGCACGGGGCGCTGTCTGACAGCATCCGTGCCCGCCTTGCCCATGTGGAGGCACGGCTCGCGTTCGAGATCGACATCGTCGCGGCGCGGGAGGCTCAAGCTGGTGGCGCGGTGATCGTTGACACCCGCAAGCAGCTCTCGTGGGACCACGGGCATGTCACGGGTGCCGTTCACCTGCCATCGACGCGGTTGGATGCCGATCTCGATGAGCTGCGCGATCGACCGCTGATCGTGTATGGCTGGGGCCCCGGCTGCAACGGCGAGACGCACACCGCGCGCGTGCTGCTCGAGCGCGGGTTCGACGTGCGCGAGATGATTGGCGGCTACGAGTACTGGGTGCGCAACGGCTTCCCCGTCGAGGGGCTGCGGGGCGGCACGGTCGTCGATCTGACGCAGGAGCCCGACCCGCTCGTCACCGCCGAGCACACAGAGTAGGAGATGCGTCACCGGGGAGGACGAAAACGCTCAGAACGTCCTACTTCGTGACGCATCTCCTACCTGATGCACGTACGACCTTCACAGCCACCAGGGCCAAGCGCGGGTAGCCTTGGCGAATGAGTCGCGTCATCTTCATGTGCGGCCCCGCCGGGTCGGGCAAGTCCCGGTTCGCCAGCCTGCTCGCCGAGCGCGGCTTCACTGTGCTCTCCATCGACGTCGAGGCTTGGCAGCGGGGTTTTCGGCACATGCCGATTCCCGATGCGGCAGCCGAGAGCATCCGTGATGTGCTGCGAAAGCGGCTGCTCGAGATCGTGGATGCCGGAGGCGATGTCGTTCTTGACTTCGCATTCTGGTCGCGGCGCATGCGCGACGAGTGGCGTGCTGTGCTGGCGCCGGGAGTGACTCCCGAACTTGTCTATGTGCGGGTCGACCGCGAGACCGCGTGCGCTCGCGCGACTCAGCGGAAGCCGGGGCCCGACAGCTTCGTGCTCTCGCGTGAGATCGCGGAGCAGTACTTCGACGGATTCGAACCGCCGCAGCCGGACGAACATGCTCTCACGGTCGACGGCACTGGGCCCTTCAGCGCCGATCTCCTGTGAGCACCAGACCCATCACGTTCCCCGACGGCATCCATCGTTGACACCGGAGTGCACAAAGTAGGAGATGCGTCACAGGGGGGGAGGACGAAACCGCTCAGAACGTCCTTCTTCGTGACGCATCTCCTACCTGATGCACGGTCTGCGTTTCACATGGAGAAAAGCAGCTCAGCCCTTAAACCAGGGCTGGTAGGCCGCGACCTTCGTGCGGAGCCCGGCCTCGGCCAGCATCCCCTTGACGCGTTCGCGCTGTTTGATGCTCGAGACCCCGATCACATTGATCGCGGACACCGGCACCTCATCGCGGACAAGCGCCTCGGCGACGAGCAGCTGCTCACCGCTCTCGTCGAGAGCGAAGCGCGCCAGCAGACGGTCAGCGTCGCTGCCGTCACCAAAGCGTGTCAGCCCCGCCGCCGCGTCGCCGTCGGCGACCACGAGCTCGGTGTCGAGGGCGCGGATGCTGGAGACCGTCGCGACGAGCATCACGAAGTCGTTGGGCGAAGCGCGAAGCAGCTCAGGGTCAAGCCGCACGTTCGGCTCGCGCCCGCGGAGGCTGCTCCACACAGCGGCGTCGGGCGAGAGGAAGAACGGGACGTATGCCGAGACCGGGGCGTCGATCGTGATGCGGCGCCGGGCAGCGCGGTTCTCGTCGGACGAGAGCCGCACGGCATCCATGTCTGCATCACCGAGACGCTCGTCGCTCAGAATTCCGTTCGCGAAGATCGAGGGGAGGTTCGTCGTGTGCGTCACGTGGAACAGACGCTGCTGCTCGATGCGCACCGGCTTCCGGGCTGATGAACTGCGCGGTGACGAGGAGCGGGAGGATGTGGTGGTGCGCGAGGTGCGAGTGGTTCGCTTCGCGGGTTCGGGGGTTTTGGGGGGATTGCAGATCGCGCACAGCTGCGGGTCGAAGCCGTGCCTACATTCGTCGATCAATGGAACCTTTCGTGCGGGGCGTCAGCGGCCGGGAAACAAGATTACGCCTGCTTGCCTGCCGTTCGCGACCCGGGTTCTCCATCGCGGTTCATCCGCGCGTCGATGATCTTGTTGATGGGCCAACTCAGAACGAGGAGGAACAGGGCGAAGTAGTTGATCACGACCACGAGACTGCCGACGATGAGCGCCACGATGAACAGTGCGGTCGTCAACGCGCTGTTGATGAGGACGCCCACGGGGACGGGGTTCTCGGGGTCTTCGCTCGACGACCCTCGAATCGTGAGGACGAGCAGCGTGAGCGTGAGGCTGCTGACCGCCATGGTCGTGATGTAGAACGCGATCACACCCGGCTCGATCGCGAAGTTCGCCGTCATCGCGGTCGGCAGCGGCAGCAGCACGATGGTGAACGACCACAGGATCGTGAGCATGAAGATGCGCGGCGTATAGCTGCGCAGATGCTCGAACAGACGGTGATGGCCCGCCCACATGCGCGCGATCACCGCGAAGCTGATGAGGAAGCTGACGAACTGCCCCCAGTGGTCCGTGAAGAAGGCGACGAACGTCGAGCCCTCGTTGATCTCATCGGATGCCGCGTCGACAAGCGGCAGCACGAGCAACGTGATGGCGATCGCCACGATCGCGTCGGTGAATGCGGCCAGACGGTCGGGGCTGTGGGTCGTCGCCATGCGCCAAGGCTACTCCTGCGTTCTACGCCGCGGAACGCTGAGCTCGGCGATGGGCGAGCCCGACGAGAAGCGTCAGCCCGAAGGCGACGGCGAAGCCGCAGATCATCGAGAGGGTCATGCCCGCGGCCGTCGTTGACACGAACGGAGCGACCACGGCGGGCAGGTAGGCAGTCGCCTCCGCCCCAGTGAGCCCGACGACCGCGCCGCCCGCCGTCGCAGCGACCAACGCGATGCCGAAGACCTTCTTGTCACCGAACATGAACGGGTACGAGGCCTCGACGAACGTGCCGAAGAAGAAGTTGACGGCGGCGCCCGAGCCCGCGAGAGCGCGCTCTCCACTCGTGCGCGGCACGATGACGTTCGCGAGCGTGATGCCGAGCGAGACCATGACGAGCGAGACCATGTCGATCGCACCGAAGAAGCTGTACCCCTTCTCCCCCATCTCGAGGAGAACGGGCGGAAGGATCACCGAGTGGTAGACGCCCCCGATGATGGCGGGCCAGATCGCGAGGCCCGCGAGCGTTCCGGCGAGCGCCGGGTTGACGCCCACGGCCCACTGGATGCCCTCCTTGACGTAGAGCCCCAGAGCATCCGTGAAGGGTGCGAGGGCGAAGTACACGAGGAGCCCCGGAACAAGGCCCGCGATGGCTCCCGTGACAATGTTCGCGGTCGTGGCGGGAAAGCCGCGGGCGAGAGTCCATTTGAGGATCCAGGCACTCAGGAGACCCGCGATGATTCCGGCGACGAGACCGCCGAGCAGCCCACCTTCGGCGGCGAGGATGCCGGCGACAGCTCCCGCGACCAGGCCGACTTCGCCGAGCCCCGAGACCTTGCGAGCGGCGACGGCGGAGACCACGATCGGCAGGCCCGCGATCAGTGTGTCGAAGACCGGGGTGAGGCCCGACAGAATCGGGATCTTGCTGACCGCGAGCACGAGTGCGAGCGCGATGAAAGCGGGGATGCTGCCGACCATGATGCCGCGGATGCTGATGCGCTTCCAGATCGACTCAGACGATGGCGTCGCCGTTTGGGGCGCAGTGCTGCCGCCGAGCGACGGGTGGTACGGGAGCTTCCAGTACCGCGCGAGGCCGGAGATGTAGGAGACCGCGCGGGTTGTGCTCGTTGTCCCGGTGGTGCCGGAGGCCGCGACGAGCTTGACGCCGAGGCGCTGCGCCGCGGCGATCGAGGTGCCGCCGGTTCCCGCGGCCGGGATCTCCTTCGCGGCGGCGGCGACCATCGTGCGCTCGTTCGTGTCGCTGGGGTCGGCGCTCATGAGGATGAGCCCGTCGATCTCGCCCGCGGCGACGTGGTTCGCGATCGACGCATCCATCTCGCGTGCGGCGGTGTTGACCTCCGACAGAGTTCCCTTCGCAATTTCGGTCGGCGTGCCGTCGACGAGGCTCCAGAGAGCCGCCGGCGTCTCGGGAGACACCTGATCCATCGATGTATCGGCGGCGACGAACTGAGCCGCGGCGATGGTGAAGCCCGCGGCATCCGCCTGCCTCACGACATCGCGAAGCACCCGGTCAGGGTTGTCGCCTCCGTGGCTGCGCAGGTTGCCGCCGCTGCTGCCGAGCAGGGCGATGCTGCGCGCAGACGCGCTGTCGGACATCGAAGCGGGTTCCTTCCGTTGAACGGGACAACGGAGCTAGTGTGCCACGGTTCCGGCGAAAGGCCACGTTCGCGTGCCGCCCGGCGGCATCATTCCGCAAGATTGTCGCTGATCGCGTCGAGCGCGAGTGCCTTGGCCTTGGTCGCGTCGTCGCCGAGGCGGTGGGTCAGCGCCGCGACGAGCCCCTCAACGAGGATCGCCTGCGGCAGCCGGGACGCGAGCGTGATCTCCTCGCGGAAGGTGACGTCGGGCATCGTGACGACGAGGCTGGCGTCGGCGATCTGCGTGAGTGCACTGCGTGCGAAGGCTGTGATAGCGACGACCGTCGCTCCGGCGTCGGCCGCGGCTTGGGCGATGCGGAGCGTCGAGGCGTTCGCGCCGCTGCCGCTGATGGCGAGAAGAACATCGGATGCCGACAGCAGGCGCGCGGCGATCTGCTGACCGATCACGTCAAGAGGTGCCTCGGTCGGCCGACCGATGCTCGTGAACCGCGCGGCGACGTCGAGGGCAAGCGGCGCGGAGAGCCCGTTGCCACAGGCGATCACGCGGCCGGCCGTCGCAAGCGCCTCGACGGCCTTCTCGAGCGACGCGTCATCGAGCAGCGCCGTCATATTCGCGATACCCGCTCCGACGTGGCGGAAGGTCTCGCCCACGATTCCCGCGGCCCCTGACGCAGGGGCGGCCTGAGGCTGCGACTGGTAGGCGGCATCGCGCGCGAGGAGAACCCGCAGCTGCTGGTAGCCCGTGAAACCGAGGCTCTGGCAAGTGCGCACCACGGTGGCGCGCGAGGCGCCCGCGGCATCCGCGACCTGCTGAGAGCTGAGCTCGACGATGTCGCCCGAGCGCTCGAGCAGCACTGTCGCGACCGCGCGCTCCGTCGGAAGAAGAGAGGGAAGTAGGGTCCGGATCGTGGCCATGACCTCGCCCGGCTTGGTGGGAGTCATGCCCCTGGTCCGGTTTCGTGGGCCGCGGCCCCGGTCACGGCGTCTCTGACGGCGTTCTGCGGCTGCCGGGGACCAGCGGCCGCCGCAATGCGCGCGACCTCCTCGGGCCCGAGGTCGAAGATCTCCGCTCCGTCACCCGCTGAGGGCGCAGAGAAGAACGTCGCCGTCGGTGCTCCGAGTGCCGGAACGTCGACGATCGCGAAGCCCGAGCCGACCGTCGCGCGCTCGTGCTCTGCGGGCGGGCAGGCGTCAGAGGTGTTGGCGACGCCGGGTGCCACGATGACCGGCACCCCCTGCTCGATCGCGACGAGCGGATGATGGTAGTGACCGCTGAGCACGGCCGTGGCGCATCCCTCGGCGCAGGCCGCGATGAGCTCCGTGGCATCCTGCAGCTCAAGCGCCTTCAGCAGCGGCCCGTATGCGGGTGTCGGCGGGTGGTGCACAACGACGATGCTCGGCCCGGATGCCGCGGCGAGCTCGCACCGCAGCATCTCGATCTGCTCCGCTCCGACCTCGCCGTAGCCGGCACCCGGCACCGCAGAATCGAGCCGGATGATCCGCACACCGCGTACCTCCAGGACGCCGGTGCGGTCGCCGAGCACCTCTTCGAACTCGGCCGCTCTATCGTGGTTGCCCATCGCGTAGAGCACGGGCACGCTGCGCTCGGCAGCCCACGGCTCCACCATGGCGCGCACGCGCTCGTACGAGGCGGCAGTCATGTCATCGGAGATGTCTCCGCTCAGCAGCACGACGTCGATGTCTTCGATCGACGACGCGCGCTCGAGGGTGCGCGTGAGTGCCGCCGCTGTGTCGACGACGCCGTAGTGCAGTGTGTCGTCGCCGAAGATGTGCGTGTCGGAGATGTGCAGGATCCGCATCGGCCGCTCGAGTTTTTTCATCACGCGATCACCTTATCGATCACCGGTGACGTCGCCCTGCGTCGCCCTGAGTTCCGTAGACTCCCGGCGCGCGCGTTCAGCCGAGCGACGTCGGAACGCACTCACGATGGGCAGTTCCCACCTGCCGCTGATGATGCGGATGCGTACAAGACCCGAGATTTGGTCGATGATCATCGTGACAACGACGACGACGATCATCAGCATCCCCACGACGTCCCACACACGGAACTGGATGTTGTCTACGAGCATCTTGCCGATGCCGCCCGCGCCGATGAGCCCGAGGATCGCCGAGGCGCGCACGCTGATCTCGAATCGGTACAGCCAGAACGCGAGCACGTCGGGCTTCGAGTTCGGCCACACACCCCAGCGCATGATCTGCGCTTTCGACGCTCCGGCGGCGGTCGCGGCCTCGATCGCGCCGCGGTCGACGGATTCGAAACTCTCGTATCCCCATTTGCCGAGGGTTCCGATAGAGCCGAGCGCGATCGCGAGGGCACCGGTGAACGCGGTGAGTCCGGTCACGGAGAGCATGAGCACCGCGATCACGACTTCGGGCACAGCGCGCAGCACGGCGAAGATGCCCCGTACGGGCCAGCGCACGACGGCGGGCATGAGTCCGCGCGCGGCGAGCAGGCTGAGCGGGAAGGAGATGATGATGCCGATCAGCGTGCCGAACCAGGCCATCGCGACCGAGAGCATGGTGGCGGAGAGCGCCTCGGGGAACTTCTCCCACGCGGGCGGCAGGAACATCAGACCGAGGTATTTGGCCAGCCTCTGCGGCATGTCGAGCAGCGCCTGCCACGAGATATCGACGCTCCAGAAGGCGGCGACCACCACGATCGTGCACACCGTCCAGACGACGGTGCGCATGTATCGCACGGATTTGCGGGGTCGCAGCTGGGTCTGACACGGGATGCCGGTGGACACGTGTGTCGCGGTCATTTCACGAGCTTCTTCCGGGCGTACGAGCTGAGCAGCTCGAGGGCGATCACGAGCACGAGGATCTCCAGGATCACCGTGCTGAGGTAGTGGTACTGGTAGAAGGTTCTGACCTTGTCGATCAGCATTCCGAGTCCGCCGGCGCCGACGAGACCGATCACGGCCGACGCGCGGATGTTCAGCTCGAGCACGTAGATCGTCTGCGAGATGTAGCTCGGCGCGACCTCGGAGAGCATGGCGCTGCGGTTCGCTTTGAGCCACGTCGCCCCGGCGGCGAGCGCGGCCTCCTGCCCGCCGCGGTCGAGGCCGTCGAGCGCCTCGGAGATGAGCTTCACCATGATGCCCAGGTTGAACAGGACGAGCGCCATGATGCCCGAGAGCGCCCCGGTGCCGACGACGGTCACGAAGATCGCCGCGTAGAGAAGGTCGGGGATGCTCCGAACCACGTTCATGATGAATCGGACGATGCCGAAGACGACGCCGTTCGGGTTGGTCGCGCGCGAGGCGAGGAAGGACACCGGCAGGGCGATGATGATGCTCACCGCTGTGCCGATCACGGCCATCTCGACGGTCTCGAGCACGGCGGGCAGCGTCTGCACGATGAACGAGTAGTCGGGCTGAACCAGCTGCACGAGCGTGTTCGCCGCGTTCGTGGCGTTCTGGATCAGCGCGCCCGAGTTCACATCGATCGCCATCGCCGACCACGCGGTGATGGCGGCGATCACCGCGACGACCACGAGGGTCCGCGGCCAGGTGACGGGTTTGCGCGGGCGCGCGTCGATGCGGGCCGTCGTCACGGCGTCACCCGCGAGTCGAGCACGTCCTCCGCCGTGAGCGAGCGACCGTAGATCGACTCGAAGACGCTCTCATCTGCGCCGGAGCCGGGGCCGTCGTACACGACCTCGCCGCCGCGCAGACCGATGAGCCGCTGGCCGTAGCGCTGCGCGAGGTCGAGGAAGTGCAGGTTCACGACGACCGTGATGCCGAGCTCCTCGTTGATCTGCTGCAGGTCGCGCATGACGACGTGCGAGGTGGGCGGGTCGAGGGATGCCGTCGGCTCATCGGCTAGAATGACGCGCGGCTTCTGTGCCAGCGCCCGCGCGATTGCCACTCGCTGCTGCTGCCCTCCGGAGAGCTCCGCCGCGTTCGAGTACGCCTTCTGCACGATCTCGACGCGCTCGAGCGCCTGCATCGCGAGCTCGACGTCGTCCTTCGACCACGCGGCGAGA
Source organism: Paramicrobacterium salitolerans (assembly GCF_051513965.1). Classification (GTDB taxonomy): domain Bacteria; phylum Actinomycetota; class Actinomycetes; order Actinomycetales; family Microbacteriaceae; genus Paramicrobacterium. The sequence goes on from NZ_CP195847.1 coordinate 2,627,265, forward strand.
AGCGTCCGCCACGCGGAGGTGTGGTGCAGGCGCCCCATGAGCACGTTGTTCAGCACGGTCGTCCGCTTGGCAAGGTTGAAGCTCTGGAAGACCATGCCGATCTCGCTTCGCAGCTGCCGGAGACCCCGGCCGCGGAGTCCCCGCAGACCGACGTCGCCGACGGTGATCTGGCCGGACGTGATGGGCACGAGCCCGTTGATCGCCCGGATGAGCGTGGACTTCCCCGCTCCCGAGAGACCGACGATCGCGACCATCTCGCCCGGCTCGATGGAGAGGGAGACGTCCGTCAGACCGCTGTATCCGTTGGGGTATGTGACACCGACTCCGTCGAATCGGATGCCGGCTCCCGTCCTCGCCGTGTCGTTCACGTTTCTCCTCTCCATCACATCCGTCTAGCCGAGCCCGATGGACTTCGCGGCTTCCTGAGTCTTCTGCAGGCTCTCCGGATCTGCGTCGACGAGACCGGTGATCTGGTAGATCGCCTGCAGCGCCTCGACACCCTCGTCGGTGGAGGCGAAGTCCTTGAGCGCGTCAGCGATCTTCGTCTGCCACTCTTCGGAGAGGTTGCTCGACAGCGAGACTCCGTCGTTCGGGATCTCCTCGGTCAGCGCGAAGACGACGACCTTCTCGCCGACGTCGGGGGTGTCCCCGGCGACGACCTCGCGGGCATCCCAGTAGCTTGTGCCGACCTCGGCGTCCCCGTTGTACACCGCGAGAACGCTCGCGTCGTTGGCCGTGACCTGCACCGTCTCGATGTCGGTTGTCGCGTCCAGCCCGGTCTTCTTCATGGCTGCGACCGGGAAGATGTAGCCAGCGGGGGATGCCGCCTGAAGCAGCGAGACCGTCGCGCCCTTCATCTTCTCGATGCTGTCCAGTCCCGCAGGGCCCGTTCCCGACTCAGTTCCGTTGCAGTACAGCATCCCGTTCTCACCCTCGACGGGCTCGTCGGAGCAGTACTTTTCGGGGTCGTTCGTGAAGAACTGCGCGGCGTACGTGCTCTTGCCGTTGCGCTCGGTCTGCAGGGCCGGCACGGCGCCGTACTTGTCGCAGGCCTGGCTCATCTGCAGGCTCGGGAGCATTCCGATCTGCGCCTGATCGCTCCCGATGGCCTCGACCGCGGCCTGGTAGTCCTGAGAGATGACGCCCTTGACCGGAATACCGAGGCGGTCGGTCAGTGCGTCTTCGAGGGGCTTGACCGTCTCGACGAGCTTCTTCGCATCGCCGGAGGGGACGAGCGCGAGTGTGAGCTGCTCCGGGTCGCCGGCGCTGTCGTTCGACGAGCCGACGCAGGGTCCGCTCGCCTCGTCGCCGCCCGTGGGCTGCTGCTGAACTCCGCAGCCGCTGAGCGTCAGCGTCGTGATGAGAGCGATGCCCGAGACCATCGCCGCGGTGAGAGTGCGTGCTTTCATGGTGTGTCCGTTCTGTGGCAGTGCATCAATCGGTGGAGGTGGCAAGTCGTGTGTTCGCGGCAGCCCAGGCGCGGATGCCGTCGTAGAGCTGCTCAAATGTCGGCGCGACGAGCCCAGGGGCGCCGGCTCCGCGACCGAACCGGTCGATGAGCGCGGTGGCGCAGCCGGCGTCGTGCGGCGGCTCGAGGTCGTTCGTCCAGATGTCACCGACCGCCATGCAGCGTGCCGGGTCGCGTCCGTGCAGCAGTTCGGGCAGCAGCGTCGACCATCCGTCGGGTTTGCCCGCATCAGAGACGATGCGGTCGATGTGCTGGGCGAGGCCGATGCGTTCGAGGGTCTCAGCGACGCCGTCGACGGGGGCGTTCGTCACGAGAATGCGCTCGGTCGCCGGAGCGAGATCGGTCAGCAGTTCGGCGAGGCCTTTGGGGGCGTGAACATCGAGGATGCCGTCGGCCAGCGCGCGACGGCTGGCACGGTACGCGCGCTGCAGTGTCTCCGCGGAGGCGTGCGTTCCGGCGAGCTGGGCGACCGCGGCGTATCCGTCGATGTAGTCGCCCGCCTGGCCGTCGAGAAAGGCGCCGAGCTTCTGGCGAACCTCGTCGCCTTCGCCGGTGGTGTCTGCGATGTCGCCGAGCACCGCTTCGGCATACGCCCACACGGGTCCGTCCCCGACGCACACTGTGCCGTCGAAGTCGAGAAGGAGCAGGAGCGGTGGGTCTTCGCTGATCGTCACGGTGACAGCATAACCACATATGGACTATCTGTTCATAGATTTTCTGCTCACGAAACGATCGTTCACAAAGGATTCACCTAGCGACCCGTGCACCCCAAAAGGAAGAAAACACCTCAGAAGGAAGAATTCCGCAGAACCGTCCTTCTGAAGTGCCATTCTCCTTCTGAGTTGCGTAGCCGCTGACCATCATCCGTCGCGCGATTCGACGGTCGAGAGCAGCCCTCTGTCTAGGCTTACTGCTGTGGAAGAACACTCTTGGACTGCGCTCGCGACCCGCGTCGCCTAGCAGGGGCGTGTCACGCTCGTGGAGCACACAGTACGGCTTCCCGACGGCGGCGAGACCACCTACGAAGTCGACGAGAGCATACCGTTCGCCGTAGCGACTCTAGTCACAGACGGTGACGACCTTCTCCTCACGTGTCAGTATCGTTACCCGCTGCGCCGCTGGATATACGATCTGCCCGGCGGTGCGGGCAGCGCAACGGAAACCCCCTCGGATGCTGCGCGCCGCGAGTTGGAGGAAGAGCTCGGCGTAATTGCCACCGTTCTTGAGCCGTTGCACACGTTCTCTGCGAATCCAGGGCGAACAGCGTGGCCCGTGCACCTCTTCTTCTCTCGTGGAACCCTCAGGTCTGGCTCGGCCGACACGACTGATCCGTCCGAACAGGTTCAGCTTGCCAGAATGGGAGTCGCTGAGTTAGATGCCCTGATCGCCCAGGGCGAGATCATCGACCCGTCGCTCATCATCGCGCGAGCATGCGCGGCCGCGTCAGGTCTCCTTCCCCCGTTGGGCGCATAATACAGATCTATTCACCCACCAGAGACATCAGACCCGCTTCGCCAGCAGCATCCTCAGCGTCTCTCGAGCTCCGACCTCGTGGAGAGCCGTCAGCACGCGGTCATATTCACGCGTGAACTCCGGCTGATCCACGAGATCGCCGAAAAGTTCTTCGTCACGCAAGAAGGCGTGATGGTCGTCGGGGTAGCGGTTCGCGGCATCCATCACTCGCTCCTTCAGCCGATCGACGACCTCGATCGGCTCGCCCTGCTCATCGATTCCCTCGGCATAGCGCGCCCAGCTGGCCACGATCGCCGCAGCGAAGGTCACGTGAGGTTGCGGCATCGCCAGCTGATCACGCACGACCGGCAGCAGCCACTTCGGAATCCGGTCGCTCGATTCCGCGCAGAGCCTCGCGATCGTGTCGCGAATTCCGGGGTTCGAGAACCTTTCGATGAGCTGAGGCTTGTACTCCTCGATGTCGAGTCCCGCAACGGGCTTCAGCGTCGGCGTCGCCTCGTCGTTCATGTAAGCCAGCAGGAACTGGGCGATCAACGGGTCTTGCGCGGCGTCGTGAGCATACCGGTACCCCATCAGGTGTCCGAAGTAGCAGAGCCCCTGATGGCTGGAGTTCAGCAGGCGCAGCTTGATGAACTCATACGGCTCGACGTCATCGACGATCTCGACGCCGGCGCGCTCATAGGGAGGTCGCGAGTCGGTGAACGAGTCCTGAAGCACCCACTGGAAGAACGGTTCGCAGACGACGGGCCACGCATCGTCGATGCCGAAGCGCTCAGCGAGCTCCGCACGATCACCCTCCGTGGTGACCGGCGTGATGCGGTCGACCATGCTGTTCGGGAATACGACGTTCGCGTCGATCCACGCGGCCAGCTGCTCGTCTTTCGCATGTGCGAATGTCGTGAAGGCGTGCCGTGCCACCTCGCCGTTGTTCTGCAGGTTGTCACATGACATCACGGTGAATGGCGGGATGCCTCGATCACGACGCCTCCTCAGCGCCTCGACGACGAGCCCGAACACGGTCTCCGGCGCGTCGGCGTTCAGGTCGTGCATCACACCAGGCTCGTCAAGCTGGAATCGCCCGGTGACCTGATTGATGTTGTAGCCGCCCTCCGTCACAGTGAGTGAGACGATTCGGATGCTCGGATCCGCCATCCGCTCGATGACGGCTTCCGGGTCGTCGGGTGCATACAGATAGTCGACGATCGAGCCGATCACTCGGGCAGTCAGCTCACCATCCGGATGCTTTTCGACGAGCGTGTAGAGGTAGTCCTGCGAAGCCAGGGCATCACGCATCCGTCGGTCGCTCGGCATCACGCCGACGCCGCAGATTCCCCAGTCATTCGCCGCGCCCTTCGCGAGAAGATCATCGATGACCATCGCCTGGTGCGCCCGGTGAAACCCGCCCACGCCGAAGTGCATGATGCCGGCGCGCACAGCCGCGCGATCATAGGCGGGAATCTCGACGCCTGTGAGAGAGCCGAGGCTCGACGCACTGAGCTTGCTGGCGTTGGTCATGATGTTTCTCCTCTGCGGCTACGTTGTCTGTTGGGTGAGGTACTGCACGCCCGCTTCACGGAGGATCGCTTCGTGTGCGGATGCAAGCGGGGGGTCTGCCACAACGGCAGTGACATCTGCGAGACGCGCGAACGAGACAAGTCCGAGCGGGGACTGCCCCCCGTCGATGAGCACGATGCGCATCGCGGCGGCCTCGAATGCGGCCCGCTTGATCGCGGCCGTCCGCGGCGTCGACGCCATGAGGCGGCCGTTCTCATCCACGCCATCGCACGAGAGGAACGCCACATCGACGCGCACCGTCGCAAGCGCTTCGCGGGTCCACTGGCCGGACAGCTCTCCATCGCTCTCGACGGCCCCGCCGAGGGTGTAGACGCCGAGGCTCTCCTTGCGGCTCGCGGTCAGCGCGACCGGCACCGCGTTGGTAACGACGTGAAGCGACGCGCTGTCCGGAAGCAACGCCGCGAGCGACTGGCACGCCTCGCCTGCATCGACGAAGATGCTGCCCGTCTTCGGCACGAATTCGAGGGCAGCACGCGCGCTTGGCCACTCGGGAACCCGCGCGCCCGTGAGCTGGGGGAATCTCTCCATGAGTGATGTCGGAAGAATCGCTCCACCGTGGGCGCGAGCGAGCCGCCCCTGCTGCTCGAGCGTGCGCAGGTCACGGCGAATAGTCTCGTCGGCGACGCCGAACGCCTCAGCGAGATCGTTCACGTCCACGCGCTTGTCCCGCTGCAGCAGCGACAGAATCGCCGCGTGCCGTTTGTCGACCCCGATCCCTAGAGCGCTCATGCCTTTCCTCCGTGTCTGGCTGTGCTCACTTGATGGCGCCCATCGCCAGTCCTCGCACGAGCCGTTTCTGGGCTATCCATCCTGCTATGACCACGGGAAGCACTGCCAACGTGGACGCTGCGGAGAGCACGGCGAGGAACTGACCGCGCCCCGACACGAAGCTGCCGAGAAACGGCGGCGTCGTCCGCGCGACGGTAGAGGTGAGGAGATTCGCGAGAAAGTACTCGTTCCACGCGAAGATGAAGCAGATCAGAGCGGCGGCCGCCATACCCGGAGCCACGATCGGCAGGACGATCCGACCGAGTTCTGTCCAGAAGTTCGCTCCATCCACCTGCGCGGCCTCGATGATCTCGGTCGGCACCTCGCTCAAGAAAGAGCGCATCATCCACACGGCGAGCGGAAGGTTCATCCCTACGTAGAGCACGGAGAGGGCGGAGATGTTGTCGAGCATCCCCATGTTCTGCAGCAGCAGATAGATCGGAATCACGATGGCTGCGAGAGGCATGAACTTCGTCGAGATGAAGAAGAACAGCGCGTCAGTCGAACGCACGAGCGGACGGACGGAGAGTCCATAGGCCGCGGGCACCGCGAGCGCCATCACGATGAGCGTTGATACGACGCTCGCTGTGAGCGAGTTGGTCAGGTAAGCCAGGAAGCCCTGGTCGAAGACGGCGCGGAAGTTGTCGAGCGTGAGCTCCGTGATGAATGTCGGAGGCATGGTCGCGGCAGTCTTCTCCGTTTTGAATGCGGTGAAGACCATCCAGGCGATCGGAAAGAACATGCCGAGCGTCAGCACCCAGGTGACAATCGTGAGCACCGCGGCGCTCACTCGCTTTCGCACGGGCTTCGTCCGTCGAACCGTGGTCCGACCTGTTGTGAGCAGCATCGTCGACGCCATCAGTTCATCCCCTCTGTCTTGAAGATCTTGAAGAGCGTTCGAAGTGCCACCATGGCGACGATGATCGTCAGCAGCACCGTGAGCACGCCGTATGCTGCCGCCTCTCCGACCTCGAGCCCGACGAATGCGCGCTCGTAGAGCAGATAGGACAGCGTCTTCGTCCCCCCTGTCCCCCGGGTCATGATCGCGATCGGGTCGAACACCTGGAGCAGCAGAATCGTGCCGAGCAGAATCGACAGTTCCATGTATTGGCGCATGTGCGGAAGCGTCATTGAGAAGAAGGTGCGGATGGGACCTGCACCGTCGACGGATGCCGCTTCCAGAACATCGCCGGGCTGACTCTGCAGACCCGCGAGCAGGATGAGCATCATGAATGGTGTGTACTGCCACGTCAGCACGATGATGATCGTGAGGATCGGGACGTCGGTGTTCCATGCCACCGGTTCGATACCTATGAGTGACAGGCCCCAATTGACCATGCCGGCATTCGAATCGAGCATCGACCACTTCCAGATGAGCGATGCAGCAGCAGGCATCATCAAGAACGGCGTGATCAGAAGAGTTCGCGCAACGCCCTGGCCGACGAATTTCCGATCAAGCAGAAGTGCGAGCACCATTCCGAACACGAGCGACAGCAGAACACTCGCTCCGGTGATGACAACCGTTGCGATCAGCGAGCTGACGAAGGCACCGTTGCTGAGGACGATGGCGTAGTTCTCGAAGCCGACGAAGCTGCGGTCTCCGGGACGCAGCAGGTTCCACTCCTGAAACGAGTAGTAGATGGTGACCAGGAAGGGAATCTGCGTGATGATGATGGCCGCTGCGAGCGCGGGCCAGACGAGCGCACGTGCGAGACGAAGGCCCTTCCGTTCACGCGCAGTTAGGGCATGCTTCGTGGGGCGGTGCGTTCGCCGAGATTCTGATTCGCCGTCGTTCTCGACCCGCCCTGGTCGAATGGCTGCTGCAGTCATGGTCACCCTTATCCGATCCCGAAGGATGCCCCGGCTCGAGCGCCGGGGCATCCCCCACTACTCCTTCTGCGCTGTTCCGGCCTTCTCCGCGAGCTTCTGACCCGCGTCAAGCGCCTCAGAGACGCTCGATCTGCCGGCAAAGACATCGGCGATCTCCTGTGAGACTTGATTGCCGAGGTCTTGGAACTCCGGAATCGTCACGTACTGCACACCCACCCAGGGCTGCGGGTTGACGCCGGGCTGCTCCGGATTGACCGCCATCATGATGTCCTTGGTGATGTCGGCGAACGCTCCGGCGGTCTCCTGATACTCAGGGATCTCGTACGTCGACAGACGTGACCCCGGCGGCACGCGACTCCAGCCGAGTTCCTCACCGACGAGCTTCATATAGTCCTTGCTGGTCGCCCAGCTGACGAATTCCCATGCGGCGTCCTTCTTCTTCGACGTCTCGGGGATCGCCAGGTTCCATGACCACATCCACCCCGATTCCTCGGTCTTCACCGTCGGGGCATGGACGTACCCGACGTTTCCGGCGACCTCGCTGAGATCCTCGGACTCCAGCGAGCCAGCGGCGCTCGTCGCGTCGTACCAGAAGGCGGCTTTGCCCTGCGAGAAGAGGTTGAGGCATTCAGTGAACCCGAACGAGACCGGGTCTGATTCACCCGCATCCTCGACGAGATCCGTGTAGAACTGCACGGCTTCCTCGAACTCGGGGGCGTTCACAGTCGCGTTCCAGTCTTCGTCGAACCAGTTGCCGCCGAAGGTCTGAACCACGGTGGTCAGCGGTGCGAACAGCTCGCCCCAGCCGGGCTTTCCGCGCAGGCAGATGCCGACGTGATCATCGCCGTTGACCTCCCGCGCCATGTCCGCAACCTGCTGCCAGGTCGGGTGTTCGGGAACCTCAAGCCCCGCATCTGCGAGGATCTCCTTGTTGTACATGAGGAAGGACGACTCTCCGTAGAACGGAACCGCGAACAGACTGTCGTCGACAGTGAGCGCTTTGCGCACCGGTGGGAGGATGTCGTCGACGTCGTACGCTTCGTCCTTCGTGGTGAAGTCGTTGAGTTCGGTCAGCCACTGGTTCTGGCCCCAGATCGGCACTTCATAGCTGCCCACGGTCACAATGTCGTACTGACCGCCTTGGGTGGCGACGTCTTTCGTGACGGCATCCCTGAGGTCGTTCTCTTCCATCTGGATGAACTTGACCTTGATGTCGGGGTGATCCTTCTCGAACTCACCCTTGAGCTGCTCCATGTCCTTCATCTGCGGATTGTTGACGGTGGCGAGCGTGAGGGTCACGGTATCTCCGCCGCCAGCTCCGCCTCCTGCTCCCGCGCATCCGGCGAGCATCACCCCTGCGGACGCGACCGCTCCGAGCGAGAGCAATCGCCTCCCGCGAAGATAAGACTTCGTCATCTCTCTGCCTTTCATCGTCATCGACCGGCTTATGCCACACACACACCATCGCCCGTTTGTGTTTGTTTAAGCAAGACCTACTGTTGGTTCGTAACGCTATCGTAACCATATGTGTCTGTTTTATGTGGGTTTTTGTTGATCTGGGGGTGAGATGGTGCACGATAGACAAGGATCCAGGAGCGATATGTACCCAGCAGAACGCCAAGCGGCGATCATCGCCGCCGCACACGAGGACGACGGCGCCCTCTCGGTCACGGCCCTCAGTCGCGACCTCGGGGTCACGGCAGAGACGATCCGTCGAGATCTCGCCGTGCTCGAGCGTCAGGGTGCGATCGTGCGGACGCACGGCGGCGCACGCCTGACGCCCGGAATGCCGTTCGAGCTGTCACTCGCCAAGCGGCAGGCCGCTGAAGCAGATGAGAAGCGCCGCATCGCCGTACGGGCAGTGGAGGAGATCCCGACCGACGGAGTCCTCCTGCTCGATTCCGGCTCGCTCGCTCTTGTCACAGCATCCGTCTTCCCCGATCTTTCGATCATCGTCGTCACGAACAACCTTCCTGCCATTCCTGTGCTCGCCGAGCGTGCGAACATCTCCGTCATGGCACTTCCGGGTCGGGTTCGACCAATCAGCCAGGGCGCCGTCGACGAGTGGACGCGCCACCGGCTCAGCACTCTCAACGTCGACCTGGTGTTGCTCGGGGCGAATGGCCTGACAGCGGATGCCGTCACCACGACCATTCCCGACGAAGCCGAGGTCAAGCGCGCCATGCTCCTCTCGGCGAAGCGTCGGGTGCTCACCATCACCGCGAGCAAGATCGGAATCAGCTCGTTCTGTCACGTCGCTGATACAGACGAGCTCGACATGATCATCACGGATGATCGCATCAGATCTGAGATGCGAGATTCACTCCACGCTGCGGGCCCCGACATCATCGTCGTGTGAGCAGTGAAGTTTGACAGACTGGGTTCATGGGTGTCAGTCGCGCCCAGAAGGGCCTTCCGTGAAAGGTAAGCAATGACGCTGGTTGCGGGAATCGACTCATCCACTCAGAGCTGCAAAGTGGTCGTGCGTGACGCCGACACGGGGACGCTCGTGCGCAAAGGTCGGGCCGCGCACCCAGACGGAACAGAGGTCGCCCCGGAGAAGTGGTTCGACGCGATGCTGAAGGCTATCGCCGAGGCCGGTGGTCTCGACGATGTCGCCGCGGTGAGCGTCGCCGCCCAACAGCACGGCATGGTCGCGCTGGACCACACCGGAGAGGTCATCCGTGATGCACTGCTCTGGAACGACACGCGAAGTGCTCCGCAGGCGGCCACTCTCATCGATGAGGTCGGGGGCGCCGAGGCCTACGTGCGCCGAAGCGGGATCGTTCCGGTCGCTTCGTTCACAGCGACGAAACTCCGCTGGCTTCGAGAGAACGAACCGCACAACGCGGAGCGCGTCGCAGCCGTCGCGCTCCCACACGATTGGCTGACCTGGCGATTGCGCGGCTACGGGCCAGGAGCGCCCCGAGGCGGCGACCTGGACGCACTCACGACCGATCGTTCAGACGCATCGGGAACTGCCTACTGGTCTCCCGCTGGGCGCTACGATCGTGAACTCCTCGAGCTGGCGCTCGGACACAGCGCCGTGCTGCCGCGCGTACTCGGCCCTGGCGAGCGCGCCGATGTGACGGACGGCACCGTCTTCGGCGCGGGTGCCGGAGACAATGCGGGCGCCGCCCTCGGCCTGGATGCCGGAGTGGGCGACGTTGTGATCTCAATCGGGACGAGCGGCACGGTCTTCGCGGTCACGCCGGACCCGGTCTTCGACGCCACGGGGACGATCGCGGGCTTCGCGGACGCGACGGGGCGTTTTCTCCCCCTCGTGGCGACGCTCAACGCCGCCCGCGTGCTCGACACGGTGGCGGAGCTTCTCGGCGTCAGCCACGCGCAGCTGGCCGAGCTGTCCCTCCACACGGAGCCCGGGTCGCAGGGTCTCGTTCTTCAGCCCTATTTCGAGGGTGAGCGCACCCCGAACCTCCCCGACGCAACTGCCACCCTGTTCGGTATGACAATGGCGTCGACGTCGCGCGCTAACCTCGCTCGAGCTGCGATCGAGGGGATGCTCTGCGGCCTCGCCGCCGGAGTGGAGGCGGTCGAGCGGCGCGGGGTCACCGCCGAGAGGCTGCTCCTCGTCGGCGGCGCGGCGCAGAACCACGCTGTGCAGGCGATCGCGGCGCAGGTGTTCCGACGCCCGATCACCGTGCCGACTCCCGGAGAGTACGTGGCGGATGGCGCAGCGCGCCAGGCGGCATGGGCGCTCACCGGGGTGCAGCCGTCGTGGCCCGTGCAGATCGCCGCTCAGCCGGCATCCGACCACCGCCCGATCATCACCGAGCAGTACGAGGCCCGCCGGATCGATTGATCGCTCCGCCTCAGAGGGCGACCGGCTGCCCCGCCTCCGCGGCCTGGTACGCGGCCAGCACGACCTCGACGACGTGGCGCGCGTGCTCCACTGAGACGGAGGGCTGCACGCCCGCGATCGCCGCCGCGAAGTCGCTCAGCTCGGCGGTGAACGCCGCTTCGACGGGGTCGCCCTCCGGCTCCCACAGCGTCCTCGTGTAGCCCTCGACGTGCGAGCGCGTTCCGCGGTTCGGGTCGGCGACGATGACGCCGCTCTCCCCCACGATCACGAGTTCGTCCGAGTACTCGGGCGCGTCAGAGACGATGGTGATGGATGCCGTCGAGCCGTTCTGCAGCTGCAGGTGAAGCATCCCGTCTGTCTCGACCCCGGCGTCGTGCCGCCCGACCGTGTTCGCGCTCACGGCGCTCGTCCACGAGCCCGCCAACCACATCGTGCGGTCGACGCAGTGCGCGCCGATGTTCATGAGCGCGCCGCCGCCCGCGATGAGCTTCGAGAAGAACCAGCCGGATCGGCCTCCCGGCCGGTAGTCGGTGGTGCGGTAGTCACGCAGCAGGATGGGTTGGCCGATCTCCCCCTCCGCGATCGCCGCGGCGGCCGCAAGCTTGTCAGGCATGTAGTGCTGGATGTGCCCGATCATGAGCGTCGTCGAATGCTCGGCCGCGGCCTGCATCATCCGGTCGCACTCCTCGAGGGAGATCGCCATGGGCTTCTCGACGAGGGTGTGCAGCCCCGCCTCGGCGGCCTCGACCATCATCGGGGCGTGCAGTGCGTGAGGCGTGTTGACGATGACGGCATCGACTGTTCCGCTCGCGTAGAGCTCGCGGTGGTCGCCGAAGACGGCGGCGCCCTCGGGAGCGACCGCTCGGGCGGCATCCTCATTCACATCGCACACGGCGGCGAGCTCGAACCCGAGCTCTCGCGCGGCTGTCGCATAGTAGGGGGCGACGGCGCCCGCGCCGATGAGTCCGATGCGCATCTGAGGTTCCCTCCGGGGTCGGGTGTGGAGACCGTCTCTATTCAACCGCAGATATCATTGTGGTGAGGAGGATGGCAGTGGTTGGTCCCCGAACTCGCGCTCGCGGCGAACTCGAGCAGGCGGTCATGGCCGCGCTCTGGCACAGTGCAGAGCCCCTGAGCGCTCGCGACATTCAGGAGGCGCTCACCGGCGAGTGCCCGGCGTACACGACCGTGATCACGACGCTCGACCGTCTCGAGAAGAAGGGTCTCGTGACGCGCCAGGCCGAGTCCCCACGCAAGGTACGCTTCTCCCCGACCCGCTCAGAGGTCGAGCACGCCAGCCACTCCATGATGACGGCCCTCGCCGATGCGGGCGACCGGCGCGCGGCTCTCCTGAAGTTCACGGGCGACCTCGACGACGACGATCTCGAGGCCCTGCGCGCCGCGGTGAACTCCGCTCGGTCATCGAGGCGGACGTAGTGCTTCTCACGGTGGCGCTGCTCGCGGTGTCTGCCGCGCTGATCTTCGTGACGCCGCGCCTTCTTCGCATGCGGCCGTGGGCCGTGCGGCATCCTCGTCTCTCGCTGTTTCTCTGGTTCGCACTGTTCTGCGCGGGATGCCTGAGCGCGGTCGGCTCGGTCGTGAGTGCGGTCGTCGGCGGCCTCGAGGTGGGTCATGCGACGGATGCCGTCACCGCGGTCGTTCTCACCGTGACGGCGTGGCTCGGCCTCGGAGCCGTCGGGTGCACGCTGGCGCTTCTGATCAACTCAGGTGAGCCGATCATGGATGCCGCGCGCGTGCAGCGCCGCGACGTCCTGCCCCACGGCAGCCATCTCGACGAGCGTCGGTCGCTCACGCTCGCGCGGATTCCCAGCGACGATGTGGTCGCCTGCTCGCTGCCCGGTCGCGAACCGACGATCATCATTCCGACGCGTCTCGAGTCCGAACTCACTCCGGCTCAGCTTCAGGCCGTGATCGCCCACGAGTTCGCGCACCTCGAGGGGCGCCATCACCTGCTCAAGCGCATCGCCGCCGTGAATGCGGCCTGCCTCCCGCGGCGCCTGCGCGTCGGCCGTGAGTTTCTGAGAGCCGTGACCCTCCTGCTTGAGCTGGCTGCGGACGATGCCGCCGCCCGCCAGGCCGGCGCGGTGCACCTCGCGAACGCTCTCGCCCGCATCGGCGAGCTCGTCGGCGACCCCACGATGGTGATGCGCGCCGAGCGGCTCACCACTCGGTCGTGGCCCGCCGCGCGCCGCTGCGAGGTGCCGAGCGCGATCAGAATCCGCACCCTGTGATCGCCGACGCAACTCGATAGGCTGGGCGAAAGCCGGTGCCTCCCGCAATAGAATCCTGCGCTGCGCGGAGGTCGACGGCTCGGAGCGAAGGAGAGGCGCATGCCGAAGGTGATCCCGAGCGCGTCGGAGCGTGCCTACGAGAAGATCCGCCGTGAGATCCTCGACGGCACGCACGCGCCCGGCACGATGCTCGGCGAAGCCGCTCTCGCGAGCAGCCTCGGCGTGAGTCGCACGCCCGTCCGCGTCGCGCTCGCCCGCCTGCAGGACGAAGGCTGGATCACCGTGTATCCGAAACGCGGGGCTCTCGTCATGGGGCTCTCGGATGCCGCGGTCGCCGATCTCGCCGATGCACGCTACGTTCTCGAGACCACGGCCGTCGACCGCGCTCCTGACGCGCTGCGCCGTGAGCTCGCCGACTCGCTCGACGCGTCCATCGCCGAGCAGCGGGACGCCTTCCGCGACGACGATCTGCCTCGGTTCGTCGAGCTGACGCTGCAGTTCCACCGCGGATTCGTGCAGTCGGGCGGCAACAGCGTTCTGCTCGAACTGTACGATCGCCTGTCGGACCGCCATCGGTTCATGCTCTTCGCCTCAAGCGACCGTCTGCGTGAGCGCCGCTCCGAGATCATCGACGAGCATTGTCAGCTGGCCGAGCACCTGCGTGCCGGCAACGTCGCGGCGTTCGCCGCGGTGCTCCGTGGGCACATCGCCGAAGTCCCGGCCGAGCGCACCGTCACCCTGTCGGCTGTCGCGGCGACCGCTTCCGTGGAATAACCACCACCGTCAGGTCCCAGGCTTCGGCAGTGGGCAGCGCCGCTCCCGAATCACGCGCATCACGAACGCGACCGCGAGCAGCGCGATGGAGCTGCCCGCAAGATACGGCTGGATCGGCTCGAAGTACTGCAACGCGCCGGCATAGCCGAGCGCGAGCAGAACGAGCTTGTTGCAGACGGGGCAACCCACGGCGAAGAACGTCACGAGCCCTCCACCGATGCCCCATGCTCCCCCGCTGCGTTCCGCGGTGTCTTTGCGCGCAACGTACGTCGCCGCGACGAGGCCCGCGAGCACCGCGTTCACGATCAGCACGGGCCATGCCCACCATGTCGGTGGCACGTCGCGCGTGAACAGCGGCGTGTCGATGAGGTCCGTCGGCACCGCCACCACGAGCACGGTCGCGAGGGCTCCGATGAGCGCGGTGATCCACCGTCGCGCCTGCCATGTCCGCAGCTCCTGCACGAACGTCCGTGTGCCCTCGACCGCGGTCGTCATACCTTCTCCCGTTCTGCGTCTGAGGCGCGGTGGCGTGACACCATTCGCGCGGCGATGACGACCGCTGCGATCACAACGACCGCGGCGACGATGAACCATGCGTTCGGAATCGACTGCGACAGTGAGCTCACCCAGGACTCGGCCCGGTACTGCGTCTCGACGGTGACGATGCCACCGAGGTTGGCCGTGCCGTTCGTGACGAGCAGGAGAATGCCGATCGCCACCGTGAGCGCGCCCGAGACGATCAGCGACCAGGCGTTCTGCCAGCGCCCGATCCGCAGCATCCGCGGCCGCATGATGCGCGCCATGCGCGGCCCAAGGCTCCGCCAGGCGAGCGCGAGGGCGAACAGCGGCACGACCATGCCCAGCGCGTAGAACCCCAGCATCACTCCTCCGTAGAGCGCGTTTCCACCGAGCGCGGCCACCATGAGCACCGACCCGAGGATCGGCCCGGCGCACACTCCCGCGACCGCGTAGACGGCGCCGAGGAAGAACACTGACACCGCCGAGGTCCGATCCCCGCTCGCACTGTCGCGCCGGCTCAGGCCGGGAATCGGGATGCCGAGAAGCTGCACGAGCCCCGCAACGATCACGACACCCGCCGCGATCGCCACGAGCATCTCGCGGTTGTCTGTGACGAGGGAGCCGAGACTCGCCGAAAAGACTCCGAGCGGAACGAGCGTCACCAGCAACCCGCCGAAGAACTGGAGCGTGCGCACCAGAATCGCGAGCGGAGCCGCGAAGGCGTACGCGAAGAAGGCCGGCAGCAGCATGACCGAGCAGGGGCTCAGAAGTGCGAGGATGCCGCCGAGAAATGCGCCCGCATAGCCGATGTCCATGTCACTTCCCCTCTGCCGCGGCGAGCTCACTCTCGATCGCCTGCTCGAACGCTTCGTAAGGCTGAGCGCCGACGAGCGGCGTGTTTCCGACGATGAAGATCGGTGTGCTCGAGACTCCGATGGACTGCGCCTCCTCAGCATCCTTCTGCACGGCGGCTCTCAACTCGTCATTCTCGAGATCGGCTGTGAATTGGTCGATGTCGGGCACTCCGACCTGCTTGGCGAACTCGATGAGCCTCTCTCTCGGCAGATCGATGTGCGATCGCGCTGGGGCTTCGGCGTAGACGGCCTCGTTGAACTCCCAGAACTTGCCCTGCTCTCCTGCCGCCCGCCCGGCGATGGCGGCCAGCTCGGACTCCTCGCCGAAGATCGGGAAGTCTCTCCATTCGAAGCGGACCTTGCCGGTCTCGACGTAGTTCTCGATGATCTGCGGCATCGTGTCGCGCGACACGACCGCGCAGTACGGACACCGGTAGTCCGAGTACTCGACGATCACGACGGGTGCGTCAACGTCGCCCATCGCTGTGACGTCGCCCTCGGCGCGCCGCGCGACGTCGAACGTCATCTCCTCCGCACTGGACTCCTGCCCGCTCTCCGGCTGCCGCTCCGACGCGCTCTGCGAGGGCTGTGTCCCCACGATGACCGCGACCACGATGAGCACTAGGCTCGCTATCGCGAGCGCCCAGGGCCAGATCGGGAGCTTTCCCGTTCGGGCGGGCGCCGGAGCCGGCTTACGGTGTTGCCGCGGGCGTGCCATGCAGTACCTCCTGAGCGTGTCGACTCCCCACTGTACATAAATGTATATACATTTTCAAAGGATGGTCAGAATGGCTGAGAGCGCGAAGCGGATGCCGCGCTGGCGCGAGATCGAGATCGAAATCGATCGGCGCATCGATGCGGGCCACTACGCGGATGCCTTTCCCGGCGAACTCGAGCTCGCGGAGGAGTTCTCCGTGAGCCGCGGCACGATGCGCACCGCCCTCCGCCGCCTGCGCGAATCCGGGCGCATCGTCGCCGCACGCGGGCGTCGCCCCCGCATCACCACAACTCGCACAACGTCCTCGTACGGCGCGATCTACAGCCTCCACGAGGTCGTGACCGCGTCGGGGTCGCGGCAGCAGAGCACCGTGCTCGACCAGTCGACGGTCACGGATCCTGATGTCGCCGCGAAGCTGGGGCTCGACGACGCGACGTTCTTCTACCTCTCCCGCGTGCGATGGGCTGACGAGAGCCCGATCGCACTCGACGAGATCTGGTGCCCCATCGCGGTCGCGGAACCACTGCTCGCCGTCGACTTCCGCGACACCGCGTTCTACAAGGAGCTTCGAGACCGCTGCGGAATCACGGTCAGCGGCGGCGAGGAGGAGCTTCAGGCCGCGAACGCGACGCAGCCGCAGGCCGAGCTGCTGCAGTGCGACCCCGGCGCCGCCCTGCTCCACATCACGCGTGTCGCCCGCGATGACGCGCAGAACGTGGAGTTCCGTCGCACCGACATCCTCGGCAGCCGCTTCACGGTGACGACCCCGTTTGCGACGAGCGGCCCGAACCGGTCGCATTCGTAATCTAGGATACATCTTGTATCCTAGATTACCGTCACTTTCCCGAGTTCTGGAAAACCTCATCGATCTCGATTCGAGAAGACCATGATCCACAGACTGCAGACCGCGCATTCACCGAGAGACGAGGCACCCTCCGCCATTCAGAAGCGCACGGTCGGTGTGCTCGTCTTCATGCAGGTCATCGGCACCGTCGGCGTGGGAGTCGCACCGTCGATCGGCGTACTCCTCGCGGGCGAGGTGACGCAGAACGAGGCGTGGGCCGGGCTCGCCCGCACCGCGAGCACACTCGGCGCCGCACTCCTTGGCCTACCGCTCGGCAGCCTCGCCGCGCGCTACGGGCGCCGGTTCGCACTCTCGAGCGGCTGGTGGATCGCCGCCGCCGGCAGCACGCTCTTGGTGTTCGCAGCACAGTGGAACCTCGTCGTCCCCCTGTTCGTCGGGCTTCTCCTCATCGGAGCAGGCTCCGCCGTGAGTCTGCAGGCGCGCTTCGCGGCGACCGATCTTGCGGCGCCGCAGCACCGCGGAAAGTCACTCGCTCTGATCGTGTGGGTCGGCACGATCGGCTCGGTGCTCGGCCCCAACCTCGGCGTCCCCGGCGAAGCGATCGCGGCACACACGGGCCTCACCGTCTACGCGGGCGCCTTCCTCATCGCGGCGATCTGCCTGGCTGCGGCCGGACTCATCGTGTTCGCGCTTCTCCGACCCGACCCGCTTCTCGTGCTGCGCGAGCAGACAGAGCAGACGGATGCCGCTCCCCAGCGTGCCCCTCGACTGAAGCTCATGTTCGCCGAGGTCCGCGCCAACCGACCGGCGCGCTACGCGGTCGTCGCGATTCTCACCGCCCAGATCGTGATGGCCGCGATCATGACGATGACACCCGTGCACATCGCGAACACGGGCGGGTCGATCACGATCGTCGGAATCACGATCAGCCTTCACATCGCCGGGATGTACGGCCTGTCGCCGCTCGTCGGTCTTCTCGCCGACCGTTTCGGACCACGAGCCACGATCGGCGTCGGCATCCTCATCTTCATCGCGTCGCTCACAGCCGGAGCGCTCTGGCCGGGCGACACCGGATGGATCATCACGTCACTCATCCTGCTCGGCCTCGGCTGGTCGTTCGTCAACGTCGCCGGGTCCGCGCTGTTCAGCACCGCCGTGTCACCAGAGAGCCGCGCCACCGCGCAGGGCGGTGTCGACGCACTGTCGAACCTGTGCGGCGCTGTCGCCGCCTTCGCGGCCGGCCCTCTGCTCGTGATCAGCAGCTTCTCCGCGCTGTCGCTGCTCGCGATGGTCGCGCTCGTTCCCCTCGCGGCCCTCACCGTCACCCGACGTGCAGATGCGGGTCAGAGTTCGCCAGCAGCCCACTGATCACGATCACGACCAGCAGCAGGAGCGCCTCGAGCGCGAGCGCGTGGCGAAGCGCCGCCCACCCTTCGACAGCCGACGGCTGACGCGACACCATCGGCAGCAGCCGACGACGGTTCCAGAGCGCGGCCACGCCGACGCAGCCGACGAGCACGACCTTGATGATGAGCGTGCGACCGTAGGCGGTCGCGACGAGCGCGGCCGGAGCGTCGAGGATCAGGAAGGCGAGTGCGAGCCCGGCGGCGATGAGCAGCGTCACGGTGACGAGCGCCAGACGCGAGAACCGAGCGACGAGGGATGCCGCCGCGCGGGCGTCTCCTCGGGCATTTCCTCCCCGAGGGCTTTCTCCCCGGACATCGCGCAGGCACAGTACGAGCGCGAGTGCCCCTCCCGTCCAGACCGCGGCCGCCAGCAGATGGACGACATCGACGGACTGCAGCAGCCAGCGCGGTGACACGGCCTGCGTGTGTCCGAGAAGAACGGGGGTGGATGCCGCCGCCGCAGCGCCCGCGAGTGCGGCGAGCTGCGCGGCACGTCCCTGCCGCCTCAGCGCGATGCCCGCGAGGAGAAGGCCGAGCGTCGTCGCGCCGGGCACCGCGGCGAGCTGCCACCAGATCGCCGGAACCCAGGCGTCCGGGTCGACGACGGCGGCAAGCGGCGCATCGGAGACGCGAAGCGCCGTCACGACCAGCAGAGCGACCGAGAGCAGGGCAGCGGCCGCTCCCGCGGCGACGCCGGTCGTGCGGACCGTCGTCGGGCACGGCATCCCTCGCCCCACAAGCACGACGAAGAACACGATGCCGGCGGCCACGAGCACCGCGAGCGTGTGAGCGATTCCGATCAGAAGCGACAGCGAATCGAGAGAATGCGTGGCCACTAGGCTCCGATCATCGGCCAGCACATGGCGGTCATTCCGGCACACATCACGGCGTTCGCGCAGGGGAACAGCCGATCGGCGGAGCGTCGCCGCGCGGCATCCAGGCAGAAGACCGCGCACGAGGCGATGAGCAGCGCCGTCAGCACCGAGCCGGTGAGCGCGGTGCTCGCTGCCATCGCGGTGTGGGCGTGGCCCGCGGTGTGGTCCATCGGCGCATCGGCGGGCATGCCGGCGGGCATCTCGTGCATGGCGACGACCATCCAGAGCATCGTCGCCATCATGATGACGTGCGTTCCGTGGTGCATGAGAGTGCTCAGATCGATGTCGCGCCGCCGTACCCGCACGCCGATGCGCGCGAGAAACCAGACCGTCGCCGCGGCGAAGAACGCGCCCTGCGGCCAGGCGGGCACCGTCATCCACCATGGCCAGCACATCGCGATCATGTCGAGGCTCATGCCGATGTGCAGCACGTGGCCGATCACCTCGGTGATTCTGCGGGATGCCGCGGCTGCAGCGACCGAGCTGAGAGCGGTGCCGGCGAACGCCAGGGACAGCGTCACCTGCAGCCACGTCTCGGTCACCATGCGCGTCTCCATCCCGCTCAGCAGATCTACTATCTCATGTAGAGTTAACTCGAATGCAACCCCGACCCTCGGAAGTGACCGTGACCTCGCGTGACGCACCCGTGATTCACCGCAATCGCCCCCTCATTATCGTCGTCGCCACCCTCGGCGCAGCTCTCGCACTGGGGATCCCCGCCGTCACGGCGGTGCTCGCCGGAGCAGCCCCCTACGAGGCGGTGAACTCCGGCTTCCCGGGCCTCGGCGTCGCCGTCGCGACCTCCGTCGTGCACGCGATCGCGGCGCTCTCTGGCATCGCGACCGCCGGGGCGCTCGTCGTCGTGCTGTTCGTCCGCGATGCGAGCGGGCGAGACGCGTCGCGCATCGCGGCATCCCCCGAGCTCACACTGGTGCGCGTCGCCTCGGCCGTCTGGTCGCTGAGCGCGGCTGCCCTCATCGTGCTGGAGGCCGCTGACGCCAATGGGGTGCCGCTCTCACGCCTGAACGAACCCGGCGCGCTCAGCTACCTGATCAGCGCGAGCGACCACCCCAAGGCCTGGGCCATCGCGTTCGCGCTGTCGGCGCTCGTATGGCTGATCAGCCAGTTCGCGACGCGGTGGACAACCCTGCTTATCCCGCTGTGGGCGACCGCCTTCGGTCTGCTCGCCCCGGCAGCGGTCGGCCAGCTTCTCGTCGGGCGCAACCACGATGTCGGCGGGGACTCCGGGTACATCGTCACGATCGCCGCGGCGGTCTGCTTCGGCATCCTGCTCACCGCCGCGTTCCGCACAGTGCACGGTCGACCGATTCCGCCGCGCGTCGTGAAACGCTTTCTCGGCGTCGCCGCCGTGTCGCTCGCTGCAGTGATCATCGCCGACCCGATCGTGTCGCTCTTCAAACTCGACGGGCAGTTCGCGTCGGTCACCGGCGCCCAGCTCGCAGTCCGCTCGGCACTGCTCGCACTCAGCGCGGCCGCGGTCGCGACGGTGCTGCTGCGGCTTCGCGCGGGCAGACTCAGCGACCGCGTGCTCGTCCGCTTCTTCGCGTTCACGTCACTCATCGCGGCGACGTGGGTCGGCGTCGACGTGGCCCAGCGGCACATTCCGCCGCCGAACTACTTCGTCGAGACGACGATCGCCGAGGTGTACATGGGCTTCGACACGCCCGACGTGCCGACGGCATCCGTGCTGTTCACCCAGTGGCGAGTGAACGTGCTCTTCCTCGCCATCGCGCTCGTCGCGGTCGGTGTCTACCTGATCGCGGTGCGCAGGCTCCGCCGCCGCGGCGACGCCTGGCCGGTCGGCCGCACCGTGGCGTGGGTCTCCGGCTGGGCCGTGGTCGTCTTCGTCACGAGCTCGGGCTTCGGCAAGTACTCCGCCCCCGATTTCGGCATCCACATGATCGGGCACATGACGCTGAACATGGCCGCACCGATGCTGCTTGTGCTCGGCGGCATCCTCACACTCATGCTGCGCGCGTGGCCGCCATCGCGAACGGCGCCCGCCGGCATCCATGAATGGATCTCGTGGATGCTCGCGTGGAAGCCGCTGCGAATCATCTTCA
Source organism: Paramicrobacterium salitolerans (assembly GCF_051513965.1). GTDB lineage: Bacteria > Actinomycetota > Actinomycetes > Actinomycetales > Microbacteriaceae > Paramicrobacterium. Next base: position 2,648,489 of record NZ_CP195847.1, read on the forward strand.
ACCCCCTGCTGGTGTTCATCGGCTACGTGGCGTCGTACTACGGGCTCTACTTCAGTCCGATCTTCGGCGACTACATGCGGTACCACTGGGCGCACCAGCTGATGAACCTGCACTTCGTCGTGATCGGGTACCTCTTCTACGCGCTGGTGATCGGCGTCGACCGGCCGCCCAGGCCGCTGCCGCACATCGGCAAGCTCGGCTACGTGCTCGCGGCGATGCCGTTCCACGCGTTCTTCGGGGTCATCCTCATGACGAGCAACGACATCGTCGCCGAGACGTTCTACCGCTACCTCGACATGCCGTGGGCCGACCTGCAGGCCTCGCAGTACGTCGGCGGAGGCGTGGCCTGGGCGGGCGGCGAGATTCCGCTCATGATCGTGATCGTCGTGCTGGCCGTGCAGTGGTCGCGGCAGGACCGCCGTGAGGCGCAGCGCAAGGATCGGCACTTCGACCTCGGGCGGGACGACGAGTTCGACGAGTACAACGCCATGCTGGGCCGGCTCATGGAGCAGCAGAGCTGCGTGGACGCGGCATCCGCTCACCCCTCCACGGACAGCGCGTCGCCCGGCGAGACGCCGCGCGCACAGCAGACGACCGAGATGAGCGAGACGGAAGCGACACGATGACGGCAGAACTGCAGCAGACGCGCGAGGTGCTCGAGCTCGACATCTCGGGAATGACCTGCGCGGCGTGCGCCCGACGCGTGGAGCGTGCCCTCAACAAGATCGACGGGGCCACCGCGACCGTGAACTACGCGACCGAGCGTGCGCGAGTGCACGGACTGAGCGGCGCGGATGCCGCCGAGGCCATGTCCCGCGTGGAGAACGCGGGGTACGGCGCGCACGTGCACGACGACGCCGACGACACCTGGTCACGTCGCGCGACGGAGAACCGCATCACGTCGCTGCGGCGTCGCCTCGTGGTCGCGGCTCTTCTCACGGTGCCGCTCATGGACGTCACGATCGTGCTCGCGCTCGTTCCCGGTTGGCGCTTCCCCGGCTGGGAGATCGTGTGCCTTCTGCTCGCGCTGCCCATCGTGACGTGGGCCGCGTGGCCCTTCCACCGGGCGACGCTGCGCAATCTGCGGCACGGGTCGGCGAGCATGGACACCCTCGTGTCGCTCGGAATCGTCGCCTCGTACGGCTGGGCGCTGCTGGCGCTCACACTCGGCATCGGCGACACACAGGACCCGGGCTTCTGGCTGGGCTTCGGCCAGACGCCCGCGGGCGCGAGCTCGATCTATCTGGACGTCGCCGCGGGCATGACGACCTTCCAGCTCGCGGGACGCTACTTCGAGACGCGGTCACGCCGTAAGGCCGGCGATGTGCTCGGCGCGCTCAACTCGCTCGCCGCCACCGAGGTGCGTGTGCGGCGAGGCTCCGAGGAGTCCGTCGAACCTGTTGAGAACCTGCGCGTGGGCGATGAGGCCGTGGTGCTGCCCGGCGAGACGATTCCGGCGGACGGCGTCGTCATCGAGGGCGGGGCGGCAGTCGACGCGAGCATGATGACGGGCGAGCCCGCTCCCGCCGAGGTGACCGTCGGCTCGACCGTGATCGGCGGAACCGTCAGCACCGACGGACGCCTGGTCGTTCGCACTGAGTCCGTTGGAGCGAACACGCAGCTCGCACAGATGGCCGCACTCGCTGAGCAGGCACAGGCTCGCAAGGCGGGAGTGCAGACTCTCGTGGACCGCGTGACCTCATACTTCGTGCCCGCCGTGATCGTGCTCGCCATCGTGGTGACGACCGTGTGGATGCTGACGGGCACGCCATTCTCCCGCGCGATCGGCATCGGCATCTCGGTGCTGATCATCGCGTGCCCCTGTGCGCTCGGGCTTGCGACGCCGACTGCGCTGATGGTCGGGATCGGCCGAGGTGCGCGCCTCGGCATCCTCATCAAGGGTCATGACGCACTCGAGGCCAGCGGCACGATCTCGACGGTCGTTCTCGACAAGACCGGCACGGTCACCACGGGACGCATGCGCGTGACGGGGCTGACGGGGGTCGGCGGGACCACGGGCCTCGACGCTCTGCGTCTCGCGGCATCCGTCGAGCTCGGTTCGGAGCATGCGCTCGGTGCCGCCATCGTGGCGGCGGCGCGAAAGCGCGTCGCAGATCTCCCGCGTGCCAGCGACTTCCATGCGCATCCGGGTCGCGGGGTCGCCGCGATCGTCGACGGGGAGCGCGTGCTCGTGGGCAGTGTCGCGCTGCTCCGTGAGAACGAGGTGAGCGCGACGGATGCCGTGTCCGAGCGGATCCGCGATGCCGAAGCGCAGGGGCAGAGCGTCGTGTGCGTGGCGCGCGGGTGTGACGTGGTCGGGCTGATCGAGTTAAGAGACACGGTCAAGGCGGATGCTGCGCGAGCAGTCGCCGCACTGCACGCCCAGAACATCACCACGGTGCTCCTCACGGGCGACTCGGCGAGCGCCGGTCGCCGAATCGCTGACGAGCTGGGCATCGAGAAGGTGCACGCCGAGGTGCTTCCCGCGCAGAAGGCGGAGGTCATCCGGGAGCTGCGTGCGAGCGGCGCGCGAGTGGCGATGGTCGGCGACGGCATCAACGATGCCGTCGCCCTCGCGAGCGCGGACCTCGGTCTTGCGGTGGCGACGGGAACCGACATTGCCATGAAGTCCGCCGACATCATTCTCGTGCGGGAGGATCTCATGGCCGTGCCCGACGCGATCGGGCTGTCGCGCAAGACGCTGCGCACCATTCGGTGGAACCTCGGGTGGGCGTTCGGCTATAACGTGGCGGCGCTGCCGATTGCGGCGTTCGGGCTGCTGAATCCGCTGATTGCGGCGGCGGCGATGAGTCTGTCGAGTGTGCTCGTGGTCTACAACAGTCTTCGGCTGCAGAACTTCGCCTCGAAGCGCTGACCTGCCCTCTGCTGCCTCTCGCGCCTCCCTCTCCCGCCACCTCCGCCAGAGAGCCACCTGCGGCGCCGGCTCTCTCCCGCTACCTCTCGCGCCTCCCTCCACCAGAGTGCCCCCTGCGGTCATTAGAGCGCGCCGCGGCAGGCTCTAACGACCGCAGGTAGCTCTCTCGTAATCGTGGGGCTCGTAAGCCGGCTCCCGTGTCCCCAGTTTGGGGTCATTCTCCACGTGGTCTCGGCGAGGCAGCGTTTCACTGCCCCTCCCTAAGTTCCATAGTGGCGAGAAATACTTTCACCGACAAAGGAACTGAGCTTCATGGATTTCGCAGAGCGTTTGTCCGCCCTTTCGACCAAGGTTCGCGAGCAGAGAGCCTCTATTGAGACTGAGGAAGCGGCGAAGAATGCGTTCGTCATGCCGTTTATCTCGACGATTCTGGGGTACGACGTCTTTAATCCGAGCGAGGTCATTCCCGAGTTCACTGCCGATGTCGGAGTCAAGCGCGGCGAGAAGGTCGACTATGCGATCAACCACAACGGCGACATCCAAATTCTCATTGAGTGCAAACGCATCAATGAGGCGTTGAGGCCCGAGCACGCAGCACAGCTGTTCCGCTATTTCTCCGTCACAAACGCGCGTATCGCGATACTCACAAACGGAGAGATCTATCAGTTCTACACAGACCTCGACGCTCCCAACAAGATGGATGCAAAGCCATTCCTCGTGCTCGACCTCAACGACATCGATTCGACGCTCGTCGGTGAAGTAAAGAAGCTGACCAAGGAAGTCTTCGACCTCGAGTCAATTCTGAGCGCAGCCGAGGAGTTGAAGTACGTGGGCCAGATCAAGCGCGTAATGGCCGCACAGTTCAGAGAGCCAGCAGACGACTGGGTTCGGTTCTTCACGGCCAGGGTGTACGAGGGTGCGTTCACACAGCGGATCCGGGAGCAGTTCACTCCTCTCGTCGGTAAAGCGAGCCAGCAGTTCCTCACCGAACGTGTTAATGAGCGGCTCAAGGCCGCACTCGGTACGACCTCATACGCGGATGACACGACGAGCGAAGCGGTGACGAGTGAGAAGGTTGTGGAGGCCAACCTTCCGGCCGATGACGGAATCGAAACAACTCTCGAAGAGATCGAGGGCTTCCATATCGTCCGCGCGATCGTCTGCAGTGAGTTGAAGATCGACAGGATCGCACAGCGCGACGCTAAGTCCTACTTCGCGATTCTCGCCGACGACAATAACCGAAAGCCCATTGCGCGCCTTCACTTCAACACGTCGCAGAAGTACCTCGGTCTTTTTGACGAGAACAAGACCGAGACTCGCGTCGCAATCGACTCACTAGACGAAATTTACGGCTACGCCAACGAGCTTCGGGAAACCGCCAAGCGATTCGCATAAGCGTAGGGCAGCGGTGACCAGTCAGTCGGCGGAGAACTCGGTCTCCTGGATCGCCGCATCGAAATCGGCGGCGTGCGAGAGCCCTGCCACGCCGAGGCTGCGCCCCTGCGGGTCGATCGCGGCGACCCTGAGGCCGCGTTCGCCGCACCAGGTGGCGAGCGCGGCGAGCATCCAGACCGCGACCGACTGCAGCTGCGTCACCTCGGTGAGATCGAGCACGATCGCCGCGGGCTCGTCGGCGTCGCCCGGGCGCTCATCAAGCCACGCATCGATGTCGAGCAGCAGCCGTTCGGCACCGTCGAAGTCGATGTAGCCGCGGAGCCGCCAGACTGCGAGCGAGTCGGCGTTGTCCTGCAGCAGCTGTGCGGCAGCGGCATCCTGTGTCGCCCCGAGCCCCTGCTCGAGTTCGTCAGTCGCTGATGCGACCTCGGCCGCGGAAAGCGTGAGCGGGCGGTGCAGTATGTGGAGCCCGAATCGCTTGGCAAGGCGCTGCGCCGCCGCGACAGAGCGCACACTCGAACCGCTGTGGTCGAGGCGCGGGCTGTAAAGGCCGAGGCCGAACTCGCCGGGCGAGGCCGCGACGAGGCCTCCGGCGACGCCCGACTTCGCCGGGAGCCCCGCACGCAGCAGCCACTCGCCCGCATAGTCGTACATTCCACAGGTCGCCATGATCGTCATGACATGCTGGCACGTCTCCGAGCTCGTGACCCGCACACCGGTGATCGGGTTGACGCCGCCGTTCGCAAGGGTCGCCGCCATGACGGCGAGATCGCGCGACGTGACGAGCAGCGAGCACTGCCGGAAATACACGTCGAGGGTCTCGTCCACCGATGCGATGAGCGACCCCGCGCTGCGCATGAGGTACGCGAGAGCGCGGTTGCGGTCGCCGCTCTCCTGCTCCGATTCGTAAACGGCGATGTCCATGTCCAATTCGCGTCCGGCGAAGGCGCCAAGTCGGTTGCGGATGCGGTCGAACCGGTCGGCGGCCGTCTCTCCCGCGACCAGAGCGGTCGTCACAATCGCACCGGCATTGACCATCGGGTTCGGCGGACGTCCCGTGCTGGGCTCGAGCTTCACGGAGTTGAACGCCTCACCGCTCGGTTCTGCGCCGACGCGTTGGTGCACGGCATCCATACCGATGTCATCGAGCGCGAGCGAGTACACGAACGGTTTCGACACCGACTGGATCGTGAACGCGTGGTCCGTGTCGCCGCTCTCGTAGACGCGACCGTTCAAGCCGCAGAGAGCGATGCCGAAGAGATCGGGATCAACGGCCGCGAGCTCGGGGATGTAATCGGCGACGTCTCCACGCCGATCGTGCATCAGCCGGTCGTGGACGACGTCGAGAAACGCTGTGACGATGTCGGAGAGCGTCGCGGGTGAGGCCATGCGCCCATGCTACGGGGCGGCAGCGTTCAGCAGGCGGGAATAGTCCGCGGCCTCCGGGTGCTTGCCCAGGTATGAAACGCATCGGTTTTCTCTCGTTCGGGCACTACCAGGCAGTGCCTGGCTCACGCGTCCGCACAGCCGCGGACGCTCTTCAGCAGACGATCGAGCTCGCGGTCGCCGCGGATGAGCTCGGCGTCGACGGCGCCTACGTACGCGTTCACCACTTCGCGCCGCAGCTGGCATCGCCGTTTCCGCTGCTCTCAGCGATTGCGGCGCGCACGCGCAACATCGAGATGGGCACCGGCGTCATCGACATGCGCTAGCGCATATCTCTGCTGTAACACCGGCTATCGGACTGGCTTCGCATCCTTCTCCACCTGTAACGACAACATCAGCTTCGGTAATCGCTCGGGGTCAGCATCGTACGTAGGTGCACCCTCATTGAGAGGTCGTCGACTTGGGGGGCAGGTTCCGCTCACCGCGTTCAGTGCCAGCAGAACCCTACGTCCTGGACTCTGATTTGAGATGATGGATGGCATGGATGATGGAGACTCTGGTGCCCCGCTGGAAGTGATGGATCGACTCATCGCGGCTTCAGGCTTGCCTGCTCCTGTCTCAGTCCAAACGATTGACAGCGACGGCAATGGGCTAGACAACAGGCTGATGAGGGCCGAATTGACCGATGGCCGCATGGTAGTCATGCGGCAGAGCCGAGTGGCTACCACGTCACCGCGTCGGCGAGTCGACTTCCTGCGCGCCAACGGCATCAACACACCGAAGCTCTTTGCATCTGATGACGCTGGAGCCGCACTTTGGGAGTACATCTCCGGTCAAACACTGGCCGATTCAGTCGCGAACGGTACAGCGGACCGCACGGCATGGCGAAGGACCGGTGCTGCCCTGGCCGAATTGCACGCCGTCACATTTCCCGCCTCACTTGAGGGAACAATCGATGCAGATTCTTTGAGCCTACGAACTACCGATCCGGTCGAGAGTTTGCTCGACAACCTCGCTGCTAGCGGTCCATGGGTCGAGAAGCATCGTCCGCGACTGCGCGGTGCTCTCGAACACGTGAGGTGCTTTATCGCTGACCGGGCGACTCAGATCCGTACCGCCCGACCGAGCGTGCTTCATGGCGACGTCAACCTGCTGAACATCGTCGTCAACGAAGACGAAGCGCGGCTGATCGACTGGGATTTCCCACGTGTTGGCCAGCCCCTGGCCGAACTCTCCGCACTTGATGAGCACGCTTACCTCCACGGACTCGACGGTCTCCCTTCTTCGTTCTTCGAGGGGTACGACCGCCCCGTGCCTCGTGACCTGCTCCTGGCCTACCGAATCGTCGGATGCATCGGATGGCTCGCCAGTGGTGACTGGGAGGAGTGGGACCGTGCTCCAGAGCTCCCAGACGCGGCTCGGTCGCGCTTGGACAAGTGGCACCAGCGTCTACTCGACTGGTCGATTGGAATACCCGAGGTAATCACTACGCTCCGGTGATCAAGACTAGCCATCTGAATGACATAGGCCCAGGTCGAGCCACTCGAGCTCGCCTTCTTGGCTCACGCTGCACAGCAGGAGAAGCGCCAGTCACCCGCGCCCCCGCCAGGTCTCTACGAGGCCGGCGACCCAGCGGGCGGACGCGAAGAGCCCGTAGCCGGCCCCGGCGATGCCCACGGCGACCACGAGCCAGCGCCCGATGCCGAGCCACACGCTCCCGTCCACGTCCAGCGCCCACTGCGTGCCTGTGATGAGCCCGGCGATGCCCATCCAGAGCCCGGCGACGACCACGGCGACCGGCAGGAGGGCGAGGCACATCGCGGCGGCGGCACTCCAGAGCTGACGCGCTTCGAGCTTCGCTGTGGCGGCGATGATCCGCTCGGCCCAGGCGTTCGAGGCGTCGAGCTTCGCCGTGACGACCTGTCCTGCCTCCCCGGCGACCTGCTCGACGGCCTTCGCGACCCGATCCTCGGTCCGTTTCTCGATGCGCTGCACCGCGCCGCCGACCTGGCCCACGAGCTTCTGGTTCGCAGCCGCCTGCGCCTTGAGCCCGTCAATCGCCGAGGCCGTAGCCGCGTGATTCTTCTGCGCTTCGGCGATCAAACTCTGCGAGGCGGCGCTCAGCCGCTTCCCGTCGAGACTCTTCACGAACTCGCTGAGCGTGCTCTCGATCTCGCTCAGCCTGCTCTCGACGCTCTCGATCTGCGGAGGCATGCCGACGGACTGCTGCGAGGTCGACGCCCGGTCGATGCGCTTCGCCAGCTCCTCGTCCATGACCTTCACGAAGCCCGCCAGCTTCTTCTGCTGCTCGGCCAGCCGGTCGATCCTCGCGTTCTGCGCCTCGACGGCGGCGAGGATCGAGGTCAAGGTCTCCATCATGTCCGGACTGCCAAGCTGCTGCGGCGATCCGCTCTGCTCGTTCTGCTGCTTCAGCCTGTCGAGCGCTGCGCTCATGTTCCTGCTCCTTCTGCTGCTGGTGGTAGTCGAAGAACGCCTGCGCGCCCTCCGGCGTGAAATCTGCCGAGAGTGCGCTCGTGCGCTTGCGGCGCTCGGCGCGCCCGGACTCGCCCCTGCGGTCCTCGATGTAGAGCGTCCAGGTCTCCTTGCCGACGTTCTTCCCGCGCTTGCTCACGGCGGTGTGCAGCCGCATCCGCGGCACCCGGTCGCCGTCATCGCCGAGCTGCTGGTTCTGCTCCGCGATCACCGCTTCGAGACCGGCCTTGTCCGTCGCGCGGGGATCCGCCAGGGCGGCACTCATCCGGTCGCCCATCTCGCGGTCGAGGCCACCCTCAGCGAAGTCCTCGCGGCGCAGCTCCCAGTCCTTCGGCGCGTGCTCCAGCCGCTTCACGACCGAGAGCCCGTGCTCGCGCATCAGCTCATCGTTCGCCGTCTGCACGCCCTTCTGGTTCCCGGCCTTGCGGTCGTGGAACGTCCGGTAGTCCGAAAGGGCCCTACCCGTCTCGTTGTTGTGGTTGATGACGAGGACGTGGTTGTGGGCCTTGCCGCCGCGACCATCGGTGTGGGTGACCACGAGGCAGTCGGAGCGCGGGTGCATCTTCTTCGCGAACTGGTAGCCCAGATCGTTCACCCGCTGCACGTCCTCCGGCCTCGTCGGGTCGAACTCCTCGTCGCTGAACGACTGGCGGTAGTGCAGCGCCTCGACATCCCGCTTGGTGTTCTGCGTGAGTGCCTGGGCGCGGCGCGCGAACGCGCCGGGGCCTCCCGGCACGTCGCACGTGACCGCGACCCCACGCTCGTCCCCCTTGCCTCGGATGTAGCGCTCCGTATCGGCGGCGCTGGCGCTCGGGCTGTAGTGCGTGGTGCTCATGAGGCCGTCCGATCCCCGAGCAGCTCGCGGACCTCGCGCAGCAGCTCGATCAGCTCGGGCACTTCCGCAGAGAGCGCCACGGGCTCACCGGCTCGTGCGCGGCGGTCGAGGTCGTTGACGTTGATCGCGAGCGGGCGCACCTTAGCGGCCAGCTCGCGGGCATCCGCCGAGGCCTGCACGTGCGCCTCGACCCCGAGCAGGTGCGCGGCCACTGCGGCGTCCAGTTCCTCGCTCCGAGAGGCATGGAGCGCATCACGCACGACGGTCCGCACCCACGTGCTCGGAGCCAGTCCGAGCCGCTTCGCACGAGTGCGAAGCGCCCCGAGCGTGGCGTCATCGAAGCGGGTATCGAGCCGCCCGCCGCTGCCACGACGACGCTTCGCGCCGCCGTGACTCTGGCGCACAGCCTCCGCATCAGCCCGACCGGTGTTCACCTGGGAGTCGGCCTGCTGCTCCACCTGTACGCCAGAGTGGCAAGCAGTAGCCCCGTCGGACACATCGCTGGCGCTCGTGTCCTCCGGAGCTGCTTGCGAGGGGCCTCCGGCCCCCTCGACCCCCTGGAAGAGCGCGTCCAGTTCGGTGCTCATCGCGCACCTCCCACGACCAGCAGACCGCCGTTCGCGCGAAGGCGCGCAACCTTCGCATCGAGCGCCTTCTGCTTTGCCTCAACACGGCGCTGGCGCTCGTCCTCGGAAAGCGCCGGGCACTCGTCACCGTGCCGCGCGTAGACGCCCGCCTGCGGGGTAGCACAGGTGCAGAGCCTCAGCTCGCGGTTGTGCTCCTCCAGCTCGGCGAGCCGCTTGCGCTGCTGCTGCTCGACGATCTCCCGGTCACGCTTCGCAGCCTCTTCGGCGGCGGAGATCTCCTCAGCACTCGGCTGGATCGGCTGACCGACTCCGGCGAACTCCGCGAACAGATCGTCTCCGTCGATCGCGTCCAGCTTGGGGCGGGCGATCCGGTCGTGCTGCTCCACGATCGGCGCGACCGTGCGCGCCTCGATCTCCCCGCGAACGCGCTGCCGCTCCGCCGTGTCCTTGATCGCCTTGCACCTGCGTGCCAGCAGCTCCAGATCCTGGCGCATATGCTCGTACCGCTCGTAGCTCTGGTACTCGCGGGTGCCATTAAGCACGCCGGAGTTCACGAAGATCGAGAACTCGCGCTCGGCGACCGGGATGATCACCGGGAAGCGGCGGAATCCCTGCCCGAGGTTCTCCGCTTCGTGCTTGACCCGCACGCCGCCCTGCATCGACTCGTACTCACCCGCCAGGCCGCGGAGGAACTCCTCGTAGCCCTCCGGCCCCGTCACGATGTTCACCCGGTTGATCAGCTGCGTCTTCGAGCCCTTGATGTTCACGATCGGCTTCTCGTCCGGCTCGCGCCACGGGCCGAGGATGCGGAAGAGCATGCCGCGGCTCTTCGCCGTGCGGATCATGTCGCCGACGCGCATGTCCTCCCAGATCACCACCGGCTCGCCGTCGTACCCCTCCCACGAAACGTTCTCGCCGCCTACCTTGAAGTATGGCTTGTCCGCCCCTGGAGCCAGGGCGCGAGCGAGCGCCTTCGCGAGCAAGTCCTTGCCCGTGCCGCCCTCGCCGAACACGTAGAAGTTCATGACCGACTCCGGCGCGTCCTGGTACGAGAGGAAGTCGCCGCGCAACTTCTGGAAGTGCGCCAGGTTGCCCTTCGCGAAGTAGATCGCGGGCTCCTGATCACGGACCTGCTTCAGTGTCAGCGAGCCCTTGCCCACAGCCTGGAAGAGCTTGCTGAGCTTCGCGCCACCGCCACCCTCAGCGGCATTGCGGCGCATCGCCATGTGCGCATCCAGCTCCCGGCCGAAGTCGAAGTTCGCGACGATCCGCCCCCGGCCGTACTGGTACTTACCGGGCTTGCCCTCCTGCGTCTTGTCCACGAGGTAGTGCCGATCCGACTGGTGGATACCGGGGATGGCGTCCTTCCCGCGCGACTCATGCGGCAGGTACTCGCTGAGGTCGAAGAACGCCTTCTCCGCAGCGCCGCGGCCCTTGTGCTCGGTTCCGTCCTGCTCCGCGGTCTCCTTCTGCGGCTTCACGCGAGCCGAGGGAATCGAGAACGCATCGGAGACCGTGCGGATCGTGGGGCGCGGACCCTCCGCGTCGGCGACCCACAGCACCATGTGCGCGTGCAGGCCCTTGATTCCGCAGCACACCGTCTCGCCGGTGCCTTCGTCCACCTCGACCAGGCGGTCATGCGGGTGCCACACGTAGGCCCAGCGATGCAGGCGATCGCCCAGCACCGCGAGCCCCTCGTCGAGCTGCTCCTGCGTGAGCATGACCTCGCCGGTCTCCGGGTGCTCGCGGTACTGCATCACCGAGAACACCCGCGACTGCATCCGGGCGCGCTTCACCTGCTCCGCGCTCTCCGCAGCCTTCGCACGGGCGAAGAACTCCTTCGCCTCGGCGACCTGCGCGGGCGTGGACTCGACAACGAAGGGCTCTACCTCATCGCTGGGATCGGCCCCCGGCACGTCCAGCTCGGCATAGTCCACGACTGCAACTGCGGTGGGCGCCTGTGCAGCCGTTTCCGAAACGGATGCGCGGCCACCCAAGGAGGGCCGCGCATGCTGATCGGCGTTGGTTCCCAGGTCAGAGGTGAGATCAGTGGTCGTGCTGGAGGCGTCGAACTTGATCGTTGCAGCCGTATAGCCGTTTCCTGCGAAATCTTGCTCGGCTGCACGAACGTGGTTCCCGTCGTCCGAATTGGCGACGGGCAGCCCGGCTCCGCCGGGTGCCAGGCCAGGCCCTCCGGGCGGGGTCAGGTCGGCGGGAGCGGTGCTGCTGGTGCGATCCGTGAGACTCATCAGCGCTCACCGCCCTTGCGGTAGCGCTTGATGACGGCCTGGTGGGTGACGCCGAGGGCGTCGCCGATCTTCGCCCAAGTCACGCCCTCGGTGCGGGCGCCGGCGACAGCGATCTCGACGGCCTCTTCCAACACGGAGCGAAGCACGCCGAGGTCGTAGAGGCGAGCCTCGGTATCGGCGAGGGAAGGGTCTCCCTGACGCCAGCGGAACGCATCGACGTGATCGAAGGCGGCAGTGTTGGCGCTCATCGGGCACCACCCATCACGGCGGCGACCGCGGCGCGCTGGCGCGGGGTCAGCGGGGTGCGGGCCAGTCGCTGACCAGCTACGCGGCCAGCTTCGCGAGCGGCTACGACTGCGGGGTCGAGGCCGTGGGCCTTCTTGGCGGGTGCGGTGCTCCGGTCAGGAACGGAGCAGTGGGGCGCAGATGCGCGAGAAGAGTCGATAACGACGGTAGACACTGGAAGTCCTCATGCTTGAACCTCCGGTTCCCCGCCACGGTAGTTGGGCTGTTTGACCGGCTGCTCATCCGGGAGTAGTACCGCCAGCTTCTAAGTCTGGCCCCCGGTGGGATCTTCTTGTCTGCAACCATTCTCCCATGACTCGACTCACCATTGCAATGATGAGTCGAGTCATGAGTCAGTCGCGTCTCGGCTCGATCCGAATGAGGTCGGGGTCGAACTTCACGTGACCAGGAACGATGGGCTCGATCGTCACCGTCACCAGCTCATCCACGAGCATCCGGCGGCGGTCCACGTCCAACGCCTTCCACTTCGACTCGACCACCTCGCGGCGTTCCGCGGTGCCGACCGGCTCGTCCACCTCCGCGAGCAGCTTCGCCGCCACCGACACCGAGCGGTCGAGCAGCTCCGCGTCGATCTCGTCGATGCGTGCCTTCACGTCGTTGATCGCCGCCGTGATCTCCAGGACCGGCTGGTGGATGTCGCGCAGCAGCGGACTCAGCTCCTTCACGCGTTCGACCAGGGCGTTCCGCTCAGTCAGCAGTTCTTCGCGGTCGGGCCCGGCGTCTTCCTGGGGCATCACGAGGTCGTGCACGTCCACCGAGGACAGACGGGTGAGCACCGCCTCGGCGACCATCGCATCGACGGGCTCGCGCTGGCGGGTCAGGTGGAACTTTTCGCCGCAGCGGTACGTCGGGTGCTTGCGGCTGTTCGTCCCCGAGACGAGCGTCGCGCCGCACTTCCCACACAGTCCGATCGTGGACAGAAGGTACTTCGGCTGATTGCCCTGCCTCGCCGACCTCCGCACATTGTCCTCCAGCTTCGCCACCGCGGCCCGCCACGTCTGCTCGCTCACGATGGGCGGGAACATCCCGTCCTGCACCGGGTACAGCTCGCCCGAGGCGTAGTGCTTGATGTAGCCAGCGTATTGCGGATTCGCCAGCAGGTAGCGCACGGCATCGACGGAGAACTCCGACCCGCGGGCAGTGCGGTGACCAGCGCGGTTCAGGTCCTCGCGGATGCGGCGGATCGACAGCGACGGCTCACCGAGGAACGCATCGAACGCCCGCCGAACGGCCTCAGCCTCATCCTCGATCAGTTCACCCTCCCTCGTCCAGCCGAATGCCTTCCACGTGGACGCCGGGATGCCCTCGGCTCGGCGACGCTCGTTCGACCTGATCTGACGTTCAGCCTTGCGCCGTGCCTCGAACCGGGCCAACGCGGCGAGCATCGTCGCCCGGAACTCGCCGTCGGCCGTAGAGAGGTCGATCTCGCCGTCCACCGTGACGACCCTCAGGCCGAGGTCGATCAGCGTGTTCAGATCCTTCGTGCTGCGCAGCAGCCGGTCCATGTCCACCGCGACCACCATCGAGAACCGGCCAGCCTTGGCGTCCTCCAGCATCTCGGCCCAGCGCGTGCCAGCACGGCGCTTCTTCGTCGCCGACACTGCGTTATCCTCGTAGACCTCGACCACATTCCAGTCCTTGGCCTCGGCGAGCGCCCTGATCTTCCGCAGTTGCGTATCGACCGTCCAGCGGTCGCCCTTGCGGTCCATGGAGGCGCGGACGTATGCCGCCACCTCGTTCGTCTTCCTCAGCGCTACCAGTTCGACCATGTAACCAAGCTTACGCGAACGAGTGTTTCAACCTCGATATGCACTACGAGAACCCGCTGTACATGGCCGAGGAGGCCGCGGCGACCGACCTCATCAGCGGCGGCCGCCTGCAGCTCGGCATCAGCCGGGGCTCACCTGAGCACGCGGACCGGGGCTTCGAGTCCTTCGGCTACGTGACGCCCGACGGCCTTGAAGACGCCGAATACGCACGCCGCAAGACCGAGGTGTTTCGCGACGCCATCGCTGGAGCCGGAATGGCGAAAGCAAACCCGCAGATGGCCGGCCACACCGGCGCACTTGCGATCGAGCCACGCTCGCCCGGCCTCGAGAAGCGCATCTGGTGGGGTTCGGGCACACGCGGAACCGCGGCGTGGACCGGCGCACAAGGCATGAACCTCATGAGTTCGACTCTGCTCACCGAAGACACCGGGGTGCCCTTCGACGAGTTGCAGGCCGAGCAGATCGAGGTCTTCCGTCAGGCTTGGAAGGATGCCGGTCACGACGGCGAGCCGCGCGTCTCGGTGAGCCGCAGCATCATGCCCCTCGTCTCCGAGGAGGACAACCGCTATTTCGGACTTCGCGCGCAGGCGGAAAGTGCCGACCAGGTGGGCGTCATCGACAACAGCATCGCGCGGTTCGGCAAGAGCTACATCGGCGAGCCAGACCGTCTTGTGCGTGAGTTGAAAGAGGATGCCGCGATCGCAGCCGCTGACACGCTGCTGCTCACCGTGCCCAACCAGCTCGGTGTTGCTTTTTGTGTTCATATCTTGGAGTCGTTCGCGAAGCATGTAGCGCCCTCGCTCGGGTGGAAGCCCAATTGGGAGGGCCCCGTGCAGGGAGACGCGATCTGAGCGAGCTGGTCGAAGCGCTTGGTTGATAGACTCGCGTTCATGAAGACCAACTGGACGCTGCTACTGACCTCAGTACTCCTTCTTGGTGGCTTCTTCCTCGTGCGCAGCACCGAGGAGTTCTTGCAAGGTCTCGGGTATGCCTTCATCTTGGGGGCATGCGCCGTCCAGCTCCGCTACATCCTGAAGTCGATCAGTACCTATCGGAAGCGTCAGGTCACGGAAAGCTGATCTGGCTGGAGCCCGAGCCGCTCCGCTGAGATGCACCGAGTACTGGCACCTCGTCATGTCGAGGGCTCCCACCCAGCTCGGTGTTGACGACAACGGCGCTCCTCGAGAGCGTGCTGACGTACGTCGCGCCCGAACTCGGCTGGCGTTAGCCGTACGGAGGTTGCATGGCATCGGCTCGTCAGCTCAGAAAGCACGGTGGTCGATCAGGTGACTGATTCAGAGAACAGGAATGCGGCCGATGCGGATGCCGCCCGCTCTCCAGATGCGCGGCTGCTGTTCTGGCTGAAGGTTCCGTATGCCGCCGATGTCGTCCTCCTGATCATCGGAGTCGCGTTCCTCCTCGCCGAGAATCCGATCGGCTGGTGGGTTCTCGTCTTCGCGGCGGTGCGGGCGATCGTCGGAACCATCGCACTGTTCTGGATCTATCCACGGATGCGCCGCCGCCCGAAGAAGTGAGTTCGGCAATCACGATGCTGGAATATGCACGGTCACACAGCTTCACGAGCATCCCGCTCACTCGTAGGCTGAGGACATGGCTGTTGTGAAGATCAATGCGATTCGCGTTCCTGAAGAAGCCCACGCCGAGTTCGAGCGTCGCTTCGCCAATCGTGCCGGCACCATCGACAGTTCACCGGGGTTCCTCGGGTTCGAGATGTTGCGCCCCGTCGCGGGAGACGACCGGTACTTCATCGTCACCCGCTGGGAGGACGACGCAGCTTACGAAACGTGGCGCGACGGCAGTGCGCGAGCGGCCCACAAGGGAGAGCAGGGCAAGCCGGTCTTCTCCGAAGCGAACGTGCTCGAATTCGAGGTCGTGCTCGACGTCAAACCGAAGCCCTGAGCAGAGCCGAAAAACGTGAAAAACCGCGAGAACTAGCGCAACTCGCGCACACAGGACTTTCACAGTTTTCTGATATCCTCGACGGTACAGCGAACCACGCTGCCTTCCTTGCATTGCAACGGTGCATTCTCTGAAAGGGGAGAACTCCATGGGTTCCCTGGTTCTCATGCTCGTCGGACTCGCGATGTTCGTCGTCGGCTACCTCGTGTACTCGAAGTACCTGTCGAAACGCGTGTACAAACTCGATGCGAGCTTCAAGACGCCGTCTCACGAACTGAATGACGGTGTCGACTACGTTCCGACCAACAAGTACATCCTCTGGGGTCACCACTTCACGTCGGTCGCCGGCGCTGCCCCCATCGTCGGCCCCGCTATCGCGGTCATCTGGGGCTGGGTCCCCGCGTTCCTCTGGGTGACACTGGGAACAGTCTTCTTCGCGGGTATGCACGACCTCGGAGCACTCTGGGCCTCCGCCCGCAACAAGGGCCGCTCCATCGGCGCACTCTCCGCGCGCTACATCGGCAAGCGCGGCGCAAACCTGTTCCTCGTCGTCATCTTCCTGCTGCTGCTTATGGTGATCGCGGCGTTCGCCGTCGTCATCAAGAACCTGCTGATCAGCACGCCCACCGCGGTCATTCCGACCTGGGGCGCGATCGGCGTCGCGCTGCTCGTCGGTGTCGCGGTCTACCGTCTGCGTTGGAATCTCATTCCCGTGACCGTCGTCGGCGTCGTGCTGCTCTACGCGCTGATCGTGCTCGGCAGCTCGGTTCCTGTCGTTCTGCCCGATCCGTTCCTCGGCATGAGCCCTGCGACATTCTGGATCGTGACGCTCTTCGTCTACGGTGCGATCGCCTCGCTTCTGCCCGTGTGGGTGCTGCTGCAGCCGCGCGACTACATCAACGGAGTGCAGCTCTTCGTCGGGCTCATCCTGCTGTTCGGCTCGGTGCTTCTGGCGACGCTGTTCTCGGCCGTCAAGCCCGACATCGTGGCACCGGCCTTCAACACGGCAGTTCCCGAGGGAACCCCGAGCCTCGTGCCGCTGCTCTTCGTCACCATCGCGTGCGGCGCCATCTCCGGCTTCCACGGCATGGTCTCGTCGGGCACCAGCTCGAAGCAGCTCGACAAGGAGACCGACGCACGGTTCGTCGGCTACTTCGGCGCCGTCGGTGAGGGCCTGCTCTCGCTCGGAACGATTCTCGCGGTCATCGGCGGCATCAAGTCGGTCGCGGACTGGGAGGAGATCTACAGTTCGTTCGGCGCGGGCGGTGTCGACGCGTTTGTGAAGGGCGGCGGCGCTCTCATGGAGAACGGCATCGGCCTTCCGGCATCCCTCAGTGCCACCGTGCTGGCGACCATGGCGGTGCTCTTCGCGGCTACCACCATGGACACCGGTATGCGTCTGCTGCGCTTCGTCGTGCAGGAGGCCGGCGAAGTCATCAAGGTGAAGATCAGCAAGTTCCCCGCCACGCTCGTCGTCGTCGTCGTCGGACTCGGTCTCACCTTCTCGCAGGGTCTCGGCGGTGAGGGCGGCCTGCGAATCTGGCCGCTGTTCGGCACTACGAACCAGCTCATGGCATCGCTGACACTGTCGATCGTCGCGGTGATGCTGATCCGCAAGCGGCGCAACCCGCTGCCGGCGATCATTCCACTCGTGCTCGTGTTCGTACTGTCGTTCTGGGCGGCGATCGATCAGCTGGTCAGCTTCACGAACCCGGGCGACCCCGACTGGCTGCTCTTCGCGCTCGACGTGATCATCATCGTCGCGAGCGTCTGGGTCGGCATCGAAGCCGTGCTGGCGATGCGCCGCGCGGCCAAGGAGCCACCGGAGCCAGAGAACGAGGATGCCGAGCTGCAAGCCGTCCGCGAGGACGTCTGACCGCATGTCGGCATCCAGGTCACGGTCCCAGCGCCGGGAGGAGCTCTCCCGGCGCTGGGCCGCTTTGCGCGAGGGCCTGCAGGAGTTCTACGTCGGCCCGTACCGGCAGATGCTGCACCGCGAGAAGCGCGATGAGGACGACCTGTTTCTGATCGCCGTACTGGGCGAGGTGCTCGGCGTCCCCGACCCGGCGGCGTACTACACCGCGGAGCTCATGCCCGCCGTGTGGGAGGACTTCCACGCGTGGCACCGCCGCATCGGCATCCCTCGCTCACCCCTGGACCACATCGCATGCTGCTGACTCTCGCACGCGAGCGCCGCGCCCTCTTCGTCGGCGGCAAGGGCGGCGTCGGCAAGACCACGGTGTCATCGACCCTCGCCCTCGCACGCGCGCGCGACGGCGGTCGCGTTCTGCTGGTCTCGACAGACCCGGCACACAATCTCGGTCACATCTGGGACACCACGCTCTCCAACGAGCGCACCCGCGTGGCCACCGCCGACCAGGGGTATGTGGATGCCGTCGAGATCGAGCCGCACGCCACCATCGATCGGCACTTCGCCGCCGTCGAGGGGACGATGATGAGGATGCTCCCGGAGCGGCTGCACCGCTCGGCCAAGCAGCACCTCGAACTGGCGAAGACCGCGCCCGGCAGCCACGAATCGGCGGTGCTGGAGCGGGTCGCCGAGCTTCTCGACCTCGGCCTCAGCGACTACGACCTTGTGATCTTCGACACCGCTCCATCCGGACACACGCTGCACCTGCTCGCGCTCCCCGAACGCCTCACCGGCTGGACGGAGTCTCTGCTCGCGAGCCGCTCCCGCTCGGAGCGCTTCTCTGCCGCCGCTCGCGGACTCGTCGGCCGTTCAGAAGACGAGACCGAGCAGGATGCCGAGCTGCGACGCACCCTCGTCGCCCGGAGGAACCGCTTCGCCCGCATGCGCTCCGCGATCGGCGACAGTGCGGCGACGGGCTTCCTCATCGTGACGCTCGCCGAGAAGCTCCCCGTCGCGGAGTCCCTCGACGTCGCCCAGCAGCTGAGCGACCTCGGCATGACGCTCGCCGCACTCGTCGTCAACCGCCGCTCCCCCGCCGACGCTGGCGCGCTGCTCGCCGAGCGCCGCGAGCGCGAAGAGCGCTACGTCACCGAGCTCGCACAGGCGCTGCCGGATGTGCCGCTCGTGCAGCTTCCGCTGGTGTCGCGCGAGCTCGTGGGCGAAGACGCGGTCGCCGAGCTCGCGAGCATCCTCACTGCGTCACCCGCGAGTTGAAGCGCTTCTGCTGCGCGCCGTCAAGGGGTTGCCGCGCCTGACGTGCACAACGTCGACTGGAGAGACGACGAACGATCAGCGAAGCCTCACGAACGGTGAAACGACATGACCTCTCTCTGGTTGGCACGACACAGCTCCATCGAAGGCGACGCACTCTGTGAGGAGCGGCCCACGGTCGACGAGATCGTGGTGGGCGCCGGCCTCACGGGGCTCATCACGGCGGTTCTCCTCGCCCGCGAGGGCCGCCGCGTCACCGTGCTCGAGGCGCGCACCATCGCGGGGCTTACAACGGGCAACTCGACCGCGAAGCTGACGGTGCTCCAGGGAGCCCGACTGCAGCAGGTGCGGCACCGCACGAGCAGGCGCATCGCCGAGGCCTACCTGCGGGCGAACCAGGCAGGGCAGACATGGATGCTCGACAACCTCGAGGCTCTCGGGGTGGACGTTCAGAGGCGGACCGCTCTCAGCTACGCCACAACGGTCGAGGGCACGAAGACTCTCGAGCGCGAGTTCCAGGTCGCCCGCGAACTCGGGTTGCCCGTGCGGCACGTCGCCGACCCTGATCTTCCGTTCCCCACGCGGTCCGCCATCGCTCTCGACGATCAGGCTCAGTTCGATCCGGTCGCCGTCGCGCTCTCCTTCGCCGATGAGCTGCGCAGCCTCGGCGGCACCATTCGCGAGAACGTCCGCGTCTTCGGCGCGCGCGCCACGTCTCCTGCCCGTGTTCGCACGACCGCGGGTGAGTTCACCGCACAGAACATCGTGCTCGCAACCGGAACGCCGATTCTCGATCGCGGGCTCTACTTCGCCAAGCTCGAGGCCCACCGGTCGTACGCCGCGAGCTACCGGGTGCCGGGGCTCAAGCCTCTTCCCATGTGCGTGAGCGTTGACGAGCCCGGCCGGTCTGTCCGCACAGCGCCCGACGAGGACGGCGAGCAGCTGATCGTCGGCGGCGGCGGTCACGTCGTCGGACGGCATCCCTCACCGAGATCATGCCTCGCGGAGGTCGACGACTGGGCGTGGTGCCACTGGCCGGGGGCTGAGCGCACGCACGTCTGGAGCGCGCAGGACTACGAGGCACCGCACGGGGTCCCTTTCGTCGGGCGCTTGCCTCGCGGGCGCGGCCGCATTCTGCTCGCCACCGGGTACGACAAGTGGGGCATGACGAACGCGGTGCAGTGTGCGCTCACGCTCAGCGGGACGATTCTCGGCGGTCTCCCGGACTGGGCGCGAACCCTGCACCATCGGATCACCGGCCCCGTCGCCCTGGCGCGCGGACTTCAGATGCAGGCGGGCGTCGCAAAGCACTACCTCGGCGGGTACGCGCGGGCGCTGCGGCCGCTGCCCGAGCCCGGAGAGGGACGCGGCGTCGTGGGGCGGCGCGGGACTCGCCTCGTCGGTTCGTCACGCATCGGCGACGAGAGAGTCGACGTGTCGCCGATCTGCACGCACCTCGGCGCGATCGTCACGTGGAACGACGAAGACCAGTGGTGGGACTGTCCCGCCCACGGCTCCCGCTTCGATGCGGGCGGATGCCGCCTTGAGGGGCCGGCGTGCCGGAACCTGAAACGCCTCGACTCCGGTCGTGCTCTACCGTAAAAGGTGGAGAAAACGTCAGGAGGACCGCATGTGGACTGAGTACGGACTGGACTGGGTCGACGCGATCAGGGTCGTGGTCTCGTGCATCGTCTTCTATGGCGGCGTGCTTCTGCTCGTGCGCGTGCTCGGGCAGCGCACCCTCGCGAGTCTGTCGAGCTTCGACCTCGCGGCCATCATCGCACTGGGTGCCGTCATCGGCCGCGCGATACTGGGCGACACCCCGACGCTGTTCGCGGGCCTCCTCGGACTCGCGACGCTGCTGACTCTGCAGGCGGTGACCGGCCAGGTGCGTCGGTTCCGTCGAGCGGCCCGCGTCGTGAACAGCCCCGCGGTCGTGCTCATGGCCGGTGACGAACTGCAGCTCGACAACATGGCCCGCTCGCACGTCGTCGCCGACGAGGTCTATTCGAAGCTGCGTCTCGCGGGTGTGCGCAACCGCTCGGAGGTGGCGTGCGTCATCATGGAGCCGACCGGTCAGATCAGCGTGCTGCGCCGCGGGGCTCCGCTCGACGACGACCTGCTGCGCGGTGTGATCGGCGCCGAGCGGATCCCTCGCGACTGACTTCAGCTCGCGGTCGGTGCGGCCCCGGAGACATGCGCGGCAGATGCGAACCCGAGCCAGGTGTGCCGGTTGCGCCACCAGCACCAGCCGACCTTTGGCGCGCCTCGGCGGGCTGCGCCATCGCGTCCGGTTCCGCCGCTGATCCAGATCGCCGGCGTTCGCGCATCGAATCCGCGTGGTTTGCGCTTGCGTGAGCCGATTGTCATGAAACAGAGCCCCGGCTCGAGAAGCTCCGGCTCGTGGAGCATCCACGAGATGCCCTCATTCACGGTGAGCGGGCGCCGCTGTCGCGTAGAGAATTCGGCGAGCGCTTCCTCCGGCGTCCAGTTCAGCAGATCGTCCCCGCGGGTCACGTCGTGCAGCACGTACAGCGGCGAGTCCGGTACGGTGGCGTGCTCGGTCGGTGTGAAGTCAGCGAGATCGGTCATGTCTTCCACAACGAATCCTGGCTTACCGGTCCGGGTCATGAGTGAGGCGAGGGATGCCGCCGGAACGAGCCTCTCGTTCACGACGAGCGTGGGCTCGCCCACCGCGGCATCCATCTGCTCTGCCGCCTCACGTGCGAGACGGCGAAGATCGTCTGCGTTCATGCTGGCGAGCTCGGGCACTCCGAGGTCGATCAGCCGTTCGCACTGGCGGTCGATCGTGGCCAACTGGTCAGTCGTCTGCGTCATGCGGTCCCTTCCCTGAATCACGGGTCAACGCACCGGGCGCCCGGTTATTCCCGTTTCAGACCGACACGATGATTCCGAGCACCAGCACGACGATGCTCAGAACGCCGATCATGCCGCGCAGAACCGTGGCAGAGGCTGCGCGCCGCTCGATGCGCCGAGCGAGAGCGGCATCCTCACTCTCGTGCAGTTCCGCGCGCATGCGACTGAGGCTCCGCGCCTGCACGACGCCCCAGCCCAGCGTGAGCACGAGGACCAGCGTGACGACCGCGATCGCCGTGGCGAGGCCCGTCCACTCGCGGGTGAGCAGAAGGATGCCGCCGGCGACGATCGCCACGACCAACGCAATCGTCGAGACCACGCCGTACAGGCGCCCGAAGTGCCGGAAGAACGCGACGCGCGCCTCACGTGTGAGCGTCGCGGTTGTGCTGCGGGCGACGACGATGACGGCGGCCCATCCGCCGACCCACACGCACGTGGCGAGAAGAAGCACAACGATCGCGATGACGCGCACCGGCTCCGGAAGCGTTGAGGCCGCGGCCGAGCCGAGCAGGGGCGAAAGCACCATGAAGACTCCCTTCCTCTCGATGCTAGTACTCGAGGGGTGCACTCCGGCCGGTGGGAGGAATAGTCTCGAGAGAGGGGTTCCCGTTCGTCGAAGGAGGAGCAGTGGCTGAGAAGACTCTCGCAGCGGCGCTAGAGAAAGAGCACCGCGACATCGACGGAGGTATCGAGGAATACACCGAGAGCATCAGCGCGGGAGGCGGCGACCCGGAGCCTCTGCGTCGCTCGATGGCTGGACTGCGACGCCACATCTACCTCGAGGAGGTCTTCCTGTTTCCGCCGATGCGCGCGGGAATGATGATGGCGATCATGGTGATGCTGCGCGAGCACGGTGAGCTGTGGGACTCCATGGACGAGATCGAGAGGATGCTCGATCAGGACACCGATGACGCCACTCGGCAGAACGCTTGCCGCGAGCTGCTCGCCCTGCTCGACAAGCACAACTCAAAGGAAGAGCCCATCATCTACACCCAGGCCGACGACGTGCTGTCGGCCGAAGCGAGCGGCGAGCTCGCAGACTTTCTCGACTCCGGCACCATGCCCGAGGGCTGGGTGTGTGAGCAGGCGGGCGAAAAGTACAAGCCGAATCAGGATGCTCCGAAGAAGCTGCCCTGGAGCTGAGACTCGGACGCAGGGCATTCCTCGATTCGCATACGATTGAGAGATGGCTCGTTCCCGGTTTCCTCGTCGCGTCTACAACCACGGAAGCGACCCCGACCCCCGCTTCAGTCTGGCGAACGAGCGCACGTTCCTCGCGTGGATCCGCACCTCGCTCGCCCTACTCGCGGGCGGCGTCGCGCTCGCGGCGCTGCCGATCGGAATGCCGACGGGCATGCGCATCGGCGCGGTAGCGATTCTGCTGTGCCTCGGGCTCGCCACGCCCATCTACGGCTGGGCCTCGTGGATGCGCAATGAACGCGCGCTCCGCGAAGACACTCCGCTGCACGCGCCGTCGCTCGGCCTCGTGATCGTCATCGGGCTGATCCTCGCCGCGGCACTCGTGGCCACCGGGCTGATGCTGTGAGTCGACGGCATCCCACCGCCATCTACGACCCGGGACTTCAGCCCGAGCGGACGCTCATGTCGTGGCAGCGCACCTCGCTCGCACTCATGGTGGGCATCGCAGCCGCGGTGCACTACGTTGCGCCCGATCTGGGCGGACCGCCCGCTGTGCTCGCGGGCGTCGCTGGAATCTCGATCGTGATCATCGCGTATGCCGGCGCGCACCGACGCTACAGCGCCGCGACGACGGAGCTCACCCGGGAGCGCACACTGACAACCGTCTCAGCGTGGCCGCTCCTGCTGCTCACCGTCGCGTGCGCGGTGGGCGCGAGCGTCGCGATCGTGTTCGCGGCGGTCGTTCTGCTCTGAGCTGTGGTGCGCTGAACCGTTCCGCTGAACCGTTCTGCGCCGAGCAATCGATGACGCAGCGTCAGTCGTCCTGCCCCGCTGTGACGCGCGCCACGTACGCCGACACGTCGCTCAGGCTGCCGGTCTTCTCGAGTACGCGGCGCTGCCTGGTCGCACCGGTTCCGTTCTCGAAGAGGCGGCCGATCTCGTCGCGGACGAAGTCGAGGTCACCGGATGCCGCGAGCGACGGCTCCACGAGCTCGACGAGCCCGTCCACGACCTCCCGCGCCGGCCGCGGCTCGAACGTCTGCGGGTCGAGAAGATCACCCTCGAGCCCGAAGCGCCCCGACTTCCACGTCGCCAGGCGTACAAGCGTCGGCGACACGGGGTTCGGCGGAACGTCGTCCTGCCACTGCTGCGCCGCCATGTCGACGATCGCACGGCACAGCGCCGCGATGAGCACCGTGTCACGAGCATCCGAGCACACGTCCGCCACGCGGATCTCGACAGTCGGGTAATGAGCAGAGAGTCTCGAGTCGAAGTAGACCATCGCCTCATCGAGGATCACCCCAGTGCGAAGCATCGACTCGATCAGCTCGTCATACTCCGCGGCTGAGCCGAAGATGCTCTGCGGTCCGGCGGAGGGCCAGCGCTGCAGCGCCTGCGAGCGGAAGCTCGCGTAGCCCGTGTCAGTGCCGTGCCAGAAGGGCGAGTTCGCGCTCATCGCGGTGAGAATTGGGGTCCAACCACGGATGCGGTCGAGCACCGCAACACTTTCATCGCGTGATTCCACGGAGACGTGCACGTGGCATGCGCACGTGAGCTGCTCGGTCGCGGTGAGCCCGAAGTGCTTCACCATGCGCTGATACCGGGGGTCTTCGTCGACGCGGCGCTCCGCCCGAAGCACTGGGGTCCCCGAGGCGACGACTCGCGCGCCCGCCCGACGGGCACCGTCGATCGCTGTGCGTCGCCACGAGTCGATCTCGTCCGCGAGAACCGACATCTCCGTGGTGGGAGCCGTGTCGGTCTCGATCTGCTGCTGCTGCAGCTCGTGATCGATAGTCTCGCCATCCTCGGTCTCGGCGCGTGCGATCGCCTGAGTGGCCACCGTCAGCGGCACGCCACTCTCGGCGTTGACCAGCAAAAGCTCTTCTTCGACTCCGACGCTACGCATAAAGACAGCGTGCCAGTCAAGACCTTGAGGCGACACGGGGTTGGCGAGAGCCTTGGGACACGATATAAGGAGGTGCGCCTATATGTGCCGACTCTTCGGCTACGTCTCAGATCGCCCGACCGCTGTGGTCGACGAACTCGGCCCCGACGCCTTTCGTGAGTTCACCGCTCTGACGAGCGTGCACGGGGACGGCTGGGGCATGACCTGGCATGATCCGGACGGCGGCACGAAGACTGCTCGTTCGGCCACGTCCGCAGATGAGGATCCGGATTACGCCCGATTGGCCGCGCGACCGCTCGGTGCCGCGGGAATCGTGCATCTGCGGTGGGCGACCGGTGGACTCGCGGTGACCCCCGAGAACACGCATCCCTTCGTCGATGGCGGGTATGCGTTCGGTCACAACGGTCACATCGCGCCCATGGACCGCCTCGAGAGCCTGTTGACGGAGGAGTCCCTCGCAAAGCTGAACGGAACGACCGACAGCGAGCGCTACTTCCGCCTCGTCATGCAGTGCATAGAACAGACGGGCTCCGAAGTGGACGGCGTGACGGTCGCGCTGCGGATGCTCATGCAGCACTTTCCGAACGACAGCCTCAACGCGCTGCTTCTCACTCCCTCGCGCCTCTTCGCCGTGCACGTCAACAGCCGAGCGGACTCGCCGAAGGAGGGGCTGCGCGCGCTGTTCGAGTCACCCGAGGCGATTCCGGCACGGCATGAGAACGAGTACTACGCGATGGACTACCGCACATCTCCCACGTGCGTGCAGGTGATCTCGAGCGGCCTCGAGCGGGAGGGCTGGGAGCCTGTTCCGCCCGACACCGCGGCGGTGGTCGACTTCGAGACGCGCTCCATCACGCGCCTCGAACTCGTGCCGGCCTAGCAGCTGACCAGGTACATTCGGGCACGGGCCATCACCCCGGCCGCGCAACGGCGCCCGCCCCACGCGGGACGGGCGCCGGACGCGAGTTTCAGGAGCGCGCCTTGCGCGTCTTCTTATCGTTCGCCTTCTCGACCGCGTCCACGAGCTCGGACTTGCTCATCGAGCTGCGACCGCTGATGTCGAGTTTCTTGGCCACATCGTAGAGGTGCTCCTTCGAGGTGTTCGCGTCGACGCCGCCGTGGGTCGTGCCGCCGGATCCGCGACCGCCCTTGGCTTTGCTGTCGCTCGGCCCGGAGTCCTCTTTCTTCTCCCAGTGGTCGCCGACCTTCTCGTACTCGTGCTTGAGCGCGGCGAACGCGGTGCGGTGCGCCCGCTCCCCCTCGCCGTACTCGTCGACAGCAGAATCATGGGCCTTCGACCAGATCGCCTGGGCGTGCTTCGGCGAGCGTTTGATGGTGTCGGGCATTTCCTTCGATGCGGGCATCGCTCTCCCTTTCCTTCACTCGGACTTTCGCAGGTGGCGACGGGCCTTCCGCCAGTGGCGTCGGCTCGTCCGAACCCACGCGGGCGGCTTCAACCGCTCACGCTCTACGACCTTCTGTACATCTGGCGACACTGCCATCGGTGCGGGATACATCGTTCACTCCGATCACTGATGGCCAGTCTCACCCCGGGGTGAGGAGAAAGCAATCCCCTCGACTTTCAGGCTCGAGAGTGGCAGTGTTCGGTCACGCCGAGCGTGCGCAGCGGAATCCCAGGTGCGTGGTTGCGGAGTCCTCGGTCTGCGGCGACCGCGCAGCGGGCCGGTAGCGCTGGCAGTATTCGGGGGCACACAGGTGCGAGCCACCCTTTGTGACGCGGCTGACGCTCGAATCGGGGCCGGATGCCGCATCCGCGACGCTCTCACGGGATGACGTGGGCCCGCATCCGCAACCGCAGCCGGTGCTCTCCGACTGCTCTGTGAGAAGGGAGGTGCGCGCGCCAGTCGCTCCCGAGCGTGCGGCATCCTCTCCGACCTCGGCCGCACGTGCAGCGGCGCGGTGGTTCGGCGTGAACACGGTCGACGTCCACTCCCAGACGTTGCCGATCATGTCGACGAGGCCGTAGCCGTTCGGCTCGAAGGTTCCGACCGGCGAGGTGCCCGACCAGCCGTTCGCGCCCGTGTTGTCGTAGGGAAACCGCCCCTGCCAGGTGTTGGCACGCAGGATGCCGTCGGGAACGAACTCGTCGCCCCACGCGAAGCGCGCACCGTCGAGACCGCCGCGGGCCGCGTGCTCCCACTCCAGCTCGGTCGGGAGACGTTTGCCCGCCCAGGACGCGTAAGCCGCGGCATCCGTCAGGCACACCTGCACGACCGGGTGATCGTCTTTGTCGTCGATCGTCGAGTCGGGCCCGAACGGATGCCGCCAGTCGGCCCCAGGCTTCCACGCCCACCATGCGCGCCAGTTGCGCAAGTCGACGGGGCCGTCGGTCTTCTGAAAGGCGAGGCTGCCCGGGGCTCGCTGCTCCTCGGTGAGCTGCGGATACTCCGCGGCGTCGAGGCCCTGCTCGGCCACGGTCACATAGCCGGTAGCGTCGACGAACTCGCGAAACTGACGGTTGGTGACAGGATGCCGGTCGAGCAGCACGTCTCCCACCCGGGTAACGTGCGCCGGGCTCTCCTCCGGGTAGAACTGGTTCGAACCCATGGCGAACTCGCCGCCCGGAATGAGAATCATGTCGTCGTGCACGTGCACCTCGTTCTGATCGCAGTCGTGGGAGAGCCGTGCACGCGGAGGGTGATTCCCCGCGTGCACGACCCCTGACGGGCGCTGTTACCGGCATAACATGCTCTGCAACTCGCCCTCACCGGTTGGCCCGTTTTTGCGACGCGAGCGCCGCCGCGGGCCGCAGCCGCCACCACAGCGGCTGTGTCAATTGTCGCGCAGGAGTTCCCCGATCTGAAGTGCGACGCTCAATGAGCGAGTCTCTCGGGAACAGGCTGCGACGGATGCGGCGTGTCGCCGAGCAAGACCGCTGCCACACGCGCGAGACAGTCCCCATGTTTCCCATGGCGGCGCAGTTCGCGTTTGAGGTGAGTTACCGTTCGTGACGTTCGGCGCTTTGACCGACAGCATCCACTATCTAATGTGTGCGACACAGCCTCGCTCGACTTCGAGCACCGTCACTCTTCGAAAGGCACGGCACATGACTCTCACTGACACCGCCGCACCGGCATCCGTCCCTTCTGTCTCCGCCGACGAGCGCGCCGAACGCCTCACGACCGCGGGTGCGGCCTGGAGCGAACGCATTCAGAACGCGCCGTCGAGCGCGAACCTGACGTTCACCGTTACGGGTGAGGGCACTGGTTCCGTCGCGTCGACCATCACCGCGGGAAAGCATACATTCACGATCGATGAGCCCGCTCCCCTCGCGGGCGATGACGCGGCCGCGAGTCCCGTCGAGTACGCGCTCGGCGCACTCATCTCGTGCCAGATCGTCGTCTACCGTCTCTATGCGCAGAACCTCGGCATTCAGGTCGATGACATCCGGGCGACCGCGGAGGGCGACCTCAACGTCACAGGTCTGTTCGGCATCGATGAGAATGTGCGACCGGGTTTCTCGGACGTGCGGCTGACCATCACAGTCACTGGGCCCGAGACGCAGGAGCGCTACGACGAACTCCATGCCGCAGTCGATGCGCACTGCCCTGTGCTCGATCTCTTCGCCAACACCACCCCCGTGTCGGTCAACGTCGTCAAGGGCTGAACCGACACCCATTGACCACGCGGCCCGGCTGGCGTCATGACGCGGCTGGAACGGGCCAACCCTTGAGGGCGCACAGCGCAGCAACGGCATCCTCTGGCTCTGGCACTGTGAGGGCGAACAGCTTGCCCTCTGCGGTCTCGACGACAAAGCCGGGCCCGGTCTCGGTGATGAAGGCCGAACGGCCAGGCATGACGCGGTACCCCCAGCCGCCCCATTCACCTGGGCGAATGAACGTCACATCAGCCGAAACGATCTCGTCGAGCGGAATCTGCTTAAATGCGACGCCGAACCACAGCGATTCGAGCCGCAGTCCGCGCGCATCGATGATCGCGCGCGTTCGTACGAGCGCGAACATCACGCCCATGCCCAACAGCACGATGGTGCCACCGATGAGTCCTGCCGTCACCGATTCGGCGCGCTGACCGGGATCGGCCAACACGGTCGGAAGCCCGTACAAGAGGGCGCCGCCGATGCCGAGCCCGGCCGCGAGCCAGGCAAACAGTCGAGAGGTGATGTCAATGGACCACGAGGCATGCGGGTCGCGCTCGTGGACGTCGCCCGATGATGCGTTGGATGCCGCGAGGCTGCGTGCCGCGGCATCCGTGTCTCTGATTCTGTGACGCATTCCCCAGACGAGCGCCATCGGAATCGCACCGTACGCGGTCGACAGCAGCGTTGCGAGCAGCCATCCGCCAAGGACCGCCTTGTACGGGTCGCCTGCCTGGATCGTGAGCAGGCTCGCTGTCAACCAGATGGTGACGCCGAGTCCGGCCGGCACTCCAGCGAAGAACAGCAGCCACGGCTGGGTTGCGAGAGCGAGCGTCGGACGGATGACTACGGCCCAGCCAACGACGGCTCCAAGCGCGGTCATCACGAGGCACATGGCGAGTATCGCTCCCGTGGACATCGCGTCGTCTGCGGGGCCGGCGTCGGACCAGTGACTTGCGAGTTCGGCGGGAAGGTCGGGCAGGAGCATCCACCACGAAATCAGGACGACGAGCAATGGAATGGTGAGTGCGACTGCCGCAAACAATCGCCGCGCCGTGTGGCTGATTCCGTTCTGGGTCATCGCTCTCCTTCTCGTGACCGAGGCCGTTCTCTCTGCACGCTAATGGTCGCCGGAGGTCTGCACACAATCAGTCCCGAGCGCGGCACCCGTTCAGGGTAAGACCGTGTGACACTCAATCGGACGTCCACGGTCGGAAGCCCCGCGTCATCACGATGCCGAGCGCTGCGATTCCGACGACGTGCGCGAGGACGAGGGGAACTCCGCCAATGACGAGCGCTGTGCCCGCTTCAGTCGTTCCGGCTGCATTGGCTTTGCATTCCTCCGTCATCTCTTCAAACAACGCGAAGCCGTACCAGTTCCAGGCAAAAGCGAGCATGAACAGTCCGATGACCGCAAGCACCCAGAAAAAGACAGACGCACGCCGTGTGTGCTATCCGATCCACTCCGGTTCACTCGCCATGGCGAAAACCCTAGCGCCTACGCACAAGGCGAGGCGGACAACGCGGAGCGTGGGCGGACTCCTGCCCGCCCACGCTCCGCGTTACCGCGCGCTCTCGGAGTCAGGCCGAACGGCGGCTGCGTCCGATGAGCAGCATCACGACGATGCCGACGACGAGACCAGCGGCGACACCGCCGACGCCCCACATCCAGGGCGTGGTCGCCGCGGCATCCTGCACCTCAGCCGGGTGGCCGGGCAGACTCACGCTGCTGTAATCGGGAACGTCGTCCGGGTTGCCGTAGGTTCCGGCACGATCGAGCGCCGAGCCGTCAGCCCAGCCGCCGCCCATGTCGCAGTTCATGCGGTCGCGCGACGACGTGTCGCTGCGAAGATCCATCGGCAGGGAGCGACTGGATGCCGTCTCCCCCGACGTTCCTTCGACGTCAGGCTCGTGAATGCCGCCATCCGCCATGGACTGAGTGAGGATGTCGTCGAGCAGGTAGTGCCCGAGCTTCAGCCCGTCGATCGCCGAGTCGTTCGTGATGTCGGTGAGTTCGTCAGCGTCAGCGGCATCCGACATCGCCTTCTTCCACGTGCTGATCGACTGCGCCTCGAAGCCCTCGAGCGCTGACGTCACGTCGGAGAGGTAGGCGTCCGGACGCGAGCACGTCGCGTACATGAGGCGCTTGAACGTCTGCGTCGCGTACTCCGTCGCCTCCTGCTCGGCGAACTCGGGGTCCAGGTAGTTCGCGGATGCTCCGGCCGTGAGGTACCGGTGCTGCGAGTACTCGATGGGCAGCTCGGTCGTTCCGATGGAAACCGGAATGTACGGCGCGGTCACTGCGGCGGTCACCGCGACCCAGAGCGTCAGCTTCTCAGGGTCATCGAGGTCGTCCGGCAGCTGCGCGACGTGCCCGTAGCCCGAACGATCGTCAGACCAGCGCGGGTCACGCACAATGCGCATGACGTCTTCGAGCTTGACGTCCTCGAACTGCTCGAACTCCTTCTCGAGCGAGACCGGGTTGCGGTAGGGCGCGGGGTCGTCCTTCGCGGCATCCTGTCCGACCTCGAACTCGCCGGTCGGGAAGTCCTCCTGGTAGACCTTCTGCACGTTGAACTCGTCGTCGGTCTCGGGGTCGTACCAGCCCTGCTCCTCGGCAAACGAGACGAGGTTGGCGGAGCCGAGGTAATCCGGGTTCTCGCCGTTCACGGCATCGACCGGAAACTCGTGAATGTAGCCCGGGTAGGAGACCCGAACATCGTCCGGGCCAAGACGCTCGGCCGCCCAGAGTCCCTGGCCGCCCGCCATCTCGATGAACACCCAGCCCTCGTTCTCGTCGGCGAACAGGTGCGAATTGCCGCCGTACGTGGTGTACCCGTACTCGTCGATCAAGCTGCCGAGGATCTCCACGGCCTCACGTGCGGACCCAGCGCGCTCCATCGCGATGCGCGAGAGATCGGAGTACTGAGGACCGGTCTGATCCTCCGGAGTCATATCGACGAGTTCGGGGCGCGAGTTCGACCAGACGTCGCGCGCGGCAACACCCTTCTCGTTCAGCCCGCCGTTCATGAGCGGCGCGGGCAGGCCCGTGAACTCGGAGTAGTTCGAGGTGATGTACCGGTACGTGTGCTCGACCTGCGGAATCGAGGTGAGTTTGCCGGGCATGTCGGCGGTTTCGTCGGCACCTACCGTGATCTCGGAGCCCTTCGGGTGGTCCTGTGCGGGAACGACCTCCAGCCAGTGACTCGACGGCTCGTGTCCGAACCCGCCGAGCATCGTGTAGCCATCTTCGGTGCGGTTCTTGCCGATGTAAACGGCGAAGGACTTGTCGGGTTCGTCGAACGTGCCGTCATCCGTGGCGGTCTCACCCGGCGCGGCGGTCGCGGCAGCGCGCTCCCCCGGGGTCGAGTTCGATGCGGCTTCGTCAGCCGCCGCAGACGTGGATCCAGACATAGAAAAGGCCCCCATCGCCATGAACGCACTCAGCGTCATCGCCAGGGACCGTGTGGGGACTCTCACACAGCTCCTCTCAAAACGTATGGCCCGCAGCTCGGGCCCCCATGACCCTAGGAGGGGGCACAGACGTTTGACAAGACAACATTCAACACCTATAGAAAAAAACTCACGTATCTCTAATTGATAAGAATTCGCAGGTGAACCGGCATTTTGTGTCAGTTACATTATTCGCAGCGAGTTTTGCGCGGTACGGGAACACCCCCGCTCAGTCAGCGGGAACATCGACGATGGTCTCGTCGCCCACCTGGGGAACGAGCGAACCTGAGGATGCCGCGGCCACGTCGGCCTGCAGCCGGTCGAGTTCTGCGGGCGGAACGCGCAGCGCGAGCGTCACCGCCGCCCCGTACGTCGGCTCGTCGAAACGCGCGCCATGCTGCAGCGCCCAGTCCCGCAACAGGTTGTCGAGGCGACCGGCGTCGGCGTGGGGAACGTCGATCGTAACGAGCGCGAGCGATTCGCGGCGCAGCAGCGTCGCGGCATCCAGAGCCTCTGACACTGCGGTGGAGTACGCCCTCACGAGGCCGCCCGCCCCGAGTTTGATGCCGCCGAAGTAGCGCGTCACGACCGCGACGAGGTCGGTGAGTTCGCGTCTGCGCAGCACCTCGAGCATCGGAATGCCGGCGGTTCCCGACGGTTCGCCGTCATCGGATGAGCGCGCTTGGTCACCGAGCACACCGGTCACCATCGCGGTGCAGTTGTGGCGGGCATCCCAGTGGATGCGACGAACCTCGGAGATGACGTCGTCGGCTTCGTCCGGCGAGGTGACGGGTGCAACGTGTGCGATGAAGCGGGACTTCTTGATGACGATCTCGTGCTCCACCGCGCGGGCGATGGTGGAGGGGAACGAGCGGCGGGTCATCGGCCTCAGCCTACCTGCGCCCGGCCCGCCCGCGCCCCGCGCGCCGTGCACCGCCCCCCACACCCCACGCGCCACGCGCACCCCCACGCACCGCGCCCACCCCACACCGCGCGCCCACCCCCACGCACCGCGCGCCGCACCCGTCAAAAGTGGCGACCGCACGTGCGTTTTTGCCGCCACTTTTGACGGGGGTCCCGAAACGGCAGAGCCCACGGCGACGCATCCGCGTGAAACCATGGAGGCATGAGCTCTTCTGCGAATCTCTCTCGTTCCGAAACCGCCGCCCGATCCGCCGCGCTCACGCTGCACACCGCTCACGTCGAGCTCGATCTGCGGCGAGCGCCCGACACGTCGACCTCGGGCTTCACCACCACGACGACGCTCACCTTCGACGCCGACCTGTCGAAGGGCGACTCCACGTGGGTGGACTTCATCGGCGAGGCCGTGCACCGCGTCACGCTGAACGGCACCGAGCTGCCGGTGCAGTACGACGGCGCTCGCGTGCAGGTCGCCGGGCTGGCGGCATCCAACACCCTCATCGTCGAGGGCACCGGCGCGTACTCCCGCTCGGGTGAGGGCATGCACCGCTTCATCGACCCGGTCGACGGCGAGACCTACCTCTACACGCAGTACGAACCGGCGGACTCCCGCCGCGTGATGGCGTGCTTCGAGCAGCCCGACATGAAGGCGCGCTTCACGTTCACGGTGCACGCGCCGGCCGGCTGGCAGGTGCTCTCCAATCAGAGTCCGATCTCGAGCACATCCTCGACGGATGCCGCACGCGACGGCCACGCGGCGGTCGAGGCGTCCTCCCCGCGAACGTCATCGGCGGCGACGCAGAAGGTGGAGTTCGCTCCGACCCTGCCGATCTCGAGCTACATCACGGCGGTCGTCGCGGGTCCCTATCACCGCGTCGACGCCGAGTGGCGCCGCGGAGAGCAGACGGTTCCGCTCGGTGTGCTGTGCCGCGCCTCCCTCGCCGAACACCTCGACTCCGACGAGATCATCGAGGTCACTCAGCAGGGCCTCGACTTCTTCACCGAGAACTTCGACTACCCGTACCCGTGGGGCAAATACGACCAGGTCTTCGTGCCCGAGTACAACCTCGGCGCGATGGAGAACCCGGGCCTCGTCACGTTCACAGAGGCGTACGTGTTCCGCGGCGCCTCCACCGACTCTCAGCACGAGGGTCGCGCGAACACGATTCTGCACGAGATGGCGCACATGTGGTTCGGCGACCTCGTCACGATGCGCTGGTGGGACGATCTGTGGCTCAAGGAGTCGTTCGCGGACTACATGGGTGCTCACGCAGCGGCCGAGGCGACGCGCTTCAGCGACGCCTGGGTGACGTTCGCCAACCGGCGCAAGGCGTGGGCGTACTCGCAGGATCAGCTGCCAACAACCCACCCGATCGTCGCCGATATCGTGGACCTTGAGGCGGCGAAGCTGAACTTCGACGGAATCACCTATGCGAAGGGTGCGGCGGTGCTGAAGCAGCTCGTCGCGTTCGTCGGCCGCGACGCGTTCTTCGAGGGTGCGCGCCGGTACTTCGCGAAGCACGAGTTCGGCAACACGACTCTCGATGATCTGCTGGTCGAGCTCGAAGAGACCTCGGGCCGCGACGTCCGCGCCTGGTCGCGGGCCTGGCTCGAGACCACGGGAGTGTCAACGCTCTGGGTCGAGTCACTGGGCGAGGATGCCGGTGCCCGAAGCAGCATTCGCCAATCAGACCCGCGCCCGCACCGCCTCGCCGTCGCGCTCTACGACCTCGTCGACGATCGTCTCGTGCTGCGCGAGACCCGCGAGATCGACATCTCGGCGGAGTCGACGCCCTTCAACGCGCCGACCGCAGATCTCGTGCTGCTGAACGCGGGCGACCTGACCTATGCCAAGCTGCGCCTCGATGAGCGCAGTCTCTCCGCCGTGGAGACGGCGCTCAACACGATCGACGACGCTCTCACGCGCGGCCTCATCTGGTCGGCACTGTGGAACGCGGTGCGCGATGGCGAGCTCTCCGCGGTCCGTTACCTCGCGATCGTGCGGCGATTCGCCGGCTCCGAGTCGAACGTCGGCCTGCTGACTTCGGTGCTCGCGAACGCGGCGTTCACGGTGTCGCACTATGTGACGGATGCCGCCCGCGCCGACGAGCGCCGGGCCTGGCTCGAGGCCGCGTGGGAGGGGCTCTTCGCCGCCGACGCAGGCTCGGGTTCGCAGCTCGCGTGGGCGCGTGCGCTCGCGGGTGCTGCGGCGTATGACGGCTCTCGGGCCGACGGCATCCGAGCCATGCTCGACGGCACCGGCGCCGCTCCAGATGGGCTCGCTCTCGACGCGGATCTGCGCTGGCTGCTGCTCACCGCCCTCGCTGCGACCGGCGACGCCTCGCGCGAGGAGATCGACGACGAGCTCACGCGGGACAACACAGCGAGCGGTGTGACTGCGCACCTCGAGGCGCTAGCTTCGCGGCCCGAGCAGGGCGTGAAGGATGCCGCCTGGCAGTCGGCGTGGACGGACACGAACCTCACCAATGACCACCTCGATGCGACGATCCTCGGCTTCCGTGCCGGTGGTCGGCGCGACCTGACCGCGGGCTACGACGCCGAGTACTTCGACCGGCTGACCGAGGTGTGGGGCACGCGCAGCATCGAGATCGCGAAGCGCCTCGTGCTTGGGCTGTTTCCGGCGTGTGACTCGCTCGACATGGTCGATGAGTGGCTCGAACAGCACGGGGATGCTCCGGCGGCGCTCGTCCGCCTCGTTACAGAGCAGCGGGACCACCTCGCGCGCGACCTCCGCGTGCGTGCCGCCCAGTAGCCGCCCTCGCGAAACGGCCCGCCACCTCAAAGAATCGGTTTCTCGGCAGAGGTGCGGCGTGGCGTCGCGCGACACGCCGCACCTCACCTCAGATTTCCGATTCTTTGAGCGCAACCGGCTTGCGGAGACAGCACCCTGAGTGGGGGCACGCCCGCAGAGCCCTGCCACCGCGGCCCCAGAGCACCGCACAGCTCACCCGAGAGGCACGCGCAGCAGATCAGCCCTCGGACTCCAGAAGCGCCGTCTTGCCGAACATCTCAGCGGCGAGACGTGCCGTCGGGGTGCCTGCGTCGAGATCAGCGCCGGCCGCGAGAAGCATCCTCACCACATCGTCCTCCCCCTTGAACAGCGCGCCTGCGATGGGCGACTGGTCGCGTGCGTTGCGGAGGTCGACATCAGCCTCGCGTTCGATGAGCCCGCGCACCGTCTCGGCGTGGCCGTGGTAGGCCGCCATCATGAGGGGCGTGTTGCCGCCGGCGTCCTGAACGTTCACGGGCAGCCCGTGGTCGATGAGATCGAAGAGCTCTCCGGACTCTCCGTTGCGGGCGAAGCCGACGGCGATCTCTGTAAGCTGCTGAACCTGCTCTGCTGTGAGTTTCGGCATTCGTCCAGCATATGGGTGCACGTTGACGGTTTGACCGGGCGTGACAATCGCAGAACCCACAGTCGCTACGCGCGCGTGCGGACCGGCAGCGACAGCTTTCTGTCGATGCGCGCTGCACATTCGCGGAGTTCGGCAATGAGCTCGCTGAGGCGTTCGGCGCTCAGATGCTCGTCATCCCCGTCAATCCAGCCGACGGAGAGGCTCGCGTAGAGCGCGCCGTGCAGAAACACCGGCACGGAGACCGTCGCAGTGCCCGCCGAGTACTCGCCCACGGTGTGTGCCCAGCCGCGCTCCCGGATCTTGGCGAACTGCTGGTCCAACACCGCCCAGTCAGTGACGGTGGAGGGAGTGAAGCGCGCCATGGGACGGTCGCGCAGAATCCGGTCGCGTTCCTCCGAAGGAAGAAACGCGAAGTACGCCTTGCTCGTAGCACCGGCATGTGCCGGATACATCTCGCCGACGAGCGAATAGTCGCGGAGCATCCCCTCGGGCCCATCGCACAGCGCGAGGCATCTCATGTACGGCCCGTCCGGCACTGAGAAGTATGCTCCACACCCCGAGAACATCGCGAGATCGGTGAGGAACGGCGTGACGACGCGGATGACGGCGCCCGTGCGGTCCCATAGCCGCCCCATGTGCAGCGCAGCAGGACCGATTCGATAGCGGCGATTCTCCGAATCTCGGGAGAGGAAGCCACGGTAGGCGAGCACAGCGAGCAGTCGTTGCGCCGACGAGATCGAGATCCCGAATTCGTGAGCGACCTCGGTCACACCTCGTTCAGGATGCTCGCGGTCAAACGACGCCAGAACCTGGAGCGCTCGATCAGCAGTCTGCGGCAGGTGCGTGGGAGTCGGTTCACACGCTGAAGGCATCCGCCTATTCTCCTCTGTTTTGCAGATAGTGGGAAATATTTGAGCATTCATTCGGCGAGGAGGAAAGCTGACCCCAACGAGCGGCGGCCACAACATCGATGCCACGGCTCAAAACCCTCGATTCGACTCCCACATCACGGCGAGCGGCGTTGGGTTCAGACAAACGGTTACGAGCTCGGTCAGCCTGCACATCTCACGCACGGTCGTGAAACACGGTTGGCCCTATACGGACGAGGGGCCTCAATGCTCAAGTACGCTCTCGACATCATCGACGTTCTCGACGACCCGCAGGTCTCGGGCGAGAAGGTCGTCGCACATCTCGACGCCATTGCGGGACCGGGCGGCAGCGGCGCCCAGACCAGAACTGTCAGAGGCGGGAAGGGCAGCACGGACTTCGTGAGGGTGCTGATCCCCGGAACGAATGGTGCGACCAGCGGCGGCAGCGCTCCGACGCTCGGCGTCATCGGACGCCTGGGCGGAATCGGCGCGCGGCCGGAGATGATCGGCTTCGTGTCCGACGGCGACGGCGCTGCGGCCGCACTCAGCACGGCAGCCAAGCTGCTGTCGATGAAGCGACGCGGAGATCACCTGCCGGGCGACGTCATCGTCACGACGCACATCTGCCCGTCTGCGCCGGCGCTTCCGCACCACCCGGTGCCGTTCATGGACTCCCCCGTCGACATCGCGGCCATGAACGCCTACGAGGTCGATCCAGCAATGGATGCCGTGTTGTCGATCGACACCACGAAGGGGAACCGACTGATCAACCACCGCGGCGTCGCCCTCTCACCGACCGTCAAGGAGGGCTACATCCTCCGTGTGAGCGACAGCGTCGCGCAGGTCGTCGAAACCGTCACAGGCGAGCCCCTCGTCGCCTTCCCCATCACGACGCAAGACATCACGCCCTACGGCAACGGCGTCTATCACCTGAACTCGATTCTTCAGCCGGCCGTCGCCACGTCGGTTCCCGTCATCGGACTCGCGATCGTCGCCGCCACCGCGGTCGCCGGCTGCGCAACCGGAGCCAGCCACGAAGTCGACATCGCCGCCGCGGCACGCGTCGCCGTCGAAACGGCGAAGGGCTTCGGTTCGGAGATCGTCGAGTTCTACGACCAGGACGAATTCGACATCCTCACCCGCCGCTACGGCTCGCTGGCCCACCTTCAGACGCTGGGCCAGGAAATTCACGAATCCACCTCTGCATGACCGACAATATTCGGAGCTGAATATGACCGCCAACACGCGCAACGCGTCCACAATCAAACCCCAGCGAGCGATCGGAAACGACGATTTCTCCCTGCGCCGGGTACCCACCGACCGCCGCTACGGCTTCTGGTCGATGCTTCTGCAGTGGCTCTCGCAGTCAGGGTCGCTCTCCCAGTTCGTCCTCGGTGCCACCATCGGCATGGGGATGACGTTCCGCGACGCGTTCATCGCGTTCACCCTCGGCGGTGTGATCCTCGAGATCGTCATCTTCCTGATCGGCTACGCCGGCCAGCGCGAAGGCCTGTCGATGACGATGCTCACCCGCTTCACGGGCTTCGGCCGCAACGGCTCGGCCCTCGTCAGCCTCATCATCGCGGTGAGCCTCATCGGATGGTTCGGAGTGCAGAACGGCATCTTCGCCACGAGCATGCAGGAGCTCGCAGGCGGTCCGGTCTGGCTGTGGTGCGTGCTGGCCGGCATCGTTCTGACCTTCCTGGTCGTCTTCGGCTTCAAGTACATGATGTGGCTCGCCCGCATCGCCGTTCCGCTGTTCTTCGGACTCATCGCGTGGAGCGTCATCTCGACGCTGGCACAGCACGACTTCGCCGAGCTCTTCACGGGCGAGCCGACCGGACCGGAGATCACGATTCCCGCCGCCGCGACGATCATCGCGGGTGGCTTCATGACGGGGGCAATCGTCGCGCCGGACATGACGCGCTTCAACCGGAAGGGCTGGCACGTCGTCATCCAGAGCTCGACGTCACTCGTGGTCTCTGAATACCTCGTCGGACTCACCGGTGTCGTTCTCGGGCACCTGGCCGGAACATCCGACGTCGCGGGCATCGTCCTGTCGACGTCCGGTGCCATCGGTCTGATCATCGTGATCCTCGCCACGGTGAAGATCAACGACTGGAATCTCTACAGCTCGTCGCTCGGTGTTGTGAACTTCGCGCGGACCGTCTTCGGCCGCCGCATCCACCGTGGCTTCGTCACGCTGATCATCGGAATTCTCGGCACTGTGCTCTCCGCGATCGGCATTCTGGACCACTTCAAGGAGTTCCTCTCCGTGCTCGGTGTCGCGATTCCGCCGATCGGAGGCATCATCGTGGCGGAGTACTACCTCGTCCGCAAGCTGAGCGCTCCGCTGCTCCGCACCCGCGCAGACGGCGCGCTCCCCCGAACGATGCCCGTCTGGGTCCCGGCGACGCTCGTCATCTGGGTGATCTCCTTCCTCGTCGGATTCTTCGTCGACTGGGGCATCCCCGCCATCAACTCTCTGCTCACCGCGCTGATCCTCTACACGATCTGTGGACACCTGGGCCTCCTCCGCTCGTACGGCACGGTCGTTCTCGACGAGGACGCATCAGCATCGAGCACCGCCGACGACACGAAGGAGAATGCATGAACCCCGAATCCGAGGTCATCGAACTCTGTCAGGAGCTGATCCGCTTCGACACGTCGAACCCGACGAGCACGGAGCGCGCCGCGGCTGACTACGTCGCGGAGCGGCTCCACGAGGTCGGACTCTCGACGGAGATCATCGAGAGCGCCCCGGGACGGGCGAGCGTCTTCACACGCATCGCGGGCCGTGACCGGTCGCGCCCGGCGCTGCTCATCCACGGGCACCTCGACGTCGTCCCCGCCGACCCCACCGAGTGGAGCGTGCCTCCGTTCAGCGGAGAGATCATCGACGACACGCTCTGGGGTCGCGGGGCGATCGACATGAAGGACTTCGACGCGGCGATTCTCGCCGTGGCGCGGCACCTCGCTCGCACGGGTACAGTGCCGCCGCGAGACATCGTCTTCGCGTTCCTCGCGGATGAGGAGGGCGGCGGCGTCTACGGCTCCCACTGGCTGGTCGAAAACCGCCCCGACCTGTTCGAGGGCGTCGGCGAGGCGATCACCGAGGGCGGCGGGGTGTCGTTCTCTCTGAACGACGACCAGCGGCTGTACCCGATCGAGTGTGCGCAGCGGGGTCAGGCGTGGCTCCGGCTGACGGCGTCCGGTCGTGCGGGCCACGGCTCCTCCCCCAACGATGAGAATGCCGTCACCGCGCTCTCCGACTCCATGTCGCGCATCGGACATCATGAGTTCCCCATCCGCCTGATCGAGCCTGTCCGACAGCTGCTCGCGGGCGCTGCGGAGATTCTCGGCGTTCACTTCGACCCGAACGATGTCGAGGGCAGCCTCAGCCGCATGGGATCCGTGCGCGACCTCGTCGACGTGGTGCTCCGCAACTCGGCGAACCCGACGATGCTCAGTGCCGGGTACCAAGTGAACGTCATTCCAGGGAAGGCAGAGGGCGCCATCGACGGACGCTTCCTTCCCGGCTACGAGCAGGAGCTCCTCGACACGATCGACTCGCTGCTCAGTCCGGGCGTGACGCGCGAGTTCATCCACCACGATGTGGCATTCGAGTCGACCTTCGATGGTGCGCTCGTGGAGGCCATGTCGGCAGCACTGCATGCTGAAGACGACGGAGCTCACCCTCTGCCATACTGCAACGCTGGGGGCACAGACAACAAGGCGCTGATGAAGCTCGGCATCCGCGGCTTCGGCTTCAAGGCACTGCGTGTGCCGGCATCCTTGCCGTACAACCAGCTCTTCCACGGCGTGGACGAGCGCGTTCCGCTGGAGTCGCTCCGCTTCTCTGCGCGCGTGTTCGGGCGTCTGGTCACCACCTGCTGATTCGTGAGGTCATCACCATGAACATTCTGCTGCTGTCGAACTCGACGAACCCCGGGCAGGGCTTTCTCTCACACGCGCGCAACGAGGTGCTTCAGCTGCTCGGCGGGGCGGATCGAGTCCTCTTCGTGCCGTTCGCCCTCGCTGATCACGACGCCTACACGGCGAAAGCTGCGGATGCCTTCGGTGAACTCGGCGTGACGGTGACCGGTCTTCACACCGAGGCCGATCCCCGCTCGGCCATCGACTCGGCTCCCGCCGTGTTCGTCGGGGGCGGCAACACCTTCCGCCTTCTCGACACGCTCTATCGTCTCGAACTTCTCGATAGGCTGCGCGATCGAGTGCGCGACGGAATGCCGTATCTCGGTGCGAGTGCGGGAACGAACATCGCCGCACCGACGATTCGCACGACGAATGACATGCCGATCGTGGAGCCGCCGAGCTTCGCGTCGCTGGGGCTGATTCCGTTTCAGATCAACCCGCACTATCTCGATCCGGGGCCTGAGCGCACGCACATGGGTGAGACGCGTGAGGAACGCCTCCTCCAGTTCCACGAGGTCAACGCGACACCGGTGCTGGGGCTGCGCGAGGGCACCTGGCTCCGGGTGAAGGAGGGGTCAGCACAGGTCGGCGGGACCGCGACGAACGGCAAACTGCCGGCGCGCCTGTTTCTTCAGGGCGACGCCCCGTCGGACATCACGGGCGACGTCACGTCGTTGCTGCACGGCCGTTGAGCGGATCAGACGCCGCCTTCTGCGAAGAGACGCGGATGCCGCACGGCACGCCCGCGGCATCCGCGTCGCTCTCATGCTTCGCACGTAAACTGCACAGTGCCCAGAGACCATGAGACCGCGAGGTGACCTGATGCCGGAACCCGACGCAGAGCGATTCGAGGATGCCGCTGCATGGGAGGCATGGCTGGAGAAGCACCACGCCACGTCGCAGGGCATCAACATAGCGATCGCCAAGAAGAACAGCGACGCGACGAGCATCTCGCACCTCGAGGCCCTCGAGGTCGCCCTCTGCTACGGGTGGATCGACGGTGTGCGACGCCGCATCGACGAGAAGTGGTTCGCGCAGTCGTTCATGCCGCGTCGAGCGGGCAGCAACTGGTCGCGGCTGAACCGCGAGCGTGCCGATTCCCTGATCGCGGCCGGGCGTATGCGCCCCGCGGGCCAGCGCGAGATCGACCGCGCGAAGGCCGACGGCCGATGGGAGTCGGCGTATGCTCCGCAGTCGACGATGCAGGTTCCGCCCGAGCTCGAAGCGGCGCTCGCGCAGAGCCCGAAGGCGAGTGCGTTCTTCGACACCCTCTCGGGCCGCAACCGGTATGCCGTACTGTTCCGCGTCACGACGGCGAAGCGCTCGGAGACCCGCGAAAAGCGCGCCGCGGCGATGGTCGAGATGATGGAACGCGGCGAGACCATCTACCCGCAGTGAGTCCCGCCCGACGGTGAGCGTCAGCCGGACTTGCGTGCGGTCAGCGCCCACCCGACGAGCGAGGTTCCGACGAGCGCCCCGCCGATCACCATTCCACAGGCCACGACCGTGACAGACCAGCCGACGCCGTCGAGCGGGCCGAGCACGTGAAGCGCGCCGACGATCAGGCCGATGGCGAGCGCTGTGAGCCCGGCGACTCCGATGACGGCGCTCACGACGGCACCGGCACGACGGAAGGATGCCGCGCGGCCGCCAGTCTTCTTGTGTGAGCCGCCAGCGGGACGCATGGCGTTCACACCTCCGCAGACGGCGAGCACGAGGAGCACTCCTCCGACGATGTCACTCGGGCGGTGCCACCCGAAGACGACGAGCTGCGTGCACACCGTCGCCAGCAGAGCCGCTGCGAGGGGCGTCACGATGTCGCGCCCGAGCGGAGGAAGCGCGATGAGCAGGGCGAAGAGAATCGAAGCGAATGCGATCGTATGCCCGCTGGGGAATGTGTTGACGCTGTCGATCGCAAAGAAGTCCGGGCGTTCGAGCAGACGGTGTTTGAGGAGCTGCCCGAGCACGTTGCTGAGCCCCATGACGGCCGCGGCCACGACGGCATCCGTCCACGCTCTTCTGAGGCAGGCGATACCCACGACGATAACGAACGCGATCGCGAGGTTCGGCACGGTGACCAGCGCCAGCAGCGGCGACCGTTCGCTGTAGTACGACGAGTCGAGAACGTTCTGCTCGACGCGCTGACCCAGTCGAGTCTGCACGGCGATCACGAAGAACACGATGAATCCGACCACCCCGAGCAGTGCGGTCAGTATGCTGCGGACGCGCATGGTCATGCGGCACGACTCCTCGGCAGTGCGGAATCGGGCATGCGCATTGAGGGTCTCCAAAGGGGGCGCGTCGTCGGTGGGCACTCAATTATCGCCGCTCGCGGCTGAGCAGACCATCGGAGATTACCGCAGAACTCCCACCCGCACGCTGAGCTTCTGGTTCGCTACGCTCAGGTCATGGGAACGCCGAGAATTCGAAGCATCCACCATGTCACTCTGTCGGTCTCCGACGTGAGCGCAAGCATCGCCTGGTATCGCGATGTGCTCGGCTTCACCGAGGATCTGCACGGCCAGTACGGTGACCTCGAGAAAGCGCGCATCGTCGCGGGCGACATCATGATCACGTTCGTCGGGCACGGCGACAAGGCGGTTCCCGGCCCATTCAATGAGCGTCGCACTGGCCTCGACCACCTCAGCTTCGGTGTCTCCGACGATGAGATCGAGCAGTGGGCTGCGCATCTTGACGCACACGGTGTGACGTGGTCGCCGATCGTGAGCGGGATCTCGGGACGTGTGCTGTCGTTCCGCGACCCGGATAACATCGCGCTGGAGTTCTACACGATCGGCTGACGTGCTGCGCCGGTTCCCGACGGGACCGACGTCAAAAGTGGCTGCGGTTTCGCGGACGGGATCGCCATTTTTGACGTGTGCGCGGGGCGCGGGGCGCGGGGGCGGCGCGCGGGCACGACCTCACGTTTCGGCGGCGCGGTACGTTTGCCTCGTGATGAGAACGCAGCCCTTCGACCAGGTCGTCGCGCACTACGGCGCGATGATGCTGCGCGTGTGCCGCTCGGTGCTCGGCCCTCACACCGACGCCGACGACGCATGGCAGGAGACCTTTCTCGCCGCACTGCGCGCATGGCCGAGGCTGCCGGAGGATGCCGATGTGGAGGCGTGGCTCGTGACGATCGCGCGCCGCAAAGCCATCGACGTCACGCGGGCGCGAGCGCGGCTTCCGGTCACGGGCGACGCCCTCCCCGAACGCGCGACGCCCCTGGGAAACCCCGAGGAGCAGCAGCTCGACCTGTGGCGCGACATTGCGACGCTGCCGCCGAAGCAGCGGCGGGCGGTGGTCTACCACTACATCGCGGGTCTGCCCTACGCAGACGTGG
This sequence comes from Paramicrobacterium salitolerans, assembly GCF_051513965.1. GTDB lineage: Bacteria > Actinomycetota > Actinomycetes > Actinomycetales > Microbacteriaceae > Paramicrobacterium. The sequence continues at coordinate 2,692,884 of NZ_CP195847.1, forward strand.
CGGAGCTCATCGGCGGGTCGACGGATGCCGCGAGGCGCGCGTCTGCGGACGGCGTCGCGGCGCTTCGGCGGAGGCATCCTGACCTGCGTTCGACCATTGGAGGAGACGATGACTGACACGGATGCCGCCCTCGGTGCGCACCTCGACGGACTGCGCGCCGCCCTCGCGACGCGGGCGGACGACGCAGGGCTCCTCGACGTCGCCTACCGCATCGTGGATTCACCCGTCGGCCAGCTGCTGCTCGCGGCGACCCCGACCGGTCTCGTGCGCGTCGCCTTCGAACGGCAGGGCTTTGATGCGGCGCTCGAGGCGATCGCCGCGGCGGTCAGCCCCCGCGTGCTCGAGGCCCCGAAACGACTCGACACCGTGGCGCGCGAGCTCGACGAGTACTTCGCAGGCGCTCGTCGCGGGTTCGATGTTCCGTTGGATCACGCGCTCTCGCGGGGCTTCCGCCTTGCGGTTCAGCAGCAGCTGCCGCGCATCGGATACGGCAAGACGGAGACGTACGCCGAGGTGGCGGCTCACGTCGGAAATCCGCGGGCCGTACGCGCGGTCGGTACGGCGTGCGCGACGAATCCGCTGCCGATCGTGGTGCCGTGCCACCGGGTGCTGCGCAGCGACGGCAGCCCCGGGGGCTACGCCGGAGGACCGGAGGCGAAGGTGCGTCTGCTCGAGCTCGAACGCGCGGCGTGAACTGCCGGCGTGGCGGCATCCTGTCAGGCCCCTCGGCTAGCATCGCAGGCATGGCAACAGACAAGACCCACGCCACCGTGCGCGGTAGCGACGGCCTTGTGCGTCCAGCCTGGGCAGAGGCCGACGACCTCATGCGCGAGTACTACGACACCGAGTGGGGGATGCCCGTTCGTGACGAGCGCGGCCTGTACGAGCGCATCAGCCTCGAGGCCTTCCAGTCGGGTCTGTCGTGGGCGACGATTCTGCGCAAGCGACCGGCCTTCCGCGCGGCGTTCGCGAACTTCGACCCCGACGCGGTCGCGGAGTTCGGCGAGGCCGACGTCGAGCGGCTGCTGAACGACGTCGGCATCGTGCGCAATCGCGCGAAGATCCTCGCCACCATCACGAACGCGCGCGCGACGATCGCCCTGCGTGACGACGGCGGCCTGGTTGACTTCGTGTGGTCGTTCCAGCCCGCGACGACGCCGGCGCCGCGCACAGCGGAGGAGGTTCCGGCGACGAGCCCGGAGTCCGTTGCGCTCTCGAAAGCGCTCCGCAAGCGCGGCTTCGCGTTCGTCGGGCCGACCACGATGTTCGCTCTCATGGAGGCCGTCGGCATCGTCGACACGCACCTCGTCGACAGTCACAGGCGCGGCAGCTCCGGGGTGTGGTCGGCGTGACACTCATCGCAACAGACCTCGACGGCACGATCCTCCGCGCCGACGGCACCGTCAGCGAGCGCACTGTCTCCGCCCTGTCGACGCGCGTGGATGCCGGCGACACGGTGATCTTCGTCACCGGACGGTCGCCGGGAGACCCCCTGCTGAGGCTCCCCTACCACCTGCTGAGCGACGGCCGTATGATCTGCGCGAACGGCGCTGTGGAGTACGACGCCATGGGGAAGCGGATGCTGCACGTCGACGAGATCGACCGTGCCGCGCTGCTCGAGACGATCCACTTCTGCCGCGATCACTTTCCCGCCGGGCGCTTCTGCCTCGTCGGAACGGACCGCATCGTCTACGATCGCGGCCACCCCTGGATCGGCGACCACATCGCACCGCACCAGGTGTACGACGACGTCGCGACCGCCGTGGCCGAGGGCCTCGTGTCGCCGTTCAAGGTCACCTACCTCAACGCGGCCGACTCACCCGAGGCGATGATCGCGAGTCTCAAACCGCACATCGGCGACAGCGTCACGCTCACGTTCGGCAGCATGACGAACCCGTTCTTCCTCGAGATCGCACCGCGCGGGGTCACGAAAGGCACGGCGCTGCTGCGCGTCGCGGCATCCCTCGACATCGACCCGGCCGACATCATCGCGTTCGGTGACATGCCCAACGACATTCCGATGTTCGAGGTCGTGGGCCGCAGTTTCGCGATGGGTGGCGCACACGAGACGGTCGTGGCGGCGGCATCCGATCGCACTGCCCACGTCGATGACGACGGCGTTGCACAGGCGCTGGAGTCACTCAGTCTGAAAGCCTGAGGTCGTGGCGACGGGGAGCACGATCTCGCCGCTCTGACAACCCGTGGAGCCGATCAGGCGTGCGTGCTTGACTGGATGGTGCTCCATCGGCGGAGGCTTTCTGCTCTGCCGCGGGGTCTGCGGGAGGAGGCACGGTGATCTTCGGATTCCCCTTTTTCGATGAGACGACGTTGACGCAGATTCTGCTGCTCGCACTCTCGTTCGTGCTGTCTGCGGTGATCGGACTCGAGCGACAGAGACGTATGAAGAGCGCTGGGCTGCGCACGCACGTGCTCGTGGGAATCGGATCGACCGTCTTCACCCTCGTCTCCGCGTACGGCTTCGCTCACGTGATCGGCAACGACGTCGTGCTCGACCCGTCACGAATCGCGGCGCAGATCGTCTCGGGAATCGGGTTTCTCGGTGCCGGGCTCATCTTCGTGCGCAACAAGACCGTCAATGGGCTGACGACCGCGGCATCCGTCTGGGTCACGGCGGCGATCGGCATGGCGTCGGGGGCTGGGATGCCGGTGATCGCGATCGTCTCCACGCTGTTCTATCTGCTGACGGTGACGCTTCTCATGCGGCTGGGCCGCTGGATCAGCCGGAGGAGTCAGCGTGGCATCTGTGTCGTGGAGTACGAGGACGGCATGGGCGTGCTTCGCGACGTTCTCGCGCAGGCAGCAGACATGGGGTTCGACGTTCAGCTGGAGGGCACGGAGGTCATGACCCGCAAGAACCGGAACAATCGTGTGGAAGCTCGGCTGCGTTTTCGCGGCAAGGGCCCGGTGCATCAGCTGCTTGACGAGATCGCCGATCTCAACGGTGTCACGAACGTGGGGATGATCGGGGATCGAGACCGCGACTGAGAGGCGATGCTATGGGCGGAAGACACCTTGGCCGAGCGCGTCCTGCACGAATTCCTGCCCTCCAGGGGACCGCAGCGTCAGGTGGAGTTCGTCGATCTCGATATCGACTCGATCGTCGATGACACTCAAGAGATGCACTCGAGGTTTCTCGAGCGCAGGAGTGGGCGGCTGCGCAGTCGCGAGCGGGGCGTCGGCCGAGAGCCGCGATCGCCAGACGATCACGACGTCGTTCGATGAGGATGCCGCTGTCGTGACGATCGGAAACGCCGCTATGTCCCCGAGTGCGGTGCCGCTGCGGGGACGAGCGACGGACGCAACGGGCGCGAGATCGAGCGCGCATGGGCCGGCGGGGACATCGTCGAGACTCCACGAGCCGAGCCACTCGAGGCTGCTCGTCAAGTTCGCACGTGTCTCCTCCACGCGCGTCACTGCCCCGGCATTCTCGGCGATGCGAAGCTGCGAAGCACCGGCGTCAGCCACGGCGAGCGCGTAGCCGCTCACTTCGATCGGCAGCCCGATGACGCCACGCATCCGCGCCACGCGAAGCTCAGTGTCAGCGTCGGCGTCAGCGTCAGCGGCGGCAGCAGAGTTCTCGTCACGGCCGAGCGTCAGCCACGTTTCGACGGTGACGTGGCGACCACCGGCATCCAGCACCCTCACGAGCGCGCCGCCGGTCGTCGTCACACGCGACCGCACGATGCAGCGCTGCCGCGCACCGGGCACGGTCACGGTGCTGTCACGCGGCTCATCGTCGAGCACGGGGGCGGTCGCACTCGTGAAGACGAGCCGGCGATACAGTCCGTCATCGTTCAGCGGGTGCCCGTCGGTTCCGAAGTTGTGCACTCGCGCGATACCGTCGCGCTGGCGTCCCGTGACGAGCAGCCGTGCTCCGGTCAGCACGTGCGTCACGTCACGCTGCTCGAGCTCCAATGGTTCCTCGCGGCCGGCCCACACGGGATCAGTGGCGGGCAGAAGCAGGCCGAGAAAGCCCTTGCTCGCCCAGTGTGGCGAGCCGGGTCCGCTGTACGACTGAACGAGTGGTGGATGCTGCTCGGCAGACCAGCCGAGACTGAGGGTTCCGTCAGCGGCGACGCCCCGGTCGATGAAGTAGCGCAGCACGCCGCTGCACAGGCGTCGCGTGCGTCCCGGGCTGAGAGCCTCGACGCCCTCGAGCCGCGCCATCCAGAACGGCGCGGCAATGCCCCAGCGGTAGATGAGCGAGCGGCCGAAGAGGACCGGCGCGCCGTCCGCTCCGACAACGTGCTGGTAGCTCTCGAGAAACTCGGCGAGCCGCCGACGGTACAGTGCTCGACGAGCATCCATCTGCTCTCCCAGCATGCGCGCGATCATGAACGGGTAGAGATGGAATGTCCATGCGTTGTAGTGGTCGATGCGCCGACCGTCGCCATCGGTATACCAGCCGTCGCCGAGGTACCAGTCCTCGATGCGGTCAAGTGCTGCGTCGACGGCGCTGCCCGCGGTCGAATACCCGACGGATTCGTTGAAGGCGGCAAGTGTCGCTCCGAGCAGAACGTGATTGTTGTCGGCGCACCAGTGCCCGCGCGCCTGCTCGAACCACTCGCACACGTACTCACGCACCGCCGGATCGAATCGCTGCCACAGCCACGGCCTCGTGAGGTGCAGCCCGATCGCGATCGCCGCGGCCTCGACCGTCGGTTGGCTATGGTGCGTGAGCTGCGGCCATGGATCGTGCGCGGCCCGAGCGAACGCCTCAAGGTAACGTTCGGCGAGCGCACCGCACTCGTCGGGGTCGCCCGCGATTCGCACGGCCGCGAGCAGGAATGTGCGCGCGAAGCCCTCCAACTGGTCGACCTCGTTCGAGTCCGGATGATAGGCGACACGGGACCCGCCTCTGAGGGACCGCGCGTGAGCGGCATCCAGAATTCGGTCTGCCACATTGACCCAGTGCTCGCGCGTGTAGCCGGTGTGGGGTGAGAGCGTCCAGTCATCGGTGGGCAGGATGCCGCGAGGCGAAGTCATGCTGCCATCGTCTCGTCGCCTCACGTGAGGATTCAATGCTCATTCCTCCTGCGTACGGCTCATTGCTCCCGTGCAGAGAGAAAGTAGGTGTTGATTCCTCTCCTCCCAGCCCGATTGACTCGAAGCGCAGCCGACGCTTCGAGGAGGACGCATGGAGTCTCGCCCCAACATCCTGGTGATCATGGCCGACCAGTTTCGCGCGATGGCTCTCGGCGCCGTCGGCACAGACCCGGTGTCGACGCCCAATCTCGACCGGCTCGCCGAGGAGGGCGTGCACGTCGACCATGCGGTCAGCAACTATCCGGTGTGCAGTCCGCACCGTGCCATGTTTCTGACGAGCGCACTGCCGACCGACAACGGCGTCACCCACAACGTCAACTCGGTGACCGCCGAGCACGGCGTGGGGCTTCGCGACGGCATCCCCACCTGGGCCAGCGTGCTGCGCAACCGCGGTTATCGCACCGGGTACATCGGCAAGTGGCACCTCGAACCGCCGACGGAGGCGGACGAGACTCACGGTGAGGGACGCCGCGACGATGGAAAGGTGTGGGATGCCTACTCGCCGACGTCCCGCCGTTTCGGCTTTGACTTCTGGCATTCGTACGGCGCGGCCGACACGCACCTGTCTCCGCATTACTGGGTGGGGGATGCTGCACGCGAGGAGCGCCTCGACGTCGACGCGTGGTCTGCTGAGCACGAGATCGACGTCGCGATAAACGTCGTGCGCGAGGCTCCTCAGCACGAGGCTCCGTTCGCTCTCATGGTGTCGCTCAATCCACCGCACCAGCCGTTCGATGCGGTGCCCGAACGGTACCGCCACGGCTACGACCACCTGTCGGAGGCCGAGCTGCTGACGCGCGCAAACGTGCCCCACGGAACACCGGAGTCCGCAGAGGCCGCCGACATCGCACGCGACTACTTCTCGGCGGTGACCGGCGTCGATGACCAGATCGGACGACTGCTCGACGCCCTCGATGAGCAGGACCTCGCCGAGAGCACGGTCGTGATGTTCACCTCAGATCACGGCATGCAGCTCGGCAGTCATGGAATCCTCTACAAGAACGTGCCCTTCGACGAGTCGATGCGCATTCCGCTCATCGTGCGGCAGCCGGGGCGCGTTCGCACCGGGCGGTCATGCGAAATGGTCACCTCGCTCGACTTCGCACCGACCATTCTCGGACTCGCGGGCGAAGCGGATGCCGTGCCGGCGACGATGCGCGGACGAGATCGCTCTGCAGCGCTGAGAGGACTCGAGGATGCCTCCGCCGACCCAGCCGCGTCCTACTACCGGTTCCCGTCAGCGACGGACCCGGAGGACATCCGCGGCATCCGCACTCGCGACGCGAAGCTCGTGGCATCCCTCCAGGGCGACGAGACGTTGGAGGTCAGTGCGTTCGATCTGCGCGATGACCCGTTCGAACTCACGAACGACACGCGTCAGGAGTGGGTGCCGTCCCTTGCCGAGCGGCTGCTGACGCGCATGGCCCGTGAGGGCGACGAGTGGCCCGGAGCGGAGGAGCTGCGGCGGCGGTTCGCCTGAGAGCTCAGCCCCGCATCCAGCGCAGGAGCTCAGCGGGCGAGGCCGACCTCTGCACGCCATGCTCGATGAAGCTCGGTGAGCCGCTCCACAGTCTGCGGATTTGCGTCTGCCAGGTTCTCGGTCTCACTCGGGTCTCCCGAGAGGTCGCAGAGAAACAGTCCGTCACCGGGAGTGGTGTGTTCGACCTCACGGACGTAGCGGGCGAACTCCGATGAGGCGTCGCACCAGCTGAGCTTCCAGGTTCCTTCGCGAACGGCCCACTGCCAGTCGCAGTCCCAGTGCAGCGCATCGTGCCCGGTGTCTCCCGTGAGCACGTCAGCGAGGTTCTGTCCGTCCAGGTCGCCGCTTTCCGCGGCATCCTCTGAGTCACCCTCAGCGGCGGCGAGAAATGTCGCGGCGAGATCGAGCGAGCTGACGAGACCGTCGTTCTCTGCGCCCGCCGACGTGACGCCCGGCCAGCGCACGATGAACGGCACGCGGATTCCACCCTCCCAGAGGGTGTACTTCGTACCCCGCAGCGGTGAGTTGTCACCGTAGTTGCAGGTCGACCCGCCGTTGTCGGTGAGGTAGACGACGATCGTGTCATCGGCGATGCCGAGCGTGTCGAGACGATCGAGAAGCTGCCCGATCTGACGGTCCATGAGCTCGAGCTGTGCCGCGTAGTATTCGCGGCCGTGTGGCAGATTCGGGCTGATCGCTCCGTCGTACCAGTCGAGGTACTCGCCCGCTCCGGGGTACCAGTCGTCGAACGGCGGAAGGCCGCGCTTCTCACGCTCCTCGTCGGGCAGCTGCCAGCAGAAGTTGTGCACAGCGTTGAACGCGACCATCGCGAAGAACGGCTCGTCACGGTGTCGTTCGATGAAGTCGCCCGCGCGGTCGGCGAACTCATCCGTCAGAAATCGCGTGACGTCAACGGATTCCTCCCCCGACCAGAGCGGCTGCACCGCCATCGCCTCGGCGGCCTCGCCGTACTCGTCCACCGCCTCGCTCGAGTGCGTCAGGTAATGCAGTCGCCCCATGGACTGGCCCGCAAGACCGTAGAGCGACTCGTCGAAGCCGTGCTGCGGTGGAGTCCCGCGGTCGCCAGGCCCCTCGGGACCGTAGTGCACCTTGCCGAAGTATCCGGTCGCGTACCCGCGCTCGCGCAGGCGCTCCGCGATCGTCGGTGCGTCGCCGATGTCAGAGCTGTTGAACCAGGTCGCGCCCCAGCGCTGCTGGTACTGCCCGGTGATCATCGCAGCGCGCGAAGGCGAGCAGATCGGCGCCGTGACGTACGCATCCGTGAAGCTGGTTCCCTCGGATGCCAAGCGGTCGAGCGCCGGCGTCGAGGCATCCGTGAGTCCCACCGCCGACCGGTCGGCGTACCCGTGATCGTCAGAGACGATGAGCAGGATGTTCGGCTTCTGACGCGTCATGCAGATGCTCCTCGGTTTTCAGCGGCGGGCGTGCCGTCCCAGTTGGGTGGCGTGAAGGATGCCAGGGGGTCGACGTCGAGCGTATCGGTCTGCCCTGCTCCCGCCACGGGAAGACGTGCACCATCGTGAGCCGGGTCACCGTGGGTCTCGAACCAGGCGTCGAGCTGGCCTCGGAGTTCGCGAACGTCTCCCGCGTGCGACGGGGCGTCGACGAGATTCTCGCGTTCACCGGGATCAGCGGCGAGATCATAGAACTCGTGCGGGCCGTGCGGATATCGGTGCACGTACTTCCGGTCTGCTGTGCGAATCATGCGCACCGGACCGTACTCATCGTGCACGACCACGGCGCGTTCGGGGGCCGACTCGCCGCGGAGAAGCGGGGCGAAACTCTGCCCCGGCCCCGTCTCGAACGGAGCCGGGTCGAGGCCGGCGAGGTCGAGGAGCGTCGACGCGAAGTCATAGCCCGACAGCAGGTCGTCAACTACGGCGCCCTCGTCGACGCAGCCGGGGTAGGAGACGATGAGCGGCACCATCACCGACTCGTCATACATGTTCTGCGGAAAAGTTCCGTTGCCCTTGCCCCAGATGCCGTGGTGGCCGCAGTTGAAGCCGTTGTCACTCGCGAAGACGACGATCGTGTCGTCGACGAGGCCGTGTGCCGCGAGCCGATCGAGAACGCGGCCGATGGCGGCATCCATCGCCGTCACCGCCGCGAAGTACCCGATGAGCGCTTCACGGGCGTCGGCCTCACCACCGATCGGCACGCCGTCGACGGTCGGCTGCCACGGGTGCGGCTCCTCCTGAGGGCACGACTCGAAAGCGCAGTCCCGATACAGGTCGGTGAACTCATCGGGATGCTGCCCGGCGAAGGGCTTGTGTGGAGCAGTGAAGTTGAGTGCGAGGAAGAACGGTTCGTGCTCACCGTGCTGACGATCGGCCTGACGCGCGGCCTCAGCATCGATGAAGTCGGCCGCGTCGTCAGCGATCACGTCGGTGAGGTACCCCTCGACGTCCTCCGGCACACCGTCACGGTACATGCGGGCGTGCGAGTAGGGGCTTCCCCCGCCCTCGAGGGCGAACCAGTGCACGAATCCGTGACGGGGAACGTCGCTTGCGCCGAGGTGCCATTTGCCGGAGAGACCGAGCCGGTAGCCGGCATCCGCAAGGGTGTCGGTGAAGGCGGGCTGCCCCTGGAGATAATCACGGCTCTCCGGGCCCGCGTGTGCGCCGTCGAGGTAGTCGTGGACCCCGTGGCGGGAGGGGATCTGCCCCGTCAGCAGGCTCGCGCGTGCCGGCGAGCACACGGGGGAGGCGCAGAAGAACCTGCTCAGCCTCGTTCCGCGTTCAGCGAGGGAATCGAGGACGGGCGTCTTGATCTCCGAGTTTCCCGCGCAGCCGAGAGCCCACGGACCTTGGTCATCGCTCAGGATGACCACGATGTTCGGGTGACGTCGAGTCACGTTGCCTCCTGTCAGTCTGACGTGTGCCGGAAATGCTGCTCTCAGCTCGCAGTCGCATGCTGCCGTTCGACGTCGATCGTGCGCTTTTCGAGTGAGGAGCGGTAGCTGCTCAGAACCAGCTCGACCACATGACGTGCGTGCTCGAGCGGCACTTCGGGCTCGTCCCCGGCCACCACACTGAGGAAGTCCTTCATCTGCGCCGTGAACGCACTCTGGATATCGTCGGGCTGAGGCTCGCGGATGACCCGCGATGCTCCGTCGACCTGCAGGAGCGTGCCACGACGCGGATCAGCGACCACGACTCCCTTCTCGCACACGATGAACATGGTGTCGGACTTCAGCGGCGGATCGGAGACCACGCTGATCGAGACGCCAACTCCGTTGTCCAGTCGCAGCGCGATGTTACCGTCGGTCTCGACCTCCGTGTCGAAGCGGTGTGCGGTCGAGGCGAAGACCTCGGTCGCTCGCCCACCGCCGAACCACAGGCAGCGGTCGAGGCAGTGTCCGCCGATGTTGATGAGCGCGCCTCCGCCGGCCATCTTCTTCGAGAAGAACCAGTCGGAGCGGCTTCCCGGCCGATAGTCGGTGCTGCGATAGTCGCGCACGAGCACAACGTCGCCGAGCTCTCCCGAATCGATCAGTTCTCGTGCCGCGATCTTGTCTGGCATGAAGTGCTGAATGTGGCCGACGGTGAACGCCACACCGGCATCCTGACAGGCCTGCACCATCGCGTCGCAGTCGTCGAGGGAGGTCGCCATGGGCTTCTCCACGAGCACGTGGAGGCCCGCGGCCGCGGCATCCTGCACCATCGGCAGATGGAGCGCGTGCGGGGTGTTGACCACGACCGCGTCGACCAGACCACTCGCGTACATGTCGCGGTAGTCTTCGAACACGGGGACTCCCCCTGCCGCAGCCGCCGCACGTGAGGCGACAGCGTCATCGAGATCGCAGATCGCGCTGATCTCAGCCCCCTCGAGCGTGTGCGCGGCAGAGATGTGGAAGTCGGCGACAGCGCCGGCTCCGATGAGTCCGATTCGCATGGTTCTCCTTGTCGGGCGTAGTCAGTCCGTGATCGCGCCGCACGAGCGGCGAACCACGATGCGCGGACGAAGTCTGATCTGGTGAAGTGGGCAGTCGTCGCGTTCGATGAGGCGACGGATGAGCACATCGGCGGCCATGCGTCCGATGCGATATTTCGGTGGGGAGACGGCGGTGAGCGGAACTTCGGCGAGGTCCGCCGTCTCGTCGTCGTACGAGACGAGAGCCAGATCGTCCGGCACAGTGAGACCTCGACGACGTGCTGCGGCTTCGAGCAGAATGGCCTCGCGGTCGCCGAAGACAAGCGCCGCTGTGGCACCGCACTCGCGCACGTGGTCGAGAGCATTCTCGGCCCGGTGCTCCTCCCAATCCTGCTTGCGCTGAGCGAATTCGAGGTCAGCCGGGAGTCCGAGATCCACGATGGCGCGGCGGTAGCCGAGCACGACCGCCGGTGCGGTGGGAGTGCGGTCGCGGGTGAGGAGTGCGATGCGCTCGTGGCCGAGCTGAGCCAGATGACGCACAGCATCATAGGCGCCGCCCTGGTGATCAGAGCAGACGTGCTCCGTGCGGTCGCCTGACCCCGAGTCGATGAGGCTGCGCTCGAGCAGCACGACGGGAACGGGAAGCTCCATGAGGCTCTGGGCGCGACCGACGGGGTCATCGATGCCGGTGAGCGTCGGCACCAGCAGCATCCCTTCGACCCCCGCGTCAAGCAGGTGCTCGATGCTTCGATCCTCCAGTGCCTGGTCGTATCGATAGGTCGCCAGCTGGAGGGATGCCCCGACGGCTGAGAGCGACTCGTCGATGCCCTGGAGCACGCGTGGATAGTACAGCTGGGTGTCGGGCAGGAGCACTCCCACGCGACGACGCACGCGCTCCTCCCGCCTCGGTGCCGAAGCCACGAAGCTTCCCGCTCCCTGACGTCTGACCACGACCCCCTGTGCGACGAGCTCATCGAATGCACGGCGTACGGTCGTCAGCGACAGTCCGGTCTCGCTCGCGAGCTGCTGCTCGGTCGGCAGCTTCTGCCCGGCTGTCCATGTGCCCGCGAGGATGCCGCGACGCAGCTCGTCAGCGAGAATCTCGAACTTCAGCCCTCGCGTCTCAGCATCGCGAAGCGGCGCGACTGCCTTCTTCGACATCTTTCCCCCTCACACGGTTTACCTCCGATTCTCACGCTCAAAAAGATAGGAATAAAGACCTAATTCGGGGAGGTAACCGCAGTATCCGACCCGAAATCGGTCGAAGAGGTGGAAAATCGATCAAATTCTTCGGATTACTCATTGAATACTCTCCTCCGTCCTTGTGAGAGTCGAGCGAAACGAGCGGCGAAGACGCCGCTCTCTAGGCGAAAGGTGAACCAATGGCGAAGATCCGAGCACTCTCCGCCCTCGTCATCGGAAGCGCGCTTGCTGTGACGGCGAGCGGCTGCGCCCCGCAGGGCGGATCCGACGACACACTGACTTACTGGTCGATGTGGAAAGAGGGAGAGGCACAGCAGAAGGTCGTCGCGGAAGCGATCGCAGACTTCGAAGATGAGACGGGCATCACCGTCGACGTCCAGTGGCAGGGCCGCGACAACATCAAGAAGGTCGTCCCCACTCTCAACACCAACAAGGTTCCGGACCTCGTGGACGGCTCCTTCGCAAAGCTCGCCCCGATCATCGCTGAGACAGGGCAGGGCCTTCCTCTCGAGGATGCCTACGAGGAGAAGATCGACGGCAAGACCGTGTCGGACCTCATTCCCAGTGCATACCTCGACGCGGGAGATCTCACCGCAGACGACGCGTCCGCTCCCTGGATGCTGCCCTACTCGCTCACGAGCGACGCAATCTGGTACAACGCTGCCGAGCATCCTGAGTTCTCGGAGACGCCACCGGCGACCTGGGATGACTTCATCGACACGCTCGACACTCTCAAGAACGACGGTGAGACGCCCATCTCCATTGACGGTGACGTCTCGGGCTACAACGCCTACTGGTACACGACCCTCATGGTCCGTCTCGCCGGTGCCGGCTCGCTCAAGGAGATCGCCTCGGACGAGAGCGGCAAGGCGTGGGACTCCCCTGACGCGCTGAAGGCCGCCGAGATGGTGCAGGAGCTCGTCGACGGCGGCTACTTCGTCGACGGTTACAATGCGAGCAAGTGGCCAGCGCAGCAGCAGAAGTGGGCCGACAACAAGGGCGCTCTGCTGTTCAACGGGTCATGGATTCCGACGGAGACCGGCCCCTACGCGGCGGACGGTTTCGAATATGCATCCTTCCCCTTCCCTGCCGTGGGTGACGGACCGATGGCGCAGCGCGCGGACTTCGTCGGATTCTCCGTGCCCGCCAAGGCGCACAACGCGGAGAATGCGCAGAAGTTCGCCGCATTCTTCCTCGGGGAGAAGTACCAGAACGCACTCGGAACCGACGCGAAGATCATTCCGATCCGTCAGGATGCCGAGGTGAGCGACGAGATGTCAGGCATCAAGGAGGCTCTCGATTCTGCTGACGAGTACTACCAGCAGAACGACGGCATCACGTTCCCCGGCTACACGGAGAAGCTGCTCTGGCCCACGCTCGACCAGCTCGTTCTCGGAAAGATCGACGCTGAGCAGTTCATCTCGAAGATGACGTCCGGCCAGGCCGACTACTGGAAGCAGAACTCATGACCGAAACCGCTCGACTGATCGGTTCCCGGCCGTCCGCCGGCTCGACGTCCCGCACGGGGCGCCGAGCCGGCGGCAACGCCATCGACCGCGCTCGCAAGAAGCTGTTCGTGCCCTTCGTCGGGCCGGCCTTCCTCTTCTACACGATCCTCTTCATCGTTCCGGCGCTCTACGCGGTGTGGATCAGCTTCAACAAGTGGGCGGGCGCCGGCCCCATGGAGTTCGTCGGATTCAAGAACTACGTGCGGCTCTTCTCGGACAAGCTGTTCATCCAGTCGTTCGTGAACACTCTGCTGCTGCTGTTCGTGGTGGGCATTGCGATCTTCGTCATCGCGTTCGGCCTCACTCTCGTGCTCCGTGACATGGTCGGACGCAAGGTGGCCCGCTCGGTGATCTTCTTTCCGCACCTGGTGAACGCGATGATCTTCGGCGTCCTCGCCGGGTTCATCTTCAACCCGGGCGGACTCGTGAACACGCTGCTCGGCGGCTTCGGGGTGACCGATCCACCTGCGTGGCTGGCACACGAGAACATGTTCCCGCTCATCATGGTGATGATGACCTGGATCACCACCGGGTACTTCACGACCATCCTGATGGCGGGTGTGGACCGCATCCCTCCCTACTTCTACGAAGACTGCGCCCTTGCGGGTGCGAACGCGTGGCAGCGTCTGCGCTACGTGATTCTGCCGCTCACGTGGGATGTCTTCGGCACGTGTGCCGTGCTGTGGACGATCTCGTCCGTCAAGATCTTCGAGATCGTGTGGGTCTTCGGGGGCTCGACCGGTCAGGGGATGCCTCCGACGCAGACGTGGACCGTCGCGGTCTACACCTACGTCACGGCGTTCTCGGGTGAGTCCATTCCGGCGTACGGCGCCGCGACGGCATCCGCCGTGCTGTCACTCGCCCTCGTGTCTGTTCTTGTCGTGCTGCTGCGTCGTGCGCTGAAGCGTGACGCCGTCGAGTTCTAGGAGTCGAAATGACCATGACTGATCTGACCCCCACCGAGCTCGCGGTGCAGCCTCCAACGCAGCCTCGACGCCGCCGCAGGCGCGCTGCGATCTCTCGCGACCGCAGTCCGTTCCGCTTTGTCGGGCTCGTGCTGCTCTGGGCCTTCGTCGCGCTGAACATCGGGTGGATGGTCTGGATGGTGATCCAGGCCTTCCGCGACACGCGCTCGATTCTGGCGGACCCCTGGGGACTGCCCACCTCACTCGACCCCACCAACTTCGTCACGGCCTGGACGGTCGGCGACTTCGCGACCGCGACCCTCAACAGCGTCGTCACGACCGCTGTCTCCTCGCTGCTGACGGTCGCCGTGGCAGCTCCCGCGGCCTACTACCTCAGCCGCGTCGAGAACCGTCTCACGCAGTCGCTCACGATGTACTTCGTGCTGGGCCTGGGCATTCCTGCGCAGGTCATCCTGATTCCGCTGTTCGTCATGCTGAACGAGGTCTACCTGACCGACAGCCTCATCGGGCTGAACCTCGTCTACATCGGCGTCTCGATGCCATTCACGGTCTTTCTGCTGACGGCGTTCTTCAGGTCACTGCCGCTCGAGATGGAAGAGGCCGCGGCGCTCGACGGAACGACGGCGTTCGGCACGTTCTGGCGCATCACGCTGCCGCTCGCCAAGGGAGGCATCCTGACCGCCTTCGTGCTGCAGGTGATCTCGCACTGGAATGAGACGCTGCTCGCGCTGACACTACTGCAGTCGACCGAGAAGTACACGCTTCCGGTCGCGCTCATCTCGTTCATCCAGCAGCAGACCTACTCAGGTGCCGACTGGGGCGGCCTGTTCGCCGGACTCTGCATCGTCGTGATTCCGATGCTCATCATCTACCTGTGGCTCGGCCGCCGACTGACGGAAGGACTCACGCTGGGAATGGGCAAGTGATCTCGGCGCAGGAGCGTCGGCCGAACATCCTCGTGATTATGGCCGATCAGCTCGGCGCCCACACACTCGATCGGGATGCGGAGTTCGTGCAGACTCCGCATCTCGATCGTCTTGCGGCATCCGGGGCGGTTTTCGAGCGGGCGTACGTGAGCTTTCCGCTGTGCGTACCCTCTCGCGCGAGCATGCTGACGGGACGGATGCCGCATGAGCTCGGGATCTCCGGCAATTCGGCGCGCAGCCAGACCGGGGACCCGGATCCTGCGCAGCATCCTGACAGTCTCGGACATGTGCTCAGTGCCGCAGGCTATGACTGTGCCTTCGCGGGCAAGTGGCATGCGACGCAGCCGAGTGCTCCGTCCGGTGCGGGCTTCGAGGTGCTGCGTCCCTTCGGCGATGTCGGTCTCGCTGATGAGTGTGCCGAGTGGATCGAGACGCGTGCGGACGAGGATGCTCCATTCTTTCTGTGCGTCTCGTTCGACGACCCGCACACGATCTGTGAGTTCGCGCGTCGTCAGCCGATGCCGTACGGCGACACAACGGACGTCGCCCTTCGCGACAGTCCCCCTCTGCCCGAGAATTTCGAGCCCGCGCCGTTTGAGCCGGAGGCCGTGCGCTATGAGAAGCACGCGGCTCAGCCGATGTACGGCACCGGTGACTACACGCCGACAGAGTGGCGTGCGTATCGGGCAGCGTATCGTCAGCTGATCGAGAGAGTGGATGCCTATATCGCACGGCTCCTCGAGGCCCTCGAGCATGCCGGGCTGACCGAGAACACGATCGTCGTCTTCACGAGCGACCACGGTGACGGCGATGCGTCGCACCGGTGGAATCAAAAGACGGCGCTCTTTGAGGAGTGCGCGCGTGTTCCGCTGTTCGTTGCCGGTCCCGGCATCCCGTCGTCGCGTCACTCGCAGCCGGTGTCGATGTGTCTCGATCTGCTGCCGACGCTCTGTGATGTGGCCGGGGTGGAGGTTCCGAGGCCATCCGCTCTCGGCGCACCGCTCCCGCTGACTCCAGACGCGGTTCACCGGTCAGGGCCGGCAGACCCAGCGTCCCCAGTCGCAGCGACCGCCGTAGGGGCGTCCGCCGTGACGTCCTCGCCCCGGCGTCCGAATCCGCCGGGCGACCACGAGCGCTCCGTCGTCGTCGAGACGCGCTTCGATCGCTCAGATCCGCCGATCACTCGCGGACGTGCCCTGTATGCCGGTGACTACAAGTACGTCGTCTACAGCTGGGGCCGTCATCGTGAACAGCTGCACGACATCGTCTCCGACTCCGGCGAGCGTCGCAATCTCGCGGTCGAGTCACGCTACGACGAGGTGCTGGAGACCATGCGTGCTCGTCTGCTCACGTGGTGTCGTGAGACCGGCGATGCGGATGCTCTGAAATACCTTGTGCTTCCGGAGTCGGCGCCCGACGGCATCCATCGAGAGATCTTTGCTGTGCCGTACTGACTACTTGCTCAATGGTTCTTGAATCCTCATGTGCAGCTTCGCTGAGATACCAGTCACAGTCACAAGGAGGTACTGATGGAACTCACCCGACGCGGTGTGCTCACTGCCGGAATCGTCGCCGGCGCCACCCTGCCCCACCTGACCGGAGCGGTCACTCCAGCTGCGGCGAAGACGCCCGGTCTCACGGAGATCGAGAAGAAGGCCGAGCAGCTCGACCCGCCGATCTTCCTGCTCGAGAGCAGGGTTCCGAAGCAGTTCACGGCGGACAAGGGCTCGACGCTGAAGATCTCGGACGCCCGCGCGAAGGTGGGAGCCCACAGTCTCCGCTGGGAGCACTCCTCCGGAGGCATCCTCACCGTCAAACAGCCCCTGCGGTACGGCGCCAGCGACTACAGTCCCGGTGATGACCAGGCCTGGATGGGCACGGTCGACACGTTCTGCGTCTGGATCTACAACGAGACTCCGTCAGACACTCCCTTGCGTATCGAGTTCGGCCGCGGTGCCAACCGAGACTGCTGGTTCGACTTCGGGCTCGACTTCACGGGGTGGCGCACCTGCTGGGTCCGCTTCGGGTACGACACCGAGGGCACACCCCACAGGGGAATGAACCGCGTGCGCTTCATCGCGCCCAAACGGGAGGGCACGCTCTACATCGACCAGGTGATTCTGAACGTCGAGATGCGCCCCGACCATCCGACTCCCGATGACCAGGTGCCGAACGTGCAATCCGAGATCGAGAATGCCGACAATGCGCACTGGCTCGCACTGCTGGGGTTCCGGAAGGCTCTGACCGACAATCCGCTTCCCGCGGCATCCAGCACTGACGGGGTCTCAGAAGTGCGTGACCGTCTGATCGCGTCGCTCGCGGGCAAACCTGATGTGACGGCGGATGGCCTGACCAAGCTCACTGCGACCGTCGACGGTCTTGGGGTTCCGACCGTCACGAAGGATGCCGCGCCAGCAGGTACCGGCTCCTTTGTGAACGGGTATCAGACGGCGATCTGGCCGGTGGACCTCCGCGGTGAGATCTCAGACTTCGCCGGGGTGGTCACACTTCGCAAGGTCACAGACACGATGCTGGCGGTCGCTCAGGCGGTCAAGGCGTCACGCGACCAGGGAGCGTCGACGGCGAGCGGTTTCGCCACTCTGTATCTGCGACTGTTCGCGCACCTCGAGGACCAAGGCTTCGCGGCCGGAAGCGCTCAGGGCACGATTCACCACATCGGGTACCAGTACCGAGGCTTCGCGGACTCCCTCCTGCTGGCTCAGCCGGTGCTTGAGGAACACGATCTGTGGGAGCGTGCGAAGGCCAACCTCTCCTGGTTCTTCGGTCTCGGCCGTCTGACGCAGGACTTCAGCGACCCCGCGCACTACGGTGGCCTCGTCGACGTGCTGAACACTCTCATGCAGGGCCTCATCATCCGGGGTCTCGCGGAGTCCGACGTGAAGGCGCAGGCGACAGTTCTGCAGGCGGCGACGACGTGGCTCGACAACGCCATCACGTACTCCCCGGGAGTCGAGGGCGGTTTTAAACCAGACGGCACGACCTTCCACCACATGGGTCCATATCCGGACTATGCGAGGGATGCCTTTGCCGGGCTGAGTCCCGTGATCGGGCTTCTGCATGCCACGCCGTTCGCGGTGTCGAAGTCGGCGCGCGGCGTCCTGCGCAAGGCTCTGCTGACTCAACGACTGCACGCGAACACGACGCAGTGGCCGCTCGCGCTCACCGGGCGTCACCCCACGGGCGACAAGGCGCTGCACGTTCCAACGTTCCAGCGCATGGCGTCTGTGCCGCAGCCGGAGTCGACCGAGACGTACGACCCCGACGTGGGTGCCGCGTTTCTCCGACTGTTGCCTCCCCAGCCGAGCAATGCGCAGAAGAAGTTCGCGGAGGCACTCGCGGCGGAGGGCATCACTGAGGAGGCGGCGCCGACGGGACACTGGCAGCTCGGCTATGCCGCGTGCGGGCTGCATCGACGTGACGAGTGGCTCGTGACGATCCGCGGTCACAATCGCTACCTGTGGGCGACCGAGATCTACGACGGGGCGAATCTCTATGGGCGCTATTCCACATACGGCACGGTTGAGATTCAGGCGACGGCGGATGCGAATGGACAGATCACTCACACGGCTGGCGGTTATGAGCAGCCCGGATGGGATTGGAACCGCTTTCCCGGAGCGACGACGCGTCATCTGCCGTGGTCGAAGCTCAAGGCGAACCTCGAGGGAACGATCGAACAGATGGTCCTCACGCGTTCTGCGTTCGCGGGTGCGGGATCGTGGAAGGGCACACACGGCATCTTCGGGATGCATCTCATGGAGCATCCTTTCTTCGACCCGAGTCACACGGCAAAGCTCTCGCGCTTCAGCTTCGATGACCTCGTGATTGTTCTCGGCAGTGATATCGCGAACTCAGACTCTGCGAATGCGACGGAGACGACGCTCTATCAGGTGCGTGTCGATGCGGCGAGTGGAGCTGATGAGTCGCGAGAGGTGAAGGATGCCGAGGTGCTCGTCGATCCGCTCGGAAACGGCTTCTATGTCGCGTCCGGGCAGAGGTTGCGTACCCTCTCCGCGGTGCAGGAGGGCCCTGACCAGACGGGTGCGAAGACAGGCAGTGCACCGTTCGAGTCGGCGGTGCTTCAGCACGGTTCGGCGCCGTCGGACGAGGGGTATGAGTACGCCGTTCTCGTGCAGTCGGGGAAGGACGGAGCGTCGGAGTTCCGTGCAGCGATGTCTGGCGATGAGCCTCCGTATGCGGTGGTGCGGAAGGACGGCACGGCGCACGTTGTGACCCACAGGGGTTCGGGGCTTCGAGCATCCGTGTGCTTTGCGTCGGTCGATGACCTCGAAGGGGTCGTGCTCGGTGCGGATACGCCGTGTCTCCTGATGGAGCATCTGGAGGGGGTGACGCTGGAGCTGTCGGTCACGGATCCCGACCTTCATCTCTATGAGGGTGATGACCCCGATCAGTTCGATGGTGACGGCAACTACACGGGTCGGATGACGAGCTATTCGCGTCCGTGGCGTCGTGACGAGAGTATGGTGTCGACCGTCACGCTGACGCTCGATGGCAGCTGGAGCTGTGCTGATGACGGTGTCGCAGTGTCGGTGTCGGGAAATACGACGACGGTTGAAGTGACCTGTCAGCATGCGGCAAGTCGCGACCTGACGTTCACGCGCGTGTGAGCTGAGGGCTCGGACGTCACTGGGGCAGCCGCGCGTCACCGCGCGGCTGCCTCAGTGATGAGACGAGAGGCGAATCGCCCGCCCCGCGTGCTGTATTGCGCATTGTGACTCAGTGCGCTTCGAAAAATGTTTACGGGCGTTTACGCTCAGCTGACGCGCCACGCTCGCGGCACCCATCATCTCTCACCATCGTCAGGCGCACGTTCCGTTGCGATCGCACCAGATCCAGCGCCTCGCTCCAGCCCATCAGCACACTAACTCCGAGGTCACAATGACACTCTCAAATTCGATCTCCGAAACGCCGAAGCTGAAATCAGTTCATGCAGCGGGAACATGGCTCGGCAGCATGACGACGGATGTCAGCATTCGCGAGTTCTCGTTTCGCACAGACGAACCGAAACGAGTCGGAGGCACCAATAGCGCCCCGACTCCGATGGAGTTCGTCGCCGGAGCCCTGAACGGGTGTATCACGGTCGTCATCGAGACCGTCGCCGCCGAGCTCGGCCTCACAGTGCGCGCGCTTAAGACTGCGTCTCATGCGCACATGGATGTGCGGGGTTTCGAGGGCACGGCCGATGTGTCGCCTCATTTCACGGACTACACGCTGACGATACAGATCGACGTGGATGCCGATGAGCAGGACCGTTCCGAGCTTGTGAACCTGAGCGAAAAGCGGTGTCCGGCAATCAACCTTGTGCGTGACGCCGGCGTCGATTTCGCGATCGACTGGCAGTTTGTCGCCCCTGTTGCTGTTCGGCCCAACGCGATTGAGGGCCAGCAATGACTGCTCCCGGGCTGTGGACGATCGGGCTCGCCATCGCGTACACGATCGCACTGGTTGTCGTCGGACGCGCACTGCAACGTCGGGGTGCCTCATCTGATCAAGCAATAGCGAGCTTCTTCGTTGGCGGACGCAGCTTCAGCAAGTGGACCGTGGCGTTCTGCATCACTGGTCTGTTCTCCGGGTCGAGTTTCATCTCGATCATGGAGCTGAGCTACCGAACGGGAATCTCGGCGGTCTGGTACGGCGTTGCTGAGACCGTGCAGGTGATTCTGATTGCACTGCTGCTCGTCAAGCCGCTGCGTGAACGACTGGTCGTCACCGTGACCGGAATCATCGGTGAGCGCTTCGGACGTCTGGCTCAGGGGATCTCCGGAGCGATCACTGCGTTCACTTTTCCGATGTGGTCTGTGGCGACAGCGATCGCGTTCGCGTCTGCACTTCACGCGTTCACCTCGCTGTCGATCTATGCGGCTATCGCGGTGACCGCCCTCCTTCTGCTCTTCTTTCTGTGGGCGGGCGGCATGCGAGCGGTGGCATTCACCCAGACGATGAACTGCCTCGTCTTTCTCGCGATGCTCGTTGTCGGAGTTCTGGCGTTTGTGATCAATCCGGGTGTCGATGGTCTGGCAGACCTCGCGATCTCGCGTCCAGAGATGGTGGATCCATTGAGCGCTGGCGTCACCCTGATCGCGGCCTGGTTCGGAACCTTTGTCGTGAACGTGCTTCTTGCTCAGGCAGCCTTCCAGATGAGTCTGTCGTGCCGGACGCCCGAAGAGG
Organism: Paramicrobacterium salitolerans; assembly: GCF_051513965.1. Classification (GTDB taxonomy): domain Bacteria; phylum Actinomycetota; class Actinomycetes; order Actinomycetales; family Microbacteriaceae; genus Paramicrobacterium. The sequence continues at coordinate 2,714,095 of NZ_CP195847.1, forward strand.
GGCAGAAGGGGCTGTTTATCGCGGCGGGCCTTGGGCTCCCTCTCATTCTGCTCGGGGTGCTGCTGGGAACTGCCGCTGCTGTCGTCGTACCGAATGAAGCTCTGCCACTGGTGGCGACCCCGCACTACATCGCCGAGGTTCTACCCGCTCCTCTCACGGGTGTGTTCTTCTTGGGCATTTGGGCGTGTGCACTCGGCTGGGCGGGTCCGTGCCAGTTCTCGGGCGCGACGAGTCTCGGTCGAGATGTGGGGCGTGCGATTCGGCCGAATGCAACTGAAGCGCAGCTCGTCCGCTACACCCGGTGGTCTCTCGTGCTTCTCACGGGTCTCATGATCGGCTTCGCTTTTCTTCGAACGGAGCAGGCGGCCTGGTGGAACGTACTGGCGTGGACGTTGCGCAACGGGGCCACTCTCGCGCCTGTTCTTGCTGCGTTCTTCTGGCCTCTCGCGCCTCGACGAGCGGCTATTCCTGCAATGGTTGCGGGCTTTGCCTCTGGCCTCCTCTGGTATCACTGGGGGGTTTGGTCACCGACAGAGTTCTACCTCGGTATCCATCCGGTGTGGGTCGGTATGGCTGCGAATGTCGTTGTGATGATCGGCATCACTCTTGTCTCGGTGCGGTGGAGGTGGACGTCTGATCTGTCGGCGCGTCGACGAGGAGTGGCTTTTGGGGTCGCGACTGTACTGGCAGCGGCAGTCGTCATTCCGGCGACACCGTGGCTTCATGGTCTTGGCCTTTCCGGGCTCATCTACTTTGCGGTGCTCGCGTTGGCTGCGACGACCATCTTCTTTTGGACTGTTCCTGCTGCTGTGACCGTTCCGGTTCACCAAGATAAGGCGAAACCGGAAGCCCCTGTCAGCACCATCAACGAATGAGCTGAGGTTCGGCCGGTGTTGAGAGACCAACACCGGCCGCAAGCACAGAGGCAGCCCTCACAGCGAGACGTGTGTCTCGTGTGTCTTGAGGATGGGGCCGCCGCGCTCAGGAGCACGGCTAGATATCTCGGCCGCTCTCTGGAGGGCGACGCCGCCCGAGGTATTTGCGGTTGACGTACCAGTGCGGCGGCACGACCCGCGGACTACCTTTGCCGTCGGCGATGATCGTCCACTCCCCGCGTTCGATGAGGCGGTGGTGGAACCAGCAGACGAGAACGCCGTTCGAGACGTCGGTGCGGCCGCCGTTCGCCCAGCCGTCGACGTGGTGTGCTTCGCAGAGCCACGCGGGAATAGAGCAGTCGTCGACGATGCAGGTCGGGCCGTCTCGGGCGATGAGCGCGAGACGCTGCTGTGGCGTGAACAGTCGTTGCGGTGTACCGATCTTCGTGACCTGACCGTTGCCATCGAGCGTCACTTCCACGGTGTCGCCATCGCACTGGGCCTGGCGTACGAACGCCATCGGCAGCGGCTCCGGTGTGCCTGGTGACCAGGCTGCGCCTGTGCCAGCGCGGAGATCTTCATCGCGAACGGTGACAAGAACTGTCGGGCCTCGCCCGTGCAGCTTGGGTGTCGACTCGAGCTTTCCGACACCGCCGATCATTGAGGTGAAGACGTCTGCGCGCTCCTGGGCGCGAGAACGCTTCTCTTCTTCTTTGCCGCGGTCTCGTAACTCTTCGGTGTCGACGAACCCTGGTCCGGTTCGAGACGACATGTATGCGTCGAAGACCGGGTGATGATCGCCGCTTGGTGCGGTGACAGAACTCCGCTGATGCTCATTGTGCCGTCGGGGCGACTGCGGAGGTTGAGGCGTCTGGACTGATGCAGCTCTTCATCTGTGGGTTCGACGCCGTCGGGGTCGAGGGCAGTGCAAAAGGCTTTCGCCTGGAGGCGCAGGTTGTCTGCGGCGACCGGCACCTTTCCGAATGCACCCGTGGCGTTGCCGAGCAGCAGTGCTTCAGCCTCGTCGACGTGTTCGGGAACCGCGCGGGGAAGAACAGTTGCAAGAGTGGAGGTGAGCGCTTCAGCGGCATCCAACCCTATTGTTCCTTCACTGAGTGCCTCGCTTGTCTGCTCGAAGACAGCGGGAAGCGGAAGGCCCGTGTCTGACACTCGAGGTGCTGTGTGCTTGGCGACGCTCGTGTAGCGGTAAGCGGTGGAGTTCTTGACGCCGGTGATCTTCTCGAAGAGGGCAGTCGGACTCGCGGATCCGTGTCTGGCGGCAAGCCCCTCCATGCCGGCATCCGTGTCAGAGCGTCGAGCGATGTCGCCGACATTGAGAACCTGGCGGCCCTCGATCAGGCGTCCGATATTGCCGAGGAGGCCGGTGTATTTGAGGAGTGTCTCGGGCGACAGTTCTGCGGGGTCGACGGCAGTCAGTTCTGCGGCTGCGGAGAGCACATCTTCAGCGATGCGAACGGCAGCGGCGTCGGCCTCGCCGGCTGCGCTGCTGGCATCGAGAGCTGAGTTGTGCATGTCCATAGTCAAGCAGGAGCCACTGACATTGGACGTTTGATAATCCCAGGTCAAACGGGCATTGTGGATAACTCAAGATCTCCACTGCCTGTGGACGACAAAGACTCGCTCACTTTCGTGGCGCGCGTCGGCCTCGACGACCCGATCGCCTGAACAACAAGGCCTCGCGCACGCAGAACACGATCGTGCATCAGCGTGAGAAGCCGCTGCCGCTCATCGTCAGACAGTCGCGCGAAGCCTGCTGCGAGATCCTGCGGTTTCGGGCCATGGACCCTCGCCGAGTCGGGCTTCGCCTTGGCATCCTCAACCCAGGCCTTGAGCGCATCACTTGCTTTGCTCATCTCTCCTCCGGTCACTCGCGATCGATGTTCGGGTCAGGGATGCCTGAAGCATCCCCCTTCACGAAGACCTTCACAGCTCCTGCCACTCCGTAGGCGTCGGCGTCGTACTGATGCGGCTCGAAGACCCACGCACCGTCGACCTCTCGACCGCAGGTCGTCGCTTCCGGTGGAATGCCGACGCACTCGACACCCGTGATCTCATCATCCGCGGTGATCGTCAGAGACCCGCCATCGAGCGGGCGAATGTAGACGACGTACCCGTCGCTCGTCGGCACGGCCGCGTTCGTCACGTCATAGCGGATGGTCGCGCTGTGGATGCCCTCGTCAAAATCGTCACCGATCTCGATCGACACCTCGTGCTCGTAGATGTCGAACGCAGCCGCCACAGGCGAGCCCTCGATCGCCGCTTCGGGTGCCGCATAGTCGGCGCGCAGGTACGGCGGAATGACCCCATCGTCGTCGGGAAGCCGGAACCCGTCATGGATCGTTCCACCGAATGCGAAATACGTGCTGCGCCGGACATCCACCTCCTGTCGGAAGACCACCTGGTAGGTGCCGTCGGCCGCGATCGTCACCTCGTTCGAGGTCTCGGTTCCGGCGGTCGACGGGACCGCTGCAGGAACGTTCGCTGCGGCAGAGACAGCGCCCGTCAGAAGCGTCGCTGCGGCGAGCGCTGCGGCCGCGAGCATCCTCATGCTCATCATTTCTCCCTTCGGGTCACGGGCTCCGGGTCTACAGTGACCACATCCGGGGTCGCGAAGGCGATCGCGTCGACGGAGCCCGTGCCGTCGTCCGCCCATGACACCGTGGACTCGGCATCCTCGCTCGCGCCCTCGAGGGCGGCGCACGTGTCATCGAGTTTGAAGGTGATGTTGTTGGACATGCACTGGATCGTGTTGCCCTCTCCGACATCGGCACGTCGGTAGTTCACGGCACGGTTCGGCCCGCTCACGAACTGCAGCGGAAGAACCATGAGATCGGTCCCGCCCACTTCCACGTGCACGCCCTCGAGAACGTAGCTGATCTCGACCGCATGGCGCCCCTCGGTCCACTCGTTCTTCGGAACGAACCGGTAGACGACATCGTCGCGCAGTGGGTCGTCGACCTTGGAATCATCCTTCTCCACGGTCAACGCTTCACCGGCGCCGTCGTCTGTGAGCACCACTCCCGTCACCTTAGTGGCGGTCGGAAGAACGACGTACTGAGCGTGGCGCTCGCTGGACTCCCAGCCGATGCGCGCTGCTCCGAGGTACCAGTACAGCGGATCGTCGCTGCCCTTCGGGGTGTCGAACACGAGCGTCGCCGTTACCGCGAGAGTACCGTCTTTCTGGGCGGATGCCGCGACAGACACTTCTTCAGGCGTGAAAGCATCGGGGTGGGGCTGTGTCGGGTTCGGCTTGTGCTCCCGCCCGGAGTCCACGATACCGACGATGCCGAAGACAGCGGCGATGAACACCGCGGCGCCCACCACGGCGGCGACGATGAAGATCGGAATCCAGAGCAGACGGCGAGACATAGAGAAAGGCTATGATCGGCGTGACGGGGCCGCCATGGGTACGGCTCCCCTCCCCAGAGCCGCGGGTCCCTCCCCATGTGCGTGCTCGCGGTGTCGGAATGGCAGGGCCACGTTGCGAAAGGTTACGTTCCGTTTCACGGCATCCTTGCGCTCTTCTAATCTGGAACAACGCAGTGCACACATGCGAAGCCTCGCGCCCCTCGGGGCACTGCCTGCGGATGATCGTCGACCATCGACCGGAGTCCGCCTGGGCTCCAGAAGCGAGGAATCATGCGTCACAGTACCGACCGCATTCTCACCAGTCACGCCGGCAGTCTGCCGCGCACGCCCGAGCTCATTGCCGCGAACGAAGCGCGCACGTTCTCAGACGACGGGTTCACCCTGACGAGCACTCCCGAGTTCGAGAAGCTGAGGGCGGATGCCGTCGCAGACATCGTCGCTCGGCAGAAGGCCGCGGGAATCGACGTTCCGAACGATGGCGAGTACGGCAAGGCCATGTCGAACGCGGTCGACTACGGCGCCTGGTGGACGTATTCTTTCCAACGCACGGCGGGCCTCGAGCTGACCGAGTTCAACCCGATCGACTCCGAGCCGGTACGCAGCGAGCCGGGCAATGTGCGCCTCACGAGCTTCGCTGACCGCCGCGACTGGACGCGCTTCGCCGAGGCGTACCAGGACCCCACGAGCGGTATCGCGCTCGGCAAGAACGCGACGGCGTTCCCCACGTGTACGGCACCGCTGAGCTATACAGGACAGGATGCCCTGCAGACCGACATCGCCAACCTGAAGCAGGCTCTTGCGGCATCCGACCTCTCTGAGGGATTCATCACGGCGCTGTCTCCGGGCTCAGCCAGCCGCATCGGCAACCGCTACTACGAGACGGAAGAGGAGTTCATCTGGGCGTGGGCCGACGTGCTGCGCGAAGAATACAAGGCGATCACCGACGCGGGGCTCGTCGTGCAGATCGACGACCCCTCGATCGCCGAGAACTGGGACCAGGTGAACCCTGAGCCGACGGTCGAGGACTACCTGGCGTTCACGCGCATCCGCGTTGAAGCGCTCAACCATGCGCTGCGCGGGATTCCCGAGGAGCAGGTGCGCTTCCACCTCTGCTGGGGCAGCTGGCACGGGCCGCACACGACGGATCTTGAGATGAAGCACCTCGTCAATACGATGCTCTCCATCAACGCCGGTGGGTACTCGTTCGAGGCGGCGAACGCGCGTCACGAACACGAGTGGACGGTGTGGCAGGACACAAAGCTGCCCGAAGGCAAGGTCATCATTCCTGGCATCGTGAGCCACGCGACGAACGTGGTCGAGCACCCTGAGCTCGTGGCGCAGCGCATCGAACGGTTCGCCACAGTCGTCGGTCGCGAGAACGTCATCGCCTCGACCGACTGCGGCCTGGGCGGACGCATCCACCCGCAGATCGCGGTCGCCAAGCTCGAGACGCTGGGCGAGGGCGCGCGCATCGCGAGTGAGCGCCTCTACTGAGGGCCGCACCGGGCAGGCGATCCGGTGGCTCCCACGTGCACCAGGTAGGAAATGTACTGGATGGCACGTGCACCAGGTAGGAAATGTGCACTCAGGTAGGACGTTTTTCGCGATTTCGTCCTACTTGAGCGCACATCTCCTACTGAATGAACACGAACCGGGTGCAGGAACAGGACCTGGGGTGCAGGACCTGGGGTGCAGGACCTGGGGTGCAGGACCTGAGTACTTGGACCGGCGCATTGCACCCTGTTCATTTCACAGGCGTAGATTCGGAGTATGGCGAAGAACAAGAAGTGGAAAGACCTCAGCGGCGGCCAGAAGACGTTCCTGGTGGTGCTGGTTGCCATCCAGCTGGCCCTCACCGGAGCGGCCCACGCGGACATCGCAAAGCGCGACGAGCGTGAGCTCACGGCATCCAAACGAGCCTGGCGCCTGATCTCGCTCATCGACTTCGCGGGGCCGCTCACGTACTTTTTGGCCGGACGCCGACTCTAACTCCGGCGAAGCGGCAACTCCACAGGAAAAACGCACGTCCAGAGGAGAGAATCGCGAGATTCGTCCTGTGGACGTGCGTTTTTCCTTTTGAGCTGCAGGTCAGCGCGCGGCGTTTCCCCAGCTGGTCGACTCGCCAGCGGGCGCGTGCCGCTGCGGAACGCTCCACGGGTTGCCGTCCTGCAACGGCTCCGGAAGCACGGCCTGCGGGGCGTTCTGGTACGCGACGGGGCGGAGGAACCGCGTGATCGCGGCCGTTCCGACCGACGTGTTCGAGTCGTTCGTCGTCGCGGGCCACGGGCCACCGTGCTGCATCGCGGGAGTCACCGCGACTCCGGTCGGCCATCCGTTGAACAGCACACGACCGGCGGTCTCGGAGAGCACAGCCACGAGGTTCTTCATCTGATCGGACGCTTCACCCTCGGCGTGGTGCACGGTCGCGGTCAGGTTGCCCGGGAACCGCTCCTCCGCAAGACGCCCGAGGTCGTCGGCATCCGAATACTCGACGAGGATCGTCAGCGGGCCGAAGCTCTCGTCTCCGAGAGCATCCCACTGCTTCTCCAACGTCGCTACATCGGTCGCCACGATCGTCGGAGTGACCCAGCCCTGGCCGTCGTCGTCGCGCTCGATCGAGCCCTCGACAACGGCGCGAACGCTTTCTACCGCCAGGATCGCATCACGACGGTCGCTGTAGCCATCGGCGATGCGCGGGTTGAGCATGCGGTGAGCCGCAGATCCGGACGCGGCATCGACGATGCCCTGCTCGAGAGCAGCCACGTCGGGAACGAACACGAAGCCCGGCTTGGTGCACAGCTGCCCCGCGGAGCCTCCGACGCTGGTCACGAGACCAGACGCGATCTCCCCGGCTCGTTCGGCGACAGCCTCGGCCGTCACGAACACTGGGTTCACGCTGCCAAGCTCACCGTAGAACGGAATGGGCTTCGGGCGAGCAGCGGCGATGTCTGCGAGCATCCTGCCGATCTTGATCGACCCGGTGAACGAACCGGCCGCGATGAGCGGGTGCTTCAGCAGTTCGACCCCGCGCTCCTGCCCCGAGATCGTCTGGAACACGTGCTTCGGCAGGCCAGCGCCCTCCAGGGCGCCAGCGATGACGGATGCCGTCGCCTCAGACAGCCGCGGGTGCCCCGAGTGCGTCTTCACGACGATCGAGCACCCGGCACCCAGAGCTGCCGCGGTGTCACCGCCGGCGACCGAGAACGCGAACGGGAAGTTGCTCGCCGCGAAGTTGATCACCGGTCCGACGGCCCGCAGGTAGCGACGCACATCCGGCCGCGGCCCCAGCGCGAAGTCCGGGTCGGCGGCGTCGATACGCACATCGAGGTACGTGCCGTTGACGACCGTATCGGCGAAAAGACGAAGCTGCACTGCGGTGCGCTTCAGCTCACCGCGCAGGCGGCCCTCCGCGAGACCGGTCTCCTCCATGCCGATAGGCACGAGACTGTCGGCGTTCTGCTCGAGAGCGTCGGCGGCCGCGACGATCGCACGGGCGCGGTCGGCCGGCGCGATGCGCTTCAGCTCGCGGAACGCGCGGTCGGCGTCCTCGGCGATCTGGTCGACGCTCGCGGTTGCAGCGCGTGATTCTGTGGTCATTTGTCCTCCTAGAACACGAAGCCTGTCGGAAACGGGTCGCTCGGGTCGAGCATGTACTGCCCCATCCCGGTGACCCAGGCGCGCCCGGTGATCGTCGGCACGACGGCCGGTGTGCCCGCCACCTCGGTCTCGGCGACGAGCCGACCCACGAAGCGACTGCCGATGAACGACTCATTGACGAAGTCGGTGTCGAGTGCGAGTTCGCCGCGCGCCCAGAGCTCGGCCATGCGCGCCGAGGTTCCGGTGCCGCAGGGCGACCGGTCGAACCAGCCCGGGTGAATCGCCATCGCGTGGCGCGAGAGGCGAGCGTCGGACCCGGGGGCGATGAACTCGACGTGGTGGCAGTGGTCGAGCCCGGTGATGAATGGATGCCGCGGAGCGGCGGTCTCGTTGATGGCGTCCATGATGCGGAGTCCCGCATCGAGGATCTCCTGCTGACGAGACCGGTCGAACGGCAGTCCGACGTCGTCGAGGTTCACCATGGCGTAGTAGTTTCCCCCGAACGCGAGGGAATAGGGAACGTCGCCGAGGCCGGGCACCGTGACGACGGCATCCAAGCGATCGACGAAGCTCGGAACGTTCTCGATCGTGACCGAGTCCGCGTGGCCATCGCTCACCGCGACGCGCGCGATGACGAGGCCGGCCGGGGTGTCGAGCCTGATCGTCGTGACCGGCTCGACAACCTCGACCATGCCTGTTTCGACGAGGACGGTCGCCGTGCCGATCGTGCCGTGCCCGCACATGGGCAGGCATCCCGAGACCTCGATGTACACGACGCCCCAGTCGCAGTCGTCCCGGGTGGGCGGCTGCAGAATCGATCCGCTCATGGCCGAGTGACCCCGCGGCTCGTTCATCAGGAACTGCCGCACCTCATCCATGTGCTCCATGAAGTGCAGGCGCTTCTCGTTCATGGTCGCGCCGGGGATGACGCCGACGCCGCCGGTGACGACGCGCGTCGGCATCCCCTCGGTGTGTGAATCGACCGCGGTGATCACACGGCTTGTCCTCATGCGTGAAACCCTAGCGGCTCGCGATGTAGTCGAGGGCGCGCTTGGTGTCGCGCGTGACGCCCTCGACCTGCTCGGGCGAGAGCGGGCCACGCGGCGGTCGGGTCTTGCCGCCGAACGTGTTGCCCGCGATGTCCTGCGAGAGCTTGATCGCCTGGACGAACTCGGTCTCGGAGTCCCACCAGAACACGGGGCGCAGCTCACGGTAGAGGTTGCGCGCCTCGTCGATCTTGCCCGCGTACACGAGCTCGCAGATCTCCGCCGATTCCTTCGGGAAGACGTTCGGGTAGCCGGCGAACCAGCCCACAGCGCCCGCGACGAGCGACTCGAACAGCAGGTCATCCGCGCCAGCCACGACCTGAATGTCGCACGCATCCTGAATGTCGAGCACGCGGCGGATGTCGGTGGAGAACTCCTTGACCGCAACCACGTTGCTGAGCTTGTTCAGCTCGGCGATGAGGTCCGGCGTCAGGTCGACCTTGGTGTCGAGGGGGTTGTTGTAGAGCATCATCGGCAGGCCGACCTCGTTGACCTTGGTGTAGTGCTCGATGATCTCGTTGCGGTTGGCGCGGTAGATCGTCGGAGGCAGGCAGAGCACGCCGTCCGCGCCGTCTTCCTTCGCGTACTCGGCCCACTGCACCGCCTGGTGCCAGCCGACGCCGTGCACACCTGCGACGACGATGCCGCGTCCGCCGACCGCCTCGACGGCGACCTGGATGACCTTGCGGCGCTCCTCATCGGTGAGGGACGAGTACTCTCCGAGGGACCCGTTGGGGCCGACGCCGCGGCATCCATTCTCGATGAGGAAGTTGCAGTGCTCTGCGAACTTGTCGTAGTCGACGGCGAGGCCAGCCGGTGCGCTCGCGTCCTCCTTGAAGGGCAGGGTCGTCGCGACGACGACGCCGCCGAGATCGAATTTCTCGCTCATTGGTTACCTTTCACTGTGGGTGTGTGGTGGTCGGATGCGGCAAGATCGCCGATCCTGACCGGGGAGACGATGGGGCGCCGGTCGGTGGTGACGCCGTCGGCGAAGTTTCCGCCGAGCAGTTCTTCGACCGTGCGGCCGCAGATGCGGCCCTGGCAGATGCCGAGTCCGGCACGGGTCGAGAGTTTGAGGGAGCGCAGTCCGCACGAGGCCGTCTGCGTTCGGATGCCGGTGAGCTCACCGTTCGTGACCTCTTCGCACCGGCACACGGTGGTGTCGGGGCGCATCCAGCGCCGCCAGCCGGACTTCGGCCCGTGGACCGCGTCGAGGCGGCGGCCGAAGGCGATGAACCGGTCGCGGCTGCGGCGGCTGCGCGCGATGTCGCGGCCGAGCGTCGAGTCGGAGGTGGCGGCGCGAGCGGCGGCACTCGGTGCTGCGGCGCTCGAGCTCGTCGCCCCGGCAGTGGAGCTGAGCGCAGTCTGCGCCGCCGCGTAGCCGGCGATGGCCCCCTCGGCGACAGCGGAGTCCGCCCCGGCGACGCCCGTGAGCTCGCCGGCAGCGTAGACGCCGGGAACGGTCGTGCGCTGGTCGGCATCCACCTCGACGAAGCGATCAAGGCGGATGCCGCAGCCCGCGGCGACGGCGAGTTCGAGGCGCGGTGTGAATCCGTGACTGACGCACACGGCATCCGCTTCGACCATCGTCTCGGTGCCCGGAATGGGCGCCCAGGTCTCGTCGACTCGAGCGATTGTGACGACCTCGACGCGGCGGGTCCCGTGCGCTTCGATGACGGCGTGACCCGTGCGATACGGGATGCGGTGCCGCACGTGCCCCGCGACGTAGCCTGCGAGCTCGCCGGCCTTGCCCGCGGCGGCCGTGAGCTCCCACGGCTTCGTGGCCCAGCCGCGCAGCAGCGAAGCGGTTGGCGTCGCCTCGTACACCCCGAGCACGTGCGCGCCGGTGAGGGCGAGCGACTGCGCGACGGGGAGCAGGAACGGACCGGCGCCAGCGACGACGACCCGCGAGCCGAGGGCGATGCGCTCCGACTTCGCGATGGCCTGCGCGGCGCCCGCGGTGTAGACGCCCGGGAGTGTCCACCCGGGGAACGGCAGCGTGCGGTCGTGGGCGCCGGTCGCGAGCACGAGCGCGTCCGGCTCGAACGTGCGCGTGGTGCGTCCGCCCGCGTCGACGGTACCGATGTGCGCGTGCACCAGCGGAGCCGCGCCTTCGCGCTGCTCGAGCAGCCACACCTGCGCGCCCATCACGATCTCGCAGTTCGGATGCGCGGTGACCTCGGACCGCAGAGCGGTGAACAGCGACCACTTGTGGTGGAGCATCCGCTCGTTCTTCGTCTCGACGCTCTCGGGAACGTGCCGCCAGAACTGGCCGCCCATCTGGTCGGCGGAGTCGAGCAGCGTGACGTGGGCTCCCGCGCGCAGTGCGGAGCGCGCGGCGGCGAGTCCCGCGGGTCCGGCTCCGATGATGACGATGCTCATTCGGCGTCTCCGTCCTCGCGGGCGGCAGCCTCAGCGGCATCCGGTCTAGTCTCGCTCTGCAGCTCGACGACGTCGCCCTCGCAGGCGCGGCGCTGGCAGGCGCGCACGTCACGCTCACCGTTCACGGTGAGGATGCAGTCGTAGCAGACCCCGATCCCGCAGAAGATTCCGCGGGGCCGACGGTCGCGGCTGGACGTGCGCCACGAGTCGCGTCCGTTTTCGAGCAGGATGCCGCCGATGGTGCTGGCGCTGCCGGAGAGCGTCTCGCCGTCCACGGTGATCGTCACGGGAGCGGCGTCGACGCGCCCGATGGGGTCGCGCTCGGCGGGCATGCGGTGCGCGGTCATGCGACGGCTCCTTCCGTGAGGTGCGGGGCGAGAGAGGGTCGGGCGAGGCTAAACGGCTCGGCCGGGATGCCTGGCTCGCGCCCGGCGTACAGGTCGGCGACCAGGTCTGCGGTCGAAATCGACAGCCCGATGCCGGCGCCCTCGTGACCGGTCGCGTGCCAGAGTCCCGGCAGGCGGTGGTCCGGCCCGATGACGGGCAGGTGGTCGGGCATGAACGGGCGGAACCCGCCGTACGCGCGCATCACGCTCGCGTCGCGGAGGAAGGGGAAGACCCGCGTCGACTTGGCGGCGATCTCCGCGATCACCTCGGCACGGATGCGAGGGTCGAAGCCGATCTGCTCGCGGCTCGAACCGATGAGAACGGTGCCGGCCGCGGTGGACTCGATGACGCTCGAGGTCTGGAGGGCGGCATCGTTCGACTGCGTCGCCCCGAAGTAGTCGCCGTCGTACACCTTGTGGAAGATGCGATGCGGCATGCGCGTAGTCACGAGCACAACGCCGCGGCGCGGACGCACGGGCAGGCTCACGCCGAGACGGCTCGCGACCTCCGCGCCCCAGGGTCCGGCGGCGTTGATGACGGATGCCGCGGTCACGTCGCCCCGCGTCGTGCGCACGCCCGTGAGACGTCGTCCGGCGGCATCCTTCTGCATGAGACGGTCTCCAGCGTGTCCGTCGTACAGGCCTCCGAGAACCTCGACGCTGCAGCGCACCTCGACTCCGGCGCGACGCGCGGAGGCGAGAAGCGCCTCGGTCGCGATGACCGGCTGCACCTGGGAGTCCTGCGGGTAGGCGACGGCCGCCGTAATCGCGGGGTTGATGTGCGGTTCGAGCTTCAGCGCCTCGTCGAGGTCGATGATCTGCGCGTCGACGCTGGCCTCGGCCTGGCTGCGCGCGAAGTCCTTGAGGGGCTCTGCGCCCTGCTCGGTCGTCGCGACGACGACGCCGCCCTTGCGTTCGAATTCGATGTCCGGAAAGTCGGGGCCGAGCTCATCGCGGAGCTCTGCGGCCAGCTCGACCCAGCGGCGGTTCGCGTGAAGAGCGAGTTCGAGCTCGAAGCCCGGTGCCTTGTCGGAGACGAGCAGGTTCCCCTCACCTTGCGCGCTTGTTCCGGAGACGGCTGCGCCGCGTTCGAGCACGACGACGCGCTGACCTTCACGGCCGAGCGCGCGGGCGATGGCTGCACCGACGATGCCGGCGCCGATGACGACGACGTCTGCCGTCGTGCGCTCGTCGCTCATGCTGCCCTCCTCGTCGTGAGCCCTGTCATATGTAATATGTCACACATTCTAGAAAATGAAAAGTGCATTCGCGCTCATCCCCCACCTCATCCCCCGCTCGCTCCCCGTCTCATCTCCGCCCGCGTCCCCCGCTCACTCCCCACCGCGCTATTTGTTCGGGCTTGCGCTACAGGAATTCCTGTAGCGCAGTGCCGCTTCTGTAGCGCGGTCCCGTTTGTGTAGCGCGGTCCCGTTTGTGTAGCGCGGTTCCATTTGTGTAGCGCACCGGTTCTGCGGCAACCCGCCGGCGCGGTCTGCCGCGCCCGAATGCCCGCCCTCCGTGCCCGTCGCATCCGTTGACCGACGTCAAAAGTGGTCACGTTTTCCGTCGTTTCGTAGCCATTATTGACAGGTGCTCCTTTCGGCGCGGGACGTGGCACGGCAGGACGGCACCGAACGAGACGGAGCGGCACGGGACGCGGGACGCGACCGCACCGAACGCGGGCGGGGCCGGGCGACGGCGCGGGCGGGGCCCGGCGGGAACGAACGGGTGACGGATGCGGCGCGCACACGCGCGTCGGGTCCGGCGCGCGCCCGCGCGACGCTACGCGTCCGCGGACTCCTCGCCCTTGCCAGACCACCAGCCGAGCGTGTGGTGGATGTGCCGACTCATGAGGTCACGTGCTCCCTCCTGGTCTCCCGCCGCGAGAAGATCCAGCAGGTCGAGGTGCTCCGCTGCGGACTCCGCGAGACGATCGGTGTTGATCATCGACGCGAGACCCACGAGCCTGGTGCGCGACCTCAGATCGGCCACGACCTCGGCGAGGACGTGGTTGCCGAGCATCCTCGTCAAAGTCATGTGGAAGCTGTGGTCCGACTGCAGATAGGTGGCGAGATCGCCGCCCTCCGCGCCGGACACGATCGCGTTCGCGATCGCCCGCATCTCCTCGAGCCGATCGTTCGGAAACACTCCCGCGAGGTCATACATCGCCGGCGGTTCGAGCATCTGACGCACCGTGACGATGTCGGCCAGACCCTCTTCGCTCACGTGCGTGACGCGGAACCCCTTGTTGCGCACCGGCTCCACGAACCCGCGTTTGACGAGCCCGAGCATCGCCTCACGAACGGGCGTCGCCGACACCCCGAACTTGCCTGCGAGGGTCGGCACCGTGAGCAGCTCTCCCGGCGCCAGCTCTCCGGAGATGATGCCGGTCGACAGCATCTGCTGCACGTAATCGCGCAGGCTCGACTGCTGCGGCACCGGCTGGATGGCACTCGTCGTCATGCGGACTGTCTCCTTAAGAGTCTTCCGCGCCCAGGTGTTCGGCCGCCCACGCTTCGACCCCGTCGGCGCTGATGGGGATCGAATCGGAGAGAACCTCAGACGCGTCCTTGGTGACCAAGATATCGTCTTCGAGGCGCACCCCGATGCCACGGAGCTCCGGAGGCACGGTCTCGTCGAAGGCGTGGAAGTACAGCCCCGGTTCGACCGTGAGCACCATTCCGTCGGCGAGTTCAGCACCCTGGTAGGCGTCGTACTGGGCTCGGGCGCAGTCGTGCACGTCGAGTCCGAGGTGGTGTCCGACCCCGCACACGATGTAGCGGCGGTGGTGCTGGCCGCGGTCGCTCAGCGCTTCGTCGACCGAGACGGGCAGGAGCCCCCAGTCGTCGAGCCCGCGCGCGAGGATCTCCATCATGACGACGTGGAAGTCGCTGAACCTGCCGCCCGGCCGAACGGCGTCGAGGCCGGCACGGTGGGCTTTCTCGACGAGGTCGTGCACCTGGCGCTGCGCGGGCGAGAACCGCCCGGAGACCGGAACGGTCCGTGTGACGTCGGCCGTGTAATAGGTGCGGCCTTCCACACCCATGTCGAGCAGAAGCGCGTCACCCTCGGTGACCTCGCCGTCGCACCGCACCCAGTGCAGGATGGGCGCGTGCGAGCCGCTCCCCACGATCGTGGAGTACCCGGGCCCGTTGCCGCGTGTGCGGGCGTGCCGGTCGAAGGTGCCCTGCAGCCACCGCTCGCCTCCCCCGGCGACGGCGCGCGGAATCTCGCGCACGACCGCGGCGAACCCGTCCATCGTGTCGTCGACGGCGCGGCGCAGCTGGGCGATCTCCCACGCGTCCTTGAACATGCGCAGTTCCGACAGCACGCGTTCGAGGTCGGGGGATGCCGGCACGCCGGCGTACCCGGCCGGAAGCGTTGCGGTGTCCAGGCGACCGGCGACGTCGCTCGACGCGGCATCCGCAATGTCGTTCTCGAGCTGGCGGCGCCCTCGCACCTCGATGTCGAGCGCGCGCGACCAGTCCTCGAGGGAGGGCGCGGGCCCCACCCAGAGCTCGCCGTGCGCGGCGTCTCCGAAGAAGTTCGTGTCGCCCGGGTAGGCGGGCTCGGGCACGTACAGCACGGCGTCGTGCCCACCGGTGCGCGGCGTCATCACGACGACGGCGTCCTCCGCGGGGCAGCCCGTGAGCCACAGGAACCCGCTGTCGGGGCGGAAGTCGTAGGCGGTGTCGTTCGCCCGCGTCGGGGCGGTGCCCGAGAACACGACGATGGTGCGGTCGGGTAGTTGGGCGCTCAGCCGGTCGCGATGCTGGGCGGATGCCTCGGCGATGCCGGGCTCGGTGGTCGGCGTGCGGTCAGGCGTCGCCCATCCCTCGCCCATGAACCGGGTGAAGGCGTCGATCTGCGTCAGGCGCGGCATGCGGGGGTCGCTGCCCCGCGGCATCGATGCGGACTTGCTCATCTCTTCCCTTCCGTGCGCAGCGGGCCACCGAATTCGGCGACCATCTCGCGCAGTCTCGGCACGACCCGCTCGGAGCCGATGCCGTCGTGTTCGTATTCGTTCGTCACCCAGGCACGGGCGTTGCCGACCCGGCTGGCGGTGTCGAGTTGCAGTCCCGAGTCGACGTACATGTCGTCGAAGTACACGGCCGCGGCCAGCGGAACCTCGTTGCTCGCGAGCCGGTCGAGGTCGTAGAGCGGAGCCCAGTCGGTCTTGCGGGCGAGCAGCTTGACGGCAGCCCTGAACGGCTTCAGCAGCCGGATCTCCTCGAACATCCACGGGTAGATCATCTCGCCCGTGAAAAGAAGCGGCCGGGCACTTTCAGCGAATTCAGGATGCCGCTCACGCTCCGCCTGCGCGGCCCACGACGTCGCTCCGGTCTCGTCGGTTCCGTACAGGGTCTCCTGCATGACGGCGAACAGCGGGTTGTCGGCGTACGAGCTGCGCGCGAGCACCTGCGCGAGGAACGTGTCGCTGAGCCGGTCGTCGCCCTCGGCGAAGGCCTCGTCGAGCAGCCAGTGCATCCGCTCGAAGCCGGGCTTCATGCCGAAGTCGATGCCGAGGCTCTGCAGGCGTCGCACCGTCAGCTC
Source organism: Paramicrobacterium salitolerans (assembly GCF_051513965.1). Classification (GTDB taxonomy): domain Bacteria; phylum Actinomycetota; class Actinomycetes; order Actinomycetales; family Microbacteriaceae; genus Paramicrobacterium. Next base: position 2,730,325 of record NZ_CP195847.1, read on the forward strand.
GTCGCCGTCGGGCAGCAGCACGCTCTCGGCGCTGAGCAGATCGGCGATGCGCGACACCGTGTCGATGTCGTCGGGGTAGCGGCGCTGGAACTCGCGGTTCTTCGCGGCCGTGCGCGGGTACGTGCGGCGGTAGACCTCCGCGGCGCTCGGGTCGATGCTCGCGAGCCCGCCGGTGACGTAGCAGGCCGCGAGTCCCTTGGGTGCCTGCGAGAGGTAGGTGAGCGTGAGGAATCCGCCGTAGCTCTGCCCGAGAGTCTCCCACGGTCCGGACCCGAATTCGTGGGTGCGCAGGTGCTCGAGATCGCGCACGATCGAGTCGGCGCGGAAGTGCGTGAGGTACTCCGCCTGCGCACGGGCTCCGTCGATCTCGGAGATCGTGCGTGCCGAGATGCGCGAGCTGCGTCCGGTTCCGCGCTGATCGGGCAGAATCACCCGGTGGGTCTTCAGCAGCTCGCCGATCCACCCGGAAGCATCGGCAGGCCGCGGCGATTTCCCGCCGGGACCGCCTTGCAGGTAGACGATGCACGGCAGGTCCTCATCCGCGCGGTCGGCGGCGACGAACTCGCGGGCAAACACGCGGATCGTCCGCGAGTCGGCATCCTCCTGCCAGTCGAGGGGAACCTCGACGTCGTGGTCGGTGACGCGGACGCCCGGCATCGTGTAGGTCGAAATGATCATGGATGCTTCTCCCCTGCGTTCGCCAAGCGAGCGGCCTCCCACTCGGGATTGATCTGCGGAACCGCGCTCAGCAGCGACTTCGTGTAGTCGTGCTGCGGGTCGTCGAAGATCGCGTCGCGATCGCCCTGCTCGACGATCTGGCCCTTGTGCACCACGGCCACGGAGTCGGCGATGTGCCGCACCACGGCGAGGTCGTGCGCGATGAAGATGTAGCTCAGGTCGCGTTCGCGCTGGAGGTCCTTCAGCAGGTTGATGACCACGGCCTGCACCGAAACGTCAAGCGCGGAGACCGCCTCGTCGCAGACCACGAGGCTCGGGCTCACAGCGAGCGCCCGGGCGATGCCGATGCGCTGCGCCTGCCCGCCCGAGAACTGTCCCGGGTAGCGCTGGCTGTGGTCGGGGTTGAGGCCGACGCGGTCCATGAGATCGCGCACGAAGTCGCGGCGCTTCTTCGGCGGCTTCACCCCCTGGTAGTCGAGCGGCGCCATGACGATGCGTTCGACCGTGTGCTTGGGGTTCAGCGACGAGAACGGGTCTTGGAAGACCACCTGCACCTTCGAGCGGAAGTGCGCGAGGTCCTTGCCTTTCGCCGTGGTCATGTCGACCCCGTCGAGAAGCACGTTTCCCGCGGTCGGCTCGAGCAGCTTCGCCGCGATGCGCGCCATCGTCGACTTCCCAGAACCCGATTCGCCCACGATCGCGAGCGTCTCGCGCGGCTGCACCGCGAAGCTCACGTCGTCGACAGCGGTGAACGTGCTCTTGCCCGAGAACACGACGCCGCTGCCCTGCGTGACGAAGGTCTTCGTGAGGTGTCGGGCCTCGAGCAGTGGGGTCTTCGCGTCACTCATGGCTCACTCCCTTGATGTCTCCGACGACGTCGGTGATGCGCGGTACCGCGTCGAGCAGCGCCTTCGTGTACGACGACTGCGGGTTCGAGAAGATCTCCTCGGCAGTGCCGTGCTCCATCGTCTCTCCGCCCTTCATGACGAGCACTTCGTCGGCCACTTCGCTCACGACCGCGAGATCGTGGGTGATGAACAGCATCCCCGTTCCCGTCTCCTCCTGAAGCTCCTTCATGAGATCGAGGATCTGCGCCTGAACCGTCACGTCGAGCGCCGTCGTGGGTTCGTCGGCGATGATGAGGTCCGGCTCGAGGCACAGCGCCATGGCGATCATGATGCGCTGGCGCATTCCTCCGGAGAACTGGTGCGGGTAGTGGTCGACGCGGCGGTCGGGGTCGGCGATCTTGACGCGCCGCATGGCCTCGACGGCGACCTTCTTCGCAGCGGCCTTCGATCCGCCGCGGTGGGCGCGGTAGGCCTCGGCGATCTGCACGCCGACCGTGTAGTACGGGTTGAGCGACGACAGGGGGTCCTGGAAGATCATCGCGATCTTGTCTCCGCGCACGCGTCGCATCTCGCGATCGCTGCGGTCGAGCAGGTCATGACCATAGAAGCGGATGCGGCCAGACGCCTCGCCTCCCTCGGGCAGCAGCCCCATGATGGCGAGCGACGTCATGGACTTTCCGGAACCCGATTCGCCGACGATGCCGAGCGTCTTACCCGGGTCGATGCGGAACGACGAGTCTTTGACGACGTCGACCGGGCCGCGGACGGTCGGGAAGGTGATCGTGAGGTTCTCGACCTCGAGCAGTGTCGAACCCTTGATCGGAATCGAGACGGTCTTGAGCGAACCGGTCTTGGGCGCGTTCTTCGAACGTTTCTGGCGACTCATTGTGCTTTCACCCTCACTCTCGGGTCGAGAACGGAGTACAGCAGATCGACGATGATGTTCGCCACGACCACGAGTGCGGCCGCGAGCAGCGTGACTGCCATGATGACGGGTTGGTCATTCTGAGTGATCGAGTCTGCGGTCAGCTTTCCGATGCCGTTCAGGCCGAACACGGTCTCGGTGATCAGCGCCCCACCGAGCAGTGCGGCGAAGTCCATGCCGAACAGCGTCAGCGCTGGCGTGAGCGCGGGCCGAAGAGCGTGCTTTCCCATCACGACGTTCGGGTCGAGCCCCTTGGCTCGAGCCGTCCGGATGAAGCCCTGTCCGAGCGTGTCGATCACATTGGCGCGAACGAGGCGTGTGTACATCGCCGCATACATGAACGCGAGCACGAACCACGGCATGATGTATGCCTGGAACCACTGCAGTGGATCGTCCGCGAAGGGAACCGCTCGTGGGAACGGCAGCCACTTCAGCTTGACCACAAGGATGTACTGCAGCGCGAGCGCCACGAAATAGTTCGGCAGGCTGATGCCGGAGAGCGCGACGACCATGATCCCGCGGTCCCACCAGGTGCCCTTCTTGATGGCGCCGATGAGTCCTCCACCGATACCGGCGAAGAGCCAGAGGAGAGCAGCTCCGACGGCGAGCGTCGCGCTGACGGGCAGGCGCTGGACGATCATCTCGAACACCGATTGGCTCGTCTGGAAGCTGTAGCCGAGGCAGGGAGCGGAGCAGTGAACAGCGTTGACGCCCTCACCATAGTCACGCCCGACGAAGAGGCCGGAGATGAAGATCCAGACTTGCTCCCAGAAAGGCTTGTCGAGTCCGAGCTTCTCGTGGATGTCCGCGATGCGGTCGGGCGTGCAGGTCTTGCCGCAGATCATGTACGCCGGGTCAGGCGACAGCACAAAGAAGACCGTGTAGGTGAAGACCGTGATGAGGAAGAGAACGATCGCACCGGCGGCAACGCGCTTGAGAATGTAGAACAGCATCAGGCAGCATCCCCCTCGTCAAGCTGACGTTGCAGGTGGTCGCCCACGACGGTGAACGAGAGCACCGTGAAGAAGAGGAACAGACCAGGGATCACGAAGTACATCGGGTCGACGGCGTACCAAGCGACGGATGCTGCGATCATCTGACCCCAGGAGGGCATCGGCGGAATGACGCCGACGCCGAGGAAGGACAGCGCGGCTTCCGTTCCGATGTACTGAGGGACCGACAGCGTCGAGAGCACGATGATCGTTCCGCGCAGGTTCGGCAGGATCTCTTTGAACGCGATTCTGCCCGCGCTGGCGCCGGATGCTCGTGCCGATTCGACGAACTCACTGTTGCGCAGCGACATGGTCTGTCCACGGATGACGCGCGCCGTATACGGCCACGCGAAGATGCTCAGCACGATCACCAGCAGCAATGGTCTGTTTCCCGCGGGCAGTGCTGAGAGCAGGGCGATCATGAAGATGAGCGCTGGAAAGGCCATGAGGAAGTCCATGAGCCGGGAGATGATCTGGTCGATGACGCCACCGAAGAATCCACCCAGCATGCCGAAGACCACACCGAGTGTGGTTGTGACGATCGTGGCCGAGACGGCGATCGTCAGAGACACCTGCGCACCATATGCGATGCGCATGAAGATGTCGCGGCCGCTTCCGGGTTCGACGCCGAACCAGTGCTCAGCACTGACTCCGCCCCAGGGGCCGACGGGAAGACCGCCGAGCGCGGGATCGATCGCGTTCTCGTGGTAAGCGTAGGGGCTCATGCCCGTGATCTGCTCGAGCAGCGGAGCTGCCAGAGCCAGAAGAACGATGAAGACGATCCATCCGAAGCTCACGACGACGGATGGTGTGCTCCTCAGCGCGGCGACAACACGTTTGACGGGACTGGGGGCGCTGCCGCCGTCGAGCGACGACAGCACCCCCTTGCGCGTGCCGCCCGCGAGCTCACTCGCAGGTGCAGACATATGACTACTCGTCCACGCTCTTCAGGCCGACGACGGCGTAGTCGATACCGCCTGAATAGCCTTCGTGAAGGTGTGCGTTGGCGATATTGCTGCCCGTCACAGTCACCGCCTTCTCCCAGGTCAGCGGCACAGCCGGAGCCGACTCGAGGATCAGCTTGTCGAGCTCACCCCAGGCTTTGTTGGCCTCGTCGACGTCCTTCATCTTGCGGATCTCCGCCATGCGCTTGTTGACCTCTTCATTGTCGAACTGCGCGATGTTGGAGTTGCCCTGATCGAAGATCTGGCTGCCCTCGAACAGCGGCGGGAGGAACGTGGCACCGGTCGGCCAGTCGGGGCACCATCCAGCGATGGCGGCATCCGTCTGCTGGCTCGGGGTTCCGATGATCTGCCAGTACTTCGCCGTGTCGACGACGTTGAGCTTCACATCGATGCCGGCCTTGCCGAGCGATTCCTGGATGGACTCAGCCTGCGCCTGCGTGACGGGAACCGCGCGCATGTCGAGGCTCAGCTCGAAGCCGTCTGCGTATCCGGCTTCCTTCAGGAGCTCCTTGGCCTTCTCGGGATCGCCCTCGCTGTCCTTGCTCGGGTAGAGATCGAAGTCCTGGTGGCCCTTGACGGTCGGCGGGAGCATCGTGTTGGCGATGTCCGTGAGCGCCGGACCACCTGTCGCGGTCTGGACAGACTTCTTGTCGATCGCGTAGGAGATCGCCTGGCGAACCTTGAGGTCGTTCAGCGGCTCCTTCGTCGTGTTCAGCGCGAGGTAGGTGGTGCAGCCCTTGAGTCCCTCGAGTGTGCGCTCCTGGATCGACGGCTCCTGAATGCGTGACAGCGAGGAGGCCAGGATGATGCCGGAGATAGCGTTCTGGTCATCGCCCTGGTCGGCGATCATGCGCTCGTCGATCGTTGAGTTGTCGAGACCGAGTGTCCACACGAACTTGTCCGGGTATGCCTTGCGGACCTCGTCACTCGAGGCCTCCCAGTGCTCGTTGCGCTCGAGCACGATGGAGCTGCCCGGCTTGTACTCGCTCACGACGTACGGACCGGACGAGATCGGCTGCTTGTCGATGCTCGTGGTCGTGACATCGCCGTCCGCGGGGAACGGCGTGTAGACCGGCTGAGCGACCGCACTGCCGAAGTCGGCGTACGGCTGGTTCAGGTGGAAGATGATCGTCTTGTCGTCGGGCGTCTCGATCGAGTCGAGGTGTCCGTCCTTGTAGACGCCCTCGTAGTCGTCAGCGCCCTCGAGAAGGATCTTCGCGTAGGGCGAGCCGACCGCGATATCCGGGTCGAGCGAGCGCTCCACGCCGAAGCGGACGTCTTCGCTCGTGATCTCGGAGCCATCTTGGAAGTAGATGTCGTCCTTCAGCGTGAACGTCCACTCGGTGTTGTCTTCGTTCGGAGTGCCGAGATCCGTCGCGAGGTCGGGAACGATCTCGGTCGGGTCCTTCGAGTCTCCGCCCGCGAACATCGTCAGCTGACGGTAGATGAGGCGGTAGAAGTTGTTGACTCCGCCGTCCCAGCCCTGAGCAGGGTCGAGGTGCGAGAAGTCGGTCGTCGCGAGTACGTGAAGGGTTCCGCCCTTCACCGCCTCGCCCGAGCTGCCTTCGCTCGCCCCGCCGCCGCCGGAACTGCACCCCGTCAGGGCGAGTGCCGCGGCTAAGCCGAGGCCGAGCGCGATCTTGGATTTCTTCATGAGAGCTCACTCTCTTGTCGTTCGGGCAACATCGCCCGATGGTGGGGAAGGGTCAGACCGTGCGCAGCCACACGCGCATAGCCTGGGGCTCACGGTTGCCCCACTGGAAGTAGGGAACGAGTGTGAGCCTCGTCGATTCCGTCGGAGCTGGGGCCCCGTCGGCGTCGTCTCGGAGCTCCGGATAGAGCGTCATGCCCTCGAGCGGCACCGTATTCACGGTTCCGCGGAGCACCACGCTGGGTCCGGATGCGACGATGTGTGACGTCTCGGGTTCGAAGCCACGCACATCGCGGGGGCTGACGACGATCGTGTCGAGGTCGGCGTCGTTGTCCTGCTGCTCGGCGCAGTAGATGAGCGGACCGCGTGCGACGGCGAGACTGCCGCGCACGGCATCCACTCGTGGGTCGGCCCCGTACGCGCGTGGCGCAAGGTCGAGGTCGAGACGGATGCTGTCGCCCTGCTGCGGCCGCTCGATACGCGCCCAGCCGTCGGCCACCGTGACCGGTTCGCCGTTGCGGGTGACGGTTGCGGTGCGTGCCCACGTAGGAACGCGGATCGCCAGCGCGGGCGCGTTCTCGGCGGAGCGGACCGTGACGACGACGTCGCCCCGCCACGGGTAGCTGCTCTCGATCGAGAGGTCGAGGCCGCGGTGGCTGATGTCGGATGCCGCGAGCGTCGCGACGTACAGCGTGTCGTCGTCGGTCGCGGCGACGTGGTCCTGCAGCTCGGAGACCCAGCGCACGATGTTCGGCGGGCAGCAGGGGCATCCGAACCAGGCGCGGCGCAGCAGCGGTCCGTCGTTCTCGTAGCCGGAGCGCTGCAGGTGGTCGGGGCGGCGCTGCAGCGGGTTGTCGTAGAAGAACGCGCAGCCGTCGTCGGAGAGCCCGACGGCGAAGGCGTTGTAGAGCACGATCTCGAAGATGTCCGCAAAGCGCGATTCGCCCGTCTCGAGAAGCATCCGCCATGCCCACTGCATGAGGGCGATGGCCGCACAGGTCTCGTTGTACGCCCGCTCACTCGGCAGCTCGAAGCGGTCGCCGACCGCCTCGTCGGAGTGCCGGCTGCCGAGCCCGCCCGTGATGTAGAGCTTGCTCGCGACCATGTCGTCCCACAGGTGCAGGACGGCGGCGCGAAGGTCGTCGGCTCCCGTCTCGATGGCGACGTCGGTCGCCCCGGAGGCGAGGTACATCATGCGCACGGCGTGACCTGTGACGGAGTCGAGGTTCACGAAAGGCGTGAGGTCCTGGAAGTACTCGCTCGTGAAGATCTTCGATTCGACGGTCTGGTAGCCGCGGCGACGGACCATGAGGTCGGCGAGCTCGAGGTAGCGACGGTCGTCGGTCTCGCGGTAGAGCTCCACGAAGGCCATCTCGACCTCGGGGTGGCCGCAGAATGCGAGTTTCTCCTCGGTGTCAGGGCCGAAGCGCTCCCACACGAGATCGCTGAAGCGCACCGCCACGTCGAGCAGGCGCGTGTCACCGAGCTGACGCGATGCCGCGACGGCGGCCTGGATCAGGTGGCCGAGCGTGTACAGCTCGTGGCCCCAGGCGAGATCGCTCCAGGGCTCTTTGCCGATCGAGTCGGCCTGGTAGTAGGTGTTGAGATAGCCGTCCGGGCGCTGCGCGCTCTGGATGAGCTCGACTGCTTCTTCATAGAAGTCGCGCACGTCATCGGTCGCGGTGCCGCGAGCGAGCTCGTAGGCGATTCCCTCGAGCGTCTTGTGGACGTCGGTGTCGAGGAAGGGGTAGCGGCCTCGGTACGGCGTCGATTCGCCGTCGATGACCGCGCGGAAGTTGTCGAGGTTGCCCGCGAGGCGCAGTTGCTCGACGCTGTGCGGAAGGGTCTGTTCGCGGTTGCGGCGCTGCCACTCAGCGAGAAGTCCGTCGGTGAGCGTCACCGAGGCGGGACCGAGAGAGGCGAGGCGGGACGCCTCGGAGCTGACGGCGGGGCGTCTGGATGCCGTTCGCGAATCGGACTGGGGAATGGTGTTCGACACGTAACCTCACTGCATTGTGACCTGTAGTGGGTGATATGTTACACGGCACTTGAGCGCGACTGTCAAGCCGTCGTGATCAGAATGTGATCGTTAACATTTCTTCGCGGATTTTTCTCCGCAGGGGATGCAAACCGAGTCGAACCTGAGTCAGGTCTTCCGCAATCGAAGAGGCCGCCGCGAGGATGCGATGCGCACCTTCGATGATGCGTGCAGCCCCGATGCTCACAGAACGCACCGCCGCCCGCGCTCTTCGTCGTGTGAAGAGTGCAGCACTCAGGACGAGTGCGCGAATTTGTAGTATGTCACATCCTACAGGATGCGATCTCGGGCTGAGTCACGGGAAGAACCCTGCGACTCTCACGCTGACGACAACTGTTCATCCTCACTGGAGAGGTCCATGAAACGAACACGATCCATTCCGATCGGAGCGCTAGCGGCATCCGCCCTTCTGCTGCCTGCGCTCGCCATGACAGGAGCCGCACCCGCTGCGGCCGCAGAGGCGACCCGATCGCGGTCAGTGCGGACGGAACCGTCCCGCACGACGCCGCCTTCGACGGCCCGCAGGTCACGGAGCTGCGGGTGATCAACGAGGGCAAGTTCCTCGAGATCTACTGGGACCGCTATGTCGACGAGAACGCCGTCGTCGACCCCGACAACATCACGCTGTTGAACGGCGACACCGAGATCACCCTCACGGCGAAGCCGGAGACCGGGTCGACGAACTCGATCTTCTTCGACAAGAAGAACAAGCAGATCGCCGAGACCGACGCGAACAGCATGGAGCGCCTGCCCGCCGACCTGCACCTGGCGAGCATCGCGTACGAGGGCAGCATCGACGCGGACCAGCCACTCACCGTGATGATCGACGGCTCGGCCATCACCGATGAGGCGGGCAAGGCCGCGAAGGATGCCGAATACACCGGTGTTCCGAAGCTCGACTACTACACGCAGTTCGTGACGACCGAGACGGGCATCACCGTCAAGGCCGCCGACCGCGTCGACCCGGCCACACTCGAGAACGCGGCCACGCAGGTGGATGTCGAGCTCGGCAAGTCCGACAACGGCATCGCGGCGCGAATGGCCGAGTACGGATGCTCGCTCGCGGTCTATGCCTCGCTCGAGAACGCGTACCTCATTCCCGAACACCGCGGCGGGTACGACCCCGAGATGTACGACGTCGAGGGCTACGGCGGCAGCACCTACAACAACTGCGTCTCGTCGATCTCAGAGCGCAATGTGCTCCGCACCCGAGACAACGCGAATCCCGATCTGAACACGGGGTACCCGAACGAGAACATCCTCATCCACGAGTTCGGTCACGCCGTGCGCCTGGTCGGCATCGAGACCCTCGAGGACACGTCGCTCTCTGACGAGTTCTACGAGGTCTACAAGAACGCCTACAACTCCGGTCTCTGGCCGAACACGTACGCGATCTCGAACAGCGACGAGTTCTTCGCGACGCTCTCGGCGATCTGGTTCGATGTGATGGCCGAGAAGCCGGACTGGAGCGACGGGGTACGCAGCCCCATCAACACGCGCGCTGAGCTGAAGGAGTACGACCCAAAGGCGTACGACTTCTTCGCAAAGGTCTACCCCTCCGATCTGACGCTCCCGGCGCCGTGGGATGAGCCAGCTCCCGACGAGTACCACGGCGACTACACCGAGCCGCCGGCGCAGACTCCGCGCGAGACCGCGACAGACGTCGCGTTCGGCTCCGACACGTTCCGCATCGCCGCCGAGGGAATCGGCAACGACTTCCAGATCGATCGCTTCGCCGGAGACTCCGAGAACCCAGACCGCGACGTCTGCATCTGGTTCACCTGGGGCGACGGCGTGTGGACGGTGGACTACGAGAACGGGCTCTACACGATCGCGGCCTCGGACGGCAGCGGCGTGCTGAGTGCGATCTCCGACACCGAGGTGCGCTACGCGGGCATCGCCGCAGATGATGCCGACCCGGCTCAGAAGTGGAAGTTCGTCGCTGACGCTGCGACGGAGCACACCATCTACGACGGCATCCTCGTGAATGCATCGACCGGCACCGCTCTCACGATCGACGGCCGGTTCGAGACGGGCGTCTCGCTCACTCTGGCGGCGCCCGAGGAGGCGACACCGTGGATGCTGGAAGACACGACGCGCACGGCCGAGCAGGGCACCGCGGCCTACGTGCTGCCCGTCGAGGTGACGTTCACCTCAGAGGGGCAGGACCCAGTGACGGCGAACGTGCCTCAGCAGGCGTTCACCCTCCCCGAGGTGACGGACGTGGCTGGCGCCGACTGGTCGCGTGACGGCTACGAGTTCCTCGGCTGGCGTCTCGCCGATGAGCAGCTCGACGCGGGGTGGACGATTCCGGACGGAACGACCGCCGTCGCGCTCGATGCGGCGTGGGATGCCGTGGCGCCGACGGATCCGGAGGAACCGGCCCCTGGCGATGACACTGACACGGGTGCATCTGATGGCTCAGGTGCCGGCAGCGCGACAGACAACGCGTCGGCCGACGCGAGTGGCGACCTGCCGCGTACGGGTGCGGATGCGGGCGGTCTGCTCGTCGCCGCGCTCATCGCGCTCGCACTCGGCACCACGGCGCTGATCGCGCGTCGTCGCATCGGAGCACGCAACGGATAGTCCGTCACTTTGACCGGCGACACGAGAATGCGGATGCTCGATTACCTCGAGCATCCGCATTCTTCGCTTCCCCACGCGCATCCTCATCCTCGCCAGGAACGGACAACGAAGAAAGCACTTTCGATCCCGATTAGGCGCTGGCCTTTTCAGTGTCGTCAAGCAATTGGTATACACGCGCCCGAGTGACCCCAAGCACAGCAGCGGTGTCAATCGCACTCAATTCGTATACCTCGCGGAGGCGCCTCGCCGCCGCACGACGATCGCGTGCAGCGCGAGCAGTTGCTTCTTGGGCCTCTCGATCGAGGCGCGCCGCGTCCTCAAGCTGTGCGGCGACGTCAGCGGGCTTCTCGATCTGCATTGTCACATCGAAACTATCGGCCGCAACGTCCTCCATCGTCGCGATGAGATCGCGACCCATGTACTCAACTTCACTCAATCTGCGCGCCTGAGTCCGATAATCAATCTCGGGAACATCGATGATCCACCAGCGTCCTTCACGGGTCACGCGAAGCTGATAAGTTTTGCGATTCATGTCAGTCACTCATTTCCACTCTTCAGGAACAAACCCGACGGTCTTCTCAATCGTGCGCAAGACACCGGGGGAGATCTTGTTATGCCGAGGGAGCGGAATCGGTCGTGCGCCAGGCTTTCCCCACTTCGTATGACCGCCCTTCTCGCTCAACACGGAGTACCCCTGCGTACGTAGAAATCTCTCCACGTCGTTCCGCTTCGCCTCCTTCACGGTTAAAGCATAGCCCCGCCTATACATGACCGTCAATAGTGGGATAGACACCGCATGCGCACCGGGGGACACGATCTGCTGGCGCGCGTCGACGACAGTTGTGCCGACACTACGTCTTTCCAAGTCGCCACGTCATATGTAATATGTCACATGCTTCTGACACTCGACCGAGTGCCATTCAACGACGAATGCGGCGTCATCGCACGCCGAGACAAGGAAGACATGAACGTCGTCACAGCGATAAACGACCTCATCTGGAATCCCATGGCGTACCTGGCCCTCGGGCTCGGCCTGTTCTTCACGGTGCTCACTCGAGGCATCCAATTTCGACACATTCCCGACATGATCCGCGAACTCGGCGCGAAGAAAGACACTCCCGACGGCAACTCCCCACTCCAAGCCGTTCTGCTGACGCTCGCCAGCCGCGTGGGCGTCGGCAACATCGCCGGTGTCGCCACCGCGATCTACGCTGGCGGCCCCGGCGCCATGTTCTGGATGGTCATGTGCGCGCTTCTCGGCTCGGCGAGCGCGTACGCGGAGTCGACGCTCGCGCAGGTGTTCAAGACCAAGGTCGACGGCGAGCACCGCGGCGGTGTGCCGTTCTACGTCGAGAAGGGCCTCAAGGCGAAGTGGCTCGCGGTCATCCTCGCCGTGATGATTCTCGCGGGCTACGGCTTTGTCTTTCCCGGCGTGCAGTCGAACAACATCGCGCAGAGCATGAACGAGGCGTTCAGCATTCCGCTCTGGGTCTCCGCCGTCGTCGTGACCGTGCTGCTCGGCGTCGTGATCATCGGCGGAACCAAGCGCATCGTCGCGGTCGCTCAGGTCTTCGTGCCGTTCATGGCGATCGGGTACATCATCGCCACGGTCGTGCTGCTGGCGATGAACGCCGACCAGATCTGGCCCACCATGCAGCTCGTGCTCTCGAGTGCGTTCGGTGTGAACCCGATCTTCGGTGGAATCCTCGGCGCCGCCGTCGCGTGGGGCGTGCGCCGCGCAGTGTTCTCGAACGTCGCGGGTGTCGGCGAGGGCACGTTCGGCGCGGCATCCGCTGCTGTTCGCCACCCGGCCAAGCAGGGCCTCGTTCAGGCCTTCTCGATCTTCATCGACACGGTCGTCGTCTGCAACGCGACCGGCACGATGATTCTCATCACGGGGCTCTACGACGTCACCGACGATAAGGGCGGACTGCTCTTCGACGGCGCCGGCGGCATGACCGCGGGGCCCGCATACACGCAGAGTGCCATCGACACGATCGCCCCCGGCATCGGCCCGGGCTTTGTCGCCATCGCGCTGTTCTTCTTCGCCTTCACGACCCTGATCGCGTTCTTCTACATCGCCAAGACGAACCTCGTCTACCTGCTCGACGGCCGCAAGGGCAGAGCGCTCGACTGGCTGCTGAAGATCGGCATGATTGCGATCACGTTCTACGGCAGCGTCGAGTCGCCCGACCTCATCTGGGCGATCGGCGACATCGGCTACGGCTCGATCGGCTGGGTCAACATGATCTGCATCCTGCTGCTGAGTCCCGTGGTCTACAAGGTCACGAAGGACTACGATCGCCAGCGTCGCGCCGGCAAGGAGCTCACGTTCAACCCAGAGGCACTCGGCATCAAACGTGCGCACTTCTGGATGGAGAACCACACCGGCACGATCGCTCGGGCACGCACCGAAGGGCTCGTCGATGACCGCTGACCTGGAAGACTCATAAGCATGGATGCCGTCACCACCACCGACTATCACACGGCTGGAGAGCCGTTTCGCATCGTGGCCTTCGGGTTCGCCGAGACCTCGCCGCTCGTCGCGCCTGGCCTCACGGTTGCGGAGCGACGCGTCCGTGCGATGACGGACCCGGACGTCGACGGCCTCCGGCGCTTCCTCTGCCTCGAGCCGCGCGGGCACGCCGACATGTACGGCGGCTTCATCACGCCACCCGATGACGACGGGGCGCACTTCGGAGTGCTGTTCTGGCACAAGGACGGCTTCTCCACCGCATGCGGGCACGGAACGATCGCGCTCGGGGTCTGGGCGATCGAGTCCGGTCTGGTCGCGGCATCCGAGTCGGGAATCACCGACGTGATCATCGACGTGCCCTCCGGCAGGGTCACCGCTCGAGTCCACACGGATGCCCGGGTGCCCCTGGTCGACTTCGTGAGCGTTCCGAGCTACGTGCTCGCGACCGCGGTTCCGGTCAGCACGGCGCTCGGAGATGTGACCGTCGACGTGTCGTACGGCGGTGCGATCTATGCGCAGCTTGACGCGGCATCCGTCGGTCTCACCGTCGAGCCGAAGCACATCGAGAAGCTGACGGCGGTCGGCCGCGAGATCAAGTGGGCGCTCGACGATGCGTCGGTGGCGAAGCATCCCTCTGACGATCGCCTGAGCGGAATCTACGGAACCATCATCTACGAGACCCTGGATGCCAAGCCCGGCACAGTCGCGCAGCGCAACGTGACTGTCTTCGCCGATGGCCAGGTCGATCGCTCGCCCTGCGGGTCCGGCACGGCTGCGCGCATCGCCACGCTCGCGGAGGCCGGGAAGCTTCGTGACGAGACGCTCGAACACGGCTCGATCGTCGGGTCGACGTTCGTCGGGCGCATCCTCTCGCGCGCTCGCGTGGAGGGCCGAGACGGCGTTGTTCCGCTGGTGACGGGCACCGCCTTCCGCACCGGCGAGAGCACGTTCACCGCCAATCCCCACGACACTCTGATCCCCTTTGCGCTGCGGTAGCTGGCCGCGCACCCCACCCGCAGTTCATCAGGTAGGAGATGAAGCACTCGGAAGGACGTTTTCTGCGATCGCATCCTTCTGAATGACACCTCTCCTACTCTGCGCCCACACGAACACGCACACCCACACGTGCACAGAAAGTGAGATTCTCATGCATGACCTGACGTATGTCGACGCCGACACGGTTCGCAAGACTCTGAGCCCGGATGCCGCGGTCGAGGCGATCCGCGAGACGCTTCGCGGCTTCGATCCGGCGGACGACATTCCGCGGCAGCTGCTGCCGATTCCGGGCGGCGAGCTGCTGGTGATGCCCTCGGCCACCGAGCAGGCGACGGGCATCAAGGTGCTCACCGTGGGGCCGGACGACCCGGGGCGCACGGTGCCGCGCATTCAGGGGCAGTATCTGCTGTTCGACCCCGAGACGCTGTCGCCGCGGATGATGCTCGACGGCATCGCGCTGACGTCGCTGCGCACTCCCGCGGTATCGTTCGCGCCCGTTGCCCCGCTGCTGACGGCGAGCGCTGAGCCGCTGAACGTCGTCATCGTCGGCACGGGTGCGCAGGGCGTCGCCCACGAAGCCACGCTGCGCGCTGTACTGGGCGACGTGCGCGAGGCCACGGTGACGTACGTCAGCCGCACGCAGCCGGAGTGGTGCGAGAACTGGGCGCAGACGGGTTCCGCCGAGGCACGCGACGCTCTTGCGGCATCCGGTCTCATTGTCTGCGCGAGCACCGCGAAGACGCCCGTGCTCGATAACGAATGGGTGAAACCGGATGCCGTCGTGATCGCGCTCGGCTCGCACGACCCTGCGGAACGCGAACTGCCGAGCGACCTCATGCGTCGGTCGCAGATCGTCGTGGAAGAGGTCGACACCGCGTACCGCAGCGGCGGTGACATCGTGATGGCGGCGGAAGAGGGCGCGATCACTCGCGACGACCTCATCCCGATGCGCGCCGTGATTCGTAGCGAACGCGAGCTGCGCCGTGACGCGCCCGTCGTGGTGAAGACGACGGGGATGTCGTGGGAAGACCTCGCGCTCGCCACGGCGATTGCGACCCTCCTCGGCTGAGGCCCGCGCGGGCGCCTCCACCTCAGGCCGTCGCGCTCGCGTGAGGCGCTCCGGGCAAGAGTGACAACGGCGCGAGGCCGCGCGTGGCACACTCGAGCATCGCCATGCAGTCAGGCTCTTGCGGTGCGCGGGCCTGACAGCGTTGTACCCGTCTCGAGAGCGCAGGGCAAGAGCTTCCTCGTCTCGACAGACTCGTCTGCCTCGCCCCGCACGATCCGAGCGAGCAGGCGCACAGCCTCGGCGCCGAGCGCCACACGTGGTGCCACGAGTCGCGTCACGTCGCGTACATCTTCACCTCGGCGAGCCTGTTCACCCAGCGCCACGATCGAGATGTCCCGCGGCACAGCTCGGCCGTGTGGTTCGAGTTCGCGCACGAGTCGATGGGCAGCGACGGGATCCTCAACGAAGACAACTGTCGCATCGGCCGCGTCAATGTTATGCACAAGCGACGCGGAGTCGCTCGGCACACGGGTCACGACCCGGGCTGTCACTCCATGGCGGTGTGCTGCCTCGGTGAAGCCCGCGAGACGATCACGTGTTGACTCTGCCTCGAACGGAAGGCAAACGTAGAGAAACTGCTCGTGGCCCAGTGCCACGGCACGGTCAACGAGTTCACTGACCGCACGCGCATAGTCCGCGCCGACATAGGGAACGCGTTCATCGCCGTCCCGGCGCCCCACTGCGACAAACGGATACTCCAGCTCGACGAGGCGCGCAAGCTCACCGGCATCCATCTGACGCCCCAGCAGTACACAGCCGTCGGCCAGCCGAAGCCGACTCCCCTCGCGCAGCAGCCGTCGGGGGCCTTCGCGTGTGCGTGAACTGGTGAACATGAGCAGGTCGGCACCCAGTTCTTCCGCCGCCGACTCGACACCCGTGAGCAGCGGCGCATAGAAGTCAGACGTCTCGGCAGGAAAGGCCGACTCGTAGGTGAACACTCCGAGAATATTGTTTGCCTTACCGGCGAGAATGCGCGCGGCCGGATCTGCCGCATAGTTCGTGTCGCGCAACACGTCGAGAACGCGCTGCCGCGTGCCGTCTGAGAGCCGCGTCGTCGTGTCAGTGCGGCCGCTCAGCACGAGAGACACGGCGGCCTGGCTCACTCCGGCGAGCTCAGCGATGCGGCGCTGAGTCATCCGGCGCGGGTGCGGTGACGTCACGTGGGGCTCCCTTCTGACGCAGCGATCCTCTCGGTCGCGCGCGTGGATCGCACAGCACTCGCGCACGCACATCGTCCGCCTCGAAATGATGCTGATTATCCTAGCGACTTCTGATGTGATTATGCGTATCATCACGAATGCTATTCCCACACGTGGCGCCAGCGCTGGCGCCAGAAGGAGCATTCATGAGCATTCGACAACGTTTGGCCGCCATCGCGGTGGCCACGGCCCTCATCGTCACGGGGTTCGCGACGACAACCGTTCCCTCAGCGACGGCCACGGTGCCCGAAGACGAGAATCCGCTTCCCGTCTTCACGCTTGACGGGCCCATCATCGACAAAGACAACGTCGACACGTGGAACCCGGGGCACGAATTCATCTTCCCGTCCGTGTTCCACGCGAGCGAGTATCTCGATGAGCCCCTGGCCGAGTGGTACATCTACTACGCGCCCCACGATGCGCCGGGCGGCATCAACCTGATGTACTCCGATTCACTCGACGGGCCGTGGACGCAGTACGAGGCCAACCCGCTTATTCGCAAGACCTGGGGCGACTACTACGACGTGTCGCACGTGTCGGCTCCGGATGCCGTCTGGAATGACCAGACTGGTGAGCTCTTCCTCTACTTTCACGGAGAGAACACGACAGACCGGTATGCGACCTCAACTGACGGTGTGACGTTTGACTACGGCGGGGTTGTGATGACGACGGAGCAGTTTGGTCAGGATGCCACGGAGACGTCGTACAACCGCATCTTCGAGAATCCGTTTCCCGAGAACGGGTGGGAGTACGCCATGTTCTTCATGGTGAATGACACCACGAACGTTCGCCGCATTGGCCTGGCGTATTCGCACGACATGGTGAAGTGGGAGCCACAGCCCGGCTGGGTCGTTGAGCCCGGGGTGGCCGAAGGAACAAACGTCGCCGGGCCGGAGATCTGGCAGTGGCAGGGCACGACCTACGTACTCTACGGCTCAAGCACGGGGACGATCTTCGCGAAGCAGCTTGACAGCTCACTCCACTCGTTCGGCGAGTCGCTTCCGCTGTACGTTCCTGGCGCCACTCCGCCTCAAGATGGTCGTGCGAGTTCGCCGCAAATCATCACCGTCGGAGACAAGACCCACATGATCTTCGAGATCGGCGGTCGCAGCGGCACAACGATCGCACACGCAACGCTGGATCCTGACGGCATCCGCGACCCGCTGAACACTCGCCCCGAAGACCCGATGTATGAGAAGTGCGTGGGTGCCGGAAGCGACGACTTCGATGGCGCGTCACTGGGCTCCGACTGGAGCGTTGTTCGTGACGACGTAGATCGCTATTCGGTCGCCGATGGTGCGCTGAATATGTCGTCGTCTCCGACGTCTGTCGATGGGGCAACGCTGCCACAACGCGCCGTCTCAGCCGATGAGGCGTGGGAGGTCACGACGAAACTGACCTACAACCCCGCCGAGAAGTATCAGCAGGCGGGGCTCATGCTCTATCGCGACGACCTCAATAACGCGAAGCTGACCTGGGGTTACGCGAAGGGTGGCCAGCGCATCGACCTCGTGTGGAAGAACAATGGGAAAGATCGCTTCGACGGCTGGGCGTGGGAAGACTCGCTGTTTCCGCCCGCCGATATGGGTGACACCATCTGGCTGCGCTTGACGAGTGACAGCGACTGGATCACGGCCGCTGCCTCGACAGACGGGCAGACGTTCACGACAGTGGGGCGTCCCATCGCAGCAGAAGATCTGAGCGCGACGGCTATCGGGCCCACTGCATACCGAGGCGCTACGGGGGCGCCTGACACCATCGCGTCGTTCGACTGGTTCCGTTTCACACCGACGGGTGCGGAGCTCGACGCGTGCAGCGGCGCGGGGAGCGACCCTGGTGACGATCAGGGAGACGACAACGGCCAGGGTGACGATGACCAGCAGGGCGACGACCAGGGTGACGATGATCAGCAGGGCGACGGCCAGCAGGGCGACGACGAGTCACCCGCTGCCCTGAGAGCGTCGGTGGCGCACGGCACGCTCAAGCCGGGCGCAACGCAGGTGGTGAGCGCGACGGGCTTCGGGCCGGGGGAAGTCGTCACAGGAACGATGCACTCGACTCCGCTGGATCTCGGAACCCAGACGGCGGATGCTGACGGGGAAGTCACCTTCAGGTGGACGATACCCGCAGACACCGATGCAGGGGTGCACACCGCGGTGCTGTCAGGCGAGACATCGGGCGAGGTCACGGCGGAGTTCCGCGTGACAGGTAAGGTGCTGGCATCCACGGGTGCCGATGTGGCGCCGTGGCTCTGGGGTAGTGCGTTGCTGCTTCTCCTGGGAGCTGGAGTGCTCACTGCCGGGCGGCTGCGCAGAAGGGTCGAGTAACGGTAGGCGGCACGTGTGGTGCACCGTATTCCTTCGAGGAACGCGGTGCACCACTCTCGTACGCGGAGCCGCGGCTCGCGTCAGCTGAGCCCCCAGATGACTCCGCACGTCATGTGCGGCTCGGTGAATCGACGGTGAATTCCGAGATCCACTGCGCGTGGGGCCTACCAGACCCCGAGTATTAGAGTTCTACAAGTGTGACGATGTCGGCGCACTCCGAGTAGCGCTTCAAGCTGGTGTGCTTGTGCGTTTCGGGTGTCGGAGCCGCCGCGGTCTTACGATCGCGGCACGGTATGTCGTTCGGATGCCGGTGGGTCGCCGTCATCGTCGTGAATCTGGCTGTCAGACGCAGTGCTCCCGCCGCTGGACGCGCTCGTCCTGTCGCTGGGCGTGCTCGTGCCGTTCATGGGTTCGCGGCGTCCGAGGTAGTCGCGGGTGATGAACCAGTCTGGTGGGGTCAGTTTCGGGTGGCCGTTGTCATCGCGGGTGAGGGTCCATTCGCCGTGCTCGACCAGTCGATGATGCCACCAACAGATAAGCACCCCGTTGGGGAGGTCGGTGGTGCCGCCGTTCTCCCAGCCCAGAACATGGTGCGCTTCACACAGCCAGGCGGGAATCGGGCAGTCGGGGATGACGCAAGTGCTGCCGTCGCGGGCGATCATGGCCAGGCGCTGCTTCGGGGTGAAGAACCGTTCCGTGCGTCCGAGATTCAACACCTCACCGTGAGCGTCAATGTCGACGTTGTTGGTGTCGCCGTCGCACTGCATCTGTTTCACAAACGACACCGGTAACGGTGCCGGGGAGCCTGGCGACCAGGCAGCACCCGTCCCAGTGTTCAGGTTGCGTTCATCGACGGTGACCAGCACCGTCGGTCCGCGGCCGTGGAGTTTCGGGGTGCTGTCGTGTTTCCCCACTCCGGCGATGATCGCCGTGAACACATCAGCACGCTCCTGCGGCCTGGACCGGGGCTCGGGCTCCTGCCCCCGATCAGCCAACTCGTCAGCGTTCATGAACGTCGGCGAAGTTCTTGTCGACATGTAGGCGTCGAACACGGGGTGATCTGCACGGCCTGCTCCGGAGACAACGTGCCGGCGATCTTCAAGGACCCGTCGTCCAGGTGACGGAACACCAGCTTCCGTGCCTCGTGCAGTTCCTCCGCCGACGGGGCCACACCATCCGGGTCCATCACCGACACGAACAACCGGGCCTGCCGCCGCAGTGTCTCCGCACTGACGGGGGCCTTCCCGAACGCACCGGTCGCATTCCCGAGGAGTTTTTCTTCGGCCCAATCGAGATTCTCCGGCGCCACCCGCGCCCGGACTGGCCCCAACAACGAGGTGACAACCTCAGCAACGTCTAAACCGATTCTGCCGTCATGAAGATGCTCAGCCGTCTTCGCAAAAATCGGGTCCAAGGGCAGACCGGTGTCAGACACCCGCGGCGCCGCGTCTTCCGCAACGCGTGCGTATCGGTACGCGGTCGAGTTCTTCACCCCCGTCACCTTCTCAAACAGGACAGCCGGGCTCCGCGACCCGTGACGAGCCGCAAGACCAGTGAAGCCAGCATCCACATCAGACCGCCGGGCAATATCACCAACATTGGCGACCTGCTGGCCCTCCACAACGCGCGTGATATTCCCGAGCAGCCCCGTATAAGTGAGCAGCTCATCAGAGGAGAGCGTCGCCGGGTCGATATGGGTGAGTTCGGCAGCATCCGCGAGAAGCTTTTCAGCAGCACGCACCGCGACAGCATCCGCCCCCTCATTCGGGTCGAAGCCTTGTGCTGCCGTCTCGTTTCGCATACCCACATTATCGTGGGAGCCACTGACATTCCCGACACCAAAACAGCCGATCACACACCCATTGTGGATAACTCACCAAAGTTTCTACCTGTGGACGGATAGTCAGCGAAGCCACAAGTGCGCCGTATGCCAGGCGAGGCAACGGCGCACTTGTGGTGACGTCGCGTCAGCCTTTCAGACCCGTTTGCGCGAGACCCTGCACGAACTGCTTCTGCGCGACAAGGAACACAGCCAACACGGGAAGCACAGTCAGCGTCGTCGCCGCCAGCTGAACGTTCCACATCGGGCCGCCATACGCATCGACATACTGGGTCAGAGCCTGCGGCAGAGTGAACATATTCTTACTCGACAGATACACGATCGGCTCGAGGTAGAGGTTCCACGACTTCAAGAACGTGAAGATCGCCACCGCGGCGAGCGCCGACCTCGAAAGCGGGAATGCGATGCGCCAGAAGATGCCCCAGCGCCCCAACCCATCCATGCGCCCAGCCTCTTCAAGCTCGCCAGGCAGCCCCAGAAAGAACTGCCGCATGATGAAGACGGCGAGCACAGCCGGCGCCCCGAAGATCGGAATCACGATCAAAGGCCAGTGGGTATTGATGAGCCCCAGCTCGTTGACGAACCGAAAGAGAGGCACAATCGTCACTTCTGACGGCACAAGCAAGCCGACAAGCACGATCAGGAACAGGATGTTGACGCCGGGGAATCGCATGCGCGCGAACGCATACCCGGCCATCGCCGCGAAGAGCATCGTTCCGATCGTGACGATCGCCGCGATGTATAAGCTGTTCCAGTACTGCTGCGCAAAAGGCTGGAGCCGAAACACCTCCCCGTATGCATCGAAGCTCGGGTCTGTCGGCCACAGCGTCGGCACCTTCGCGAGAATTTCGCTCATCGGCTTCAGGCTCGACGTCGCCATCCACAGGGTCGGAAAGATGAAGGGGATGCTGATAACAGCCAGCACCACAACGAGCGCCGCCCTGCCCCAGCGGCGCTTGCGCTTGAGCGCGCCGGAGTGCCCGGGTTTCGCCGCCGTTGGCTGTCGCTTCCCGCGCACGCTCTGCTGCGCCACGTCGGTCTCAGTTTTCATTGAAGACCCACCTCTTTCGGGTCTGCCATTGGAGCAGGGTCAGAATCAGCACGATGATGAACAGCAGCACCGAGACGGCACTGGCATAGCCGAAGTCGTTGAACTGGAACGCCTGCTGGTAGAGGTAGTAGACGAGCACTGTCGTCGAGTTGCCTGGGCCGCCCTGCGTCAGAACGTCGATCTGGGCGAACACTTCGAGGGAACCCACGATCGTGAGGATTGACACGAGAAGGATCGTGGGGCTGATCATCGGCACGGTAATCGACCAGAAGCGACGCCAGGCGCGCGCGCCGTCAATGCGCGCTGCTTCCATCAGCTCTTCTGGAACGCCTTGCAGCGCAGCGAGGAAGAGGATCATGTTCATGCCGACGTTCTTGAACACCTGCACGACAATTACGGCGAGCATGGCAGTGAAGTCGCCACGCAGCCAGTTCGGCCCCTGGATGCCCAGGAGATCGAGGAAGCCGTTGATGCCGCCGTCCGCCTGCAGCAGAAAGCTCCACACGATCGTCCAGGCAACGAGGGAGACCACAACAGGCGAGAAGAAGAACGTGCGAAATGTGGTGGTGCCTGGAAGCTTCTGATTGAGCATCACGGCGAGGAACAGGGCCAGCGTGATGTTCAGAACAACGAGACCGATCGAGAACCAGAGGCTGGCAAGCAGCGAATCGTGCAGGCCCTCGTCTGACAGCATCCTCTCGTAATTCTCACCACCGGCGAAAGTGAACGTGTTGGCGAGCACGTTCCAGTCGTGAAGCGAATACCAGAACACCGTGACGAGCGGCACGATAACGAAGGCGAGCGAGCCCAGCACGACGGGGGCGACCATCGTGTACCCGACGATCCAGTCGCCGCGCGTTGCCGCGGAGCGACGGGGGCCCGTGCTGCGCCCTCGCCGCTTCGCGGTGTCGCCCGCCAGCACTGCGGCGGTGGTGGTGGCCATGCTGCGTCAGCCCTCCAGCAGCGGCTCGATCGCCGAGCAGGTGTCGCTGAGCACTGACTCGACATCGGCATCCGCCGTCCACAAATCATCGAGCTGCTGTCGCACGGCGTCTTGCAGCTTGGCGAAGTTCTTGTGCGTTGGCTTCGTCGTTGCATCTTTGATGCCCTCGACGACGACGTTCTGCAGCTGCTCTTCGCTGAGCTTCGGGTTTGCTTCCGCCAGTGTCTCGGCGTTCAACAACGACTCGCGCGGCGGCGGGAAGTACGTCGCGAGCTTCTCTGCGTTCTCTGGGTTCGTGAAGTACGCGAGGAAGTCGGCGGCGATGGTCGGATGCTGCGCATTGGCGAAGACGCCGATACCTGCCTGACCGATCACGTTCTGCTGGCCCTCAGGCCCGGCGGGGAGCGGCAGAAGATCCCAGCCGAATGAGTCGTCGAGCGATGACGCGCGGCTGATTTGCGTGATCGTCATCGCGGCATCGCCGGCGAAGAAGTCGGCTGTCGTTCCGGGCTTCGGCATGGCGCCTTGCTTGAAGATCGCGTCGTGGATCCACGACATGAGGTCGGTCATCGCCGGGTCGGCGAATGTGCAGGTCTGGCCGTCTGCGTTCCAGGGAGCGGCATCCCAGCCACCCCAGACCGATGCGAGAACTTCCCATGCCGTGAAATCAAAATCGCGAACGACGAGGCCTTCCTTGCCCGAGGTCTCGGCGGCCGCGGCAGACATGTCGCGCGCTTCGTCAAACGTCCAGTCGCCCGACGCAACGAGATCTGCCGGGTTCGGCTGCCCGGCCGCTTCGAGCTGGTCGGTATTGACGAACATCGCGAACGGGCTGTTCGAGAACGGGTACGCGTAGAGCCCATCATCCTTCTGCCACAGCTCGAGAGACGAGTCCATCAGGTCGTCGTAGTTGTACCCATCTGTGTCTTTCAGCGTCGGAGCGATGTCTGTCAGCGCACCGCTGGCGACGAATTCCGGAGCGTACGACTCGAGAATCCAGGCCAGATCCGGGGCATTGTCACCGGCAAGCTGCGTGGTGAGCGTCGTCGTGTAGTCCTCAAATGGGATGGGCTCGAATGTCACAGACGACACAAGGTCGGGGTTCTCTTCGACGTAGGCGTCGGCGATCTCCTGAAAGAGCGCCAGCTGTGCTTCATCTGCCGTCCAGACCGTCATACGCAGATCGACGGGACCATCCGCCGACTCCGCATCGGTGCCGGAGCCACTGCATCCCGACAGGGCAAGCGCAGTGGCGACGATGCCAGCGCTGACCGCGAGGGGAACGCGCCGTCGGTGCGAGCGCGGGTTGCTCATGATCTCTCCTTCTCTTGGTGTGGTGCTTTATGGGGGTCAATAGGGGTACGTGCGGCCCTCAGGCCAGCGCCGCTCGACGCCAGCCGCGTCGAGCTCTGCCTGGTACTGCTGCAACCGCGAAGGGTCAGCGTGCACGCCGTGCGGTGTGGTCTTCTGATCGAGGCAGTACGCTGCGAGGTGCCCTGCTGCTTCACCGATGTTCCATTCGACCGGGTGCAGCCGATAGCAGCCGTTGGTGATGTGCGTTGTGCCGATGTTCTTGTTGGCGGCAAGCAGGTTCGTCGTACGCTGCGGAATGAGCGCACCGAGCGGAATCTCGAAGGGCGTGGACGCCACGTCGATGTACGTGTCACCTCCCGTCGACGGATGCAGATCGATGCGGTACATGCCGACTCCGACCGAGTCGGCATACTGCGTCGCGCCCGCGTCACCGCGCACCGCATACGACACATCGTTCTCGGTAATCGTCGTCAGCGCACGAATGCGCCGCGATTCACGGTGATACGGAGCCTGCGCAAGGCCATCACTCGACCCCATGACATCGGGGCGCAGACGCAGCCCAGGGAACCCCGTTCCGCCGTCAGCGCGTGGTGCCTCCGTCTGCATCCAATACAGCATCGAAAGACTCAGTTCGCGCGCTTTGGCGTAGTGCTCAAGCTCAACTTCGCGCGGCGCATCGAGAACAGGCGCAACGAAGTAGTCGATGCTTGGCCAGTTCACCAGGCAGATGTCGCTGGAATAGAAGCCCGGTTCGAAGAGGTCGCGAGCGGCGATGCGGCGAAAGTACCAGAGGTTCTTGTCCCCTGCGTTGCGCGACTGGTCGGCATCGACCGCGAGCGCGTCATCCCCCGGGTTCGGCTCGAAAGCGCGGGTGTCGATCTCGAGTGTGCGCGGGTTCGGCGCTGTCCACGACAGCATCCTGTTCCCCTGCCATGCCTCGGGCGCGTATTCACGCCAGAAGTCGTAGTTCTCGGGGCGCTCGATCGTGTGGTCGCCCTCGACATGCTCGACAGCGAAGCAGACGCTGAGCGCTTGCACGTTGTCGGGCTGTGCGTGATCGGGAGCACTCGGCTCACCCGTGTCAGCGCGAGATTCGAATCCCGTGACATACGCCGTGCCGGTAAGCGGAAGCAATTCACCGGTCTCCGTGGCATCGATCACGTAGTCGGCGTGCACGGTGATGCTCGGCTCGCCGATCTCGGAGTCGAGCGTGACGGAGGTGACGCGGTCGCCGTCCGTTGCCGCGTCGACGGGGCGCATCCGCTCAAGCAGACGAATGCTGCCGTTCGAACGATACGGGGCGAGCATCTCTTCGAGCACGCCGACGGCGATCTTCGGCTCATGGCACAGCTTCGACACCCACCCGGCACCGGGGTTCAGTTCATGCTTGGCGCGGGCACTCGCCGTCAGCGGGTAACGACGGCGATACACATCCCGGATGCCGTCACGCAGCGCGCGGTAGCGGGCGGTGATGCCGAATGACTCCACCCACGGATGCTCGTCCGGCGGCACAGCCTGCGCGGTGAGCTGCCCGCCGATCCACGGGTATTCCTCGGTCAGTACCACTCTCGCTCCGCGGTCGGCGGCGGCAAGCGCCGCGGCGACGCCGCCGAGGCCTGCCCCGACGATGAGGATCTCGGTCGAGAATTCACGCGTTGTCACGAATTGTTCCTTCTGGTGTGGTGGTGGTCGCTGGAGCGACGGCGAGGGTTTCGCCGTCTAGATCAGGGCAGTCGAGCATCTGGTGAAAGTCGGCTTCGTCGAGAACGGGCGGGTTGGGCATTCTG
Organism: Paramicrobacterium salitolerans; assembly: GCF_051513965.1. Classification (GTDB taxonomy): domain Bacteria; phylum Actinomycetota; class Actinomycetes; order Actinomycetales; family Microbacteriaceae; genus Paramicrobacterium. The sequence continues at coordinate 2,756,010 of NZ_CP195847.1, forward strand.
CCTTCGGGAGCTCGGGTTTCCGCCGACTCTTGGTCGACGATGCGCGAGAGCAGCACGAGGGCACGCGCACCCATTTCTTCACGCGGTACGACGAAACCTGACCAGGCCCGTCGGCTGCGGTGCTGAAGCTGGTTCGGCTGACCGAGCAGCAAAAGTGACACGCTGTGCGGCACGCGCATTCCGCGAGCCTCAAGCGCATCGGCGAGAGCATCCGAATCGATCTCAGGAGCGACCAGCATGGCGGTGAGGCGTCGCTCGGCGATCTCTTCCGCGCCCGCAGCGATGTCGTGCACATCGACGTACCTCAGAGGAAGACCGCGTGTGCGCATGGCACTGCGGTATCCCTCGAGTCGATCGAGTGTTGGCTGGTCTGCGCTCTGCTGGCCGGCGTAACCGATGCGCGTGTGCCCGAGTTCTGCGAGGCGCTCAACCTGACGCCGCGTCGCTGCGACGTAGTCGGCGCCGACATACGGCAGCCGTCGACCTTCGCTCTCACGTTTGCCGATGAAGACGAACGGGTAGCTGGTGTCGAGAAGGTGCTCGAGTTCGCCGCGGTCTTCCTGCTGGCCGAGAAGAAGGCAGCCGTCCGCGGCTCCGAGCCTCTGCCAGCCGTCGCGCGAGAGGCGCCGCCTGCCGTCGACGACGCGAGCCGATGTGAAGAGCAGCATGTCGACGCCGAGTTTCTCTGCCGCATGCTCGATACCGACGAGGAACGCGCCATAGAAGTCGTGCCCACCGCGCGGGAACGTCGTCTCATACGTGAAGACGCCGAGAATCTGATTGCGCCCGCCGGCGAGACGCTGCGCAATAGGGTTCGCGGCATATCCCGTAATGCGTATTGCCTCGAGAACTCTGCTGCGCGTCTCGTCAGAGATGCGAACGCCCGCTGGAAGATTGTCGTTGAGCACGAAGCTCACGGTCGACTGGCTGACCCCCGCCATGGCGGCGACGTCTGATTGGGTGAACCGGTGGCGCGGCATCGATCCTCCTTGATCGGCTCTTCGGGTGTCAGTGCATCAGAATCATGCCGGGGAGCTCCCGTCGAGGTCAAGATGATAATGCGCATTATTAGCGGATGCTGTCGCCGCGGCATCCGCTGTCATTTCGTGGTTTCGACGAAGGTAATTCGCATAATGCGCGGACCTGGGCAATACGCGTCCACAGAGTGCCGAACTGGCAGAACCCGCCCACAAAGTGCCGAGGCGAGGAGAATGTGCCGACACGAGGACTTTTTCCCCGAGAAGACTCCTCGTTTCAGCATTCTCTCCTCATCTCGGCATCCTGCACCCTCACAATCTGCCGAGTCGCGTTGAACGCCGTGCTCGAATGAGCAGGCATGAAAACGGCGTTTCGACGCTTCCAGGTCTTCCCCTGTTCACGATCCGCCGATAGTGTGACGGCACACAACTGCACATGGCCCCCGAAAGGACCACATGCCCTCCGCTCGCCACGCCGCCGTCGTCGTCAGCACCCTCGCCGTTCTCGGAACGGCACTCATCGCCCCCACCGCAGCCAACGCGGCAACGCCGCCGGGCGGAGTCGAGCTCACTTTGCTCGCCACCACCGACACGCACGGGCACGTGGCCGACTGGGACTACTTTCAGGATGCGCCATACCCCGAAGACGATTCGCTCGGGCTCTCCCGCGTCGCCACCGTCGTCGACGACGTGCGCGCTGAGAAGGGCGATGACTCCGTCGTCGTTCTCGACAACGGCGACGCGATTCAGGGCACGCCGCTCACGTACCTGTACGGCTTCGGCGATGAACGCGATGCCGTGCTCGACGACGCGGTCGAGCATCCGATGGCCCAGGCCTTCAATACGATCGGCTACGACGCCCAGGTCGTCGGCAACCACGAGTACAACTACGGCCTCGACCTTCTCGAGGCATACGACAACGACCTCGCGGCTCCCCTGCTCGGCGCCAACGTCATCGACACAGCGACCGGCGAGCCGTACCACGACCCCTACACCCTGATCGAGCGCGAGATCGACGGCGAGCAGGTGACGATCGGCGTCGTCGGGCTCGTCACCCCGGGCGTGCGCATCTGGGACAAGCAGAACGTGGGCGGCATCCTCGAATTTGAAGACATGGTCGAGGCGGCCCAGAAGTGGGTGCCCGTTGTCGACGAGCAGGCAGACGTCGTCGTCGTTCTCGCGCACACCGGGCAGGGGACGGTTCCGGATGCCGAGTACGACCCCGCCGACCTCAATGAAGACGTCGCGAACAACATCGCCTACCAGGTGCCCGGGATCGACGTGCTCGTCGCGGGCCACAGCCACCAAGATGAACCGCAGACGCTCATCACCAACACGGCGGGCGAGCAGACGCTCATCACGCAGCCGAACTACTGGGCGCGCAGCGTCAGCGAGGTGACGCTGAGCCTCGCGCCGACGGCCGACGGCTTCGAGGTGGACTGGTCAGACGAGTTCGCCCCGGTCGTCACCCCGCACTACGGCACAGACGGCACGCCTGAGAACCAGGCGGTGCTCGATGTCATCGCCGACAAGCACACGGCGACGATCGACTACGTCAACACCCCGGTCGCCGACTCGATCGAAGAGCTGCCCGCTGCAACGTCACGGTACGAAGACACGGCGATCATCGACTTCATCAACAACATCCAGCAAGAGACAGTGGATGCCGCTCTCGACGGAACCGAGTATGCCGATGTTCCGGTGATCTCACAGGCATCGCCGTTCTCGCGCACAGCGCTCTTCCCCGAGGGCGAGGTGACGATTCGCGACATCGCGGGTCTGTACATCTACGAGAACACGCTCGTCGGAGTGCAGATGACGGGTGCCGAGATCGCCGAGTACCTCGAGTATTCGGCGCGGTACTTCAATCAGGCCGAGCCGGGCGCCGAGTTCGACCCCGAGACCGGCACGAACGCCGTGTACCCGGACCGCCCCGACGGCGTGCCCGATTACAACTACGACGTGCTCTCTGGCCTGAGCTACACAATCGACATCTCGCAGCCGGTCGGCGAGCGCATCGTCGGCCTGTCGCACCCCGACGGCACCCCGGTTACCGACGACGACACCTTCGTGCTCGCCGTGAACAACTACCGGCAGAGCGGCGGCGGCGCCTTCCCGAACGTCGACGAGGCACCCGTCGTCTACGACGAACGTCTCGAGATTCGACAGCTGCTCATCACGTGGGCGAGCGAGCGCGGCACGATCGACCCGGCCGACTTCTTCGTCGAGAACTGGGAGCTCACGACCGATGCCGCCGATGAGACGCCGACCCCGACGCCCGAGCCAACCGAGCCGGGCGACGGCGGCGATGAGCCCGGCGACGCAGGCGAAGGCTCGGGCGATGATCCGGCGGCGGGCGGCGCTTCGGGTGACGACTCCAGAACGGATGCCGCGAGCGACCTCCCGGTGACGGGTGCCGATATCGCGTGGCCGCTGGGCCTTGCGGCGACGCTTCTGCTGCTCGGCGCGGGGCTCATCGCGATGCGCCGCTTCTCGCGCTCCCGCGGCTGACGCGGCCGAAGTGGCTCGGCGCGGGAGCACAGAGAGACGCATCCCGGCCGCGCGAAAGAGGACAGCTTCTGACCCAAACCGTTCGTACTGTTGACGAGCCACGGCACCGTGCCGTAGTCAGAACGAAAAGAGAAGCACATGCAACTTGCCGCAACACGCATCATCACAGACGACGTCTCTCGTCTTGTCACCTTCTACGAACGCGTCACCGGAGTCGAAGCGACGCGGCTGCACGAGCTGCTCGCCGAACTGCGCACCGAAACGGGAACTCTGGCGATCGCGAGCTCGGCGACAGTGCGGTTTCTGGGCGAAGGCTCGGCCGAAGCCGGAGCGAACAGATCGGTGATCATCGACATTCGCGTGGATGACGTCGACGCCGCCTACCCGGCGCTGCGCGACGTCGTCGACGAGTTCGTGAACGAACCCACGACGATGCCGTGGGGCAACCGCTCGCTGCTCTTCCGCGACCCAGATGGCAACCTCGTCAACGTCTTCACGCCGCCCGCCAGCTGACGGCGGCCTCTAGCGCACGACGTTGATCGGACGCGTCGTCAGGTCGTCGTTCTTGAAGCCGATGATGAAGACGGATGCCGCCAGCGAGACGATGTAGAACGCGAACATTCCGAAGCCCATGCTGAAGCCGTTGTCGGTTCCCGCGAGCCCTAACAGCGGGGCCGATACGGCAGCGCCGATCGTGCCGGCCGTGCCGATCATCGCGGCGGCGAGGCCGGCCCGCGGCGCGTGGTTAAACAGCCCCATCGCCTGATTGTTCGGAATGACCAGCTGCTGAAATCCGATGCACAGCCACGCGAAGATGGTGACTCCGACGAGCCCGAGAGACCCGGCGCTCACCATGATCAGCGCCGCAGATGTCATCGCGCCTACCAGCCCGATGATCTGCACCTTGTGCGGCATGAAGCGTCGCAGCAGCAAAGGGCTGAGCGGGTTCATCATCAGCATGACAACGGCGCCGACAGCGAGAATCGCCCCGTACACCTGCTCGGAGACCCCGTACCAGTCTTGCGCGACAAAGCTCAGGCCCGAGATATAGCAGAAGCTCGCTGCCATCATCGCCATCTGAGACAGGGCGGCGCCGACGAACATGCGGTCCGAGAACAAGGCTGCCGCGCCGGCGAACATGCGCGACTCGCGCAGCGGCACGCGCTCCGGCCGTGTTTCGGGCAGAAACAGCACGCCCAGCACGACGAGCAGTGCCGACATGATGCCCTGCGCAATGAAGATGCCGTGCCAATCGGTGCCCAGCAGAATCAGCGAGCCGATCAGCGGGGCGACGATCGGCGCCGACATCGACACCATCATGATCATCGAATAGCGAACGGATGCCGCTCGGCCGTGTGAGATATCGCGCACGATCGCCATGGCGATGCTCGGCGCGGCGGCCGAGCCCACGCCCTGCAGTGTGCGAAAGATGATGAGCAGAATGACGTTGCCCGCGAAGGCCGACGCGACCGAGAAGATCACGTGCACCGACAGCCCGATGATCAGCGGAATGCGTCGCCCTCGGGCATCCGAGAGCAACCCGAACAGAAGCGACCCGACGCCCATGCCGAGCAGCGACCCGGTCAGCGTGATCTGAATCGTCGCTTCGTTTGTCTCGAACTCGCGCGTGATCTCGGGCAGTGCCGGCAGGTACATGTCGACGGTCATGGGGCCAAGTGCCGCCATCACGCCGAGCAGAACGATGAGCCCGCGCTGGCGCCCGGCACGTTCTGCAGCTGAGCCGCAACGCACGTTCATACTCTCCCTCTGAGGTGAGGTCACAATCGTCGCGCTGCGGGTCGCTCACGGTGCAGGATGCTGGTTCCCGCTGCGTCGCGCACAACACGCTAAGCCTATCGCCGCGGAACGGGCGCTGCGTCGCGCGCTCACGCCAGCAGCGCTGTCGAGCCACCGTGCGAGAGAGCGGCCCGGCAGTCGCCCGCGAGTGTCAACCGAGGTAGTCCCCTTGAACGTCGAGCACACCGACCCAGCCGTCGTAGAAGAAGCCGTCGCCCGGCTGGCCCTCGACGCCGCGCAGAGCGAAGGTCTGTCGCGTCCCGCCGGCAACCGGCTCCAGTTCCACCGTGGCAATCGGCTGATCGTCTTGATCGGGGTGGCCCCACGTGAAGACGCCGCGTGAAGGGCTCGATCTCACGATAGACGCCGCCCGAGACGACCGAGTCGCCCGTTTCGTCGTTCCTCATCGCGTATTGGTAACGCCCACCGACTCGCAGGTCAACCGCCACCGAGTCACGAGGTGTGCTCGCCCCACGTGGGTGCCACCACTGGGCGATCGCGTCAGCATCCGTCCAGGCCTTCCACGCTTCTTCAGGCGTCGCCTCGAATGTGCGGACGATGGTGAACCCTGTGGTCATGTCAACCATGCTTCTCTCCATTTCGCGTGTCGTCGTTACGGCTTCGCGCCCGAGTGGCCCTGAGATGCTCATCAAGAAAGTCGAATCGCTCATTCCACTCGGCACGCTGCTGCTCGATCCAGGCGGCAGCTTCGTCCAGACTGGCCGCTTCGAGAGAGCAGTCGATCCACTGAGATCGTTTGTCTCTCGCCACAAGCCCGGCCTTCTCGAGCACAGAGACGTGCTGCGACACGGCGGGCCTGCTCATCGGATAGTTCGTGGCCAGCTCAGTGATGGTGAGCGGGCCCGACCGCAGCCTCGTAAGGATGTCGCGGCGCGTCGGGTCGGCGAGTGCGGCGAACGCCACGCTCAAACGATCCCGTGCTGACATGTAAGCAACTCCTTACCGTAAGGACTTGCTTACACCTTAGAGGGGAGGATGCCGTCGGTCAAGGAGCACCACGAGAAATCAGCAGTGCGTCGCGACGCTTCATCCTCATGGGCGACGCAGCGACGCAGCATCCGTCTGTAGTGTGACAATCATGCTTCTTCTCGTGATCGGCATCGTGTTCGCGGTATGTTTCGCCGTCTCACGCGCGAAAGATCCAAGGATGCTGCGCAACGGGCCATTTCTGCTTGCGGCGATCGGGTTCGGGGGCATCGGCATCCTGACGATCCTGGCCGAGTACAACATCGTCGCGGCGATCATCCTGTGGGTCGTGGCGCTCGCGGTGCCTCTCAGCATCCTCGTCTTCGGCATTGGGCTGATCGCCAACGGCATCACGATGCTGCGTCGCGAAGGGCGAAGCCTCGGCAACCAGCTCTCGCTGCTCGTGGGCATCCTCGTGCTGGCGTTGCCCGTCGTCGCCGTCGTGCTCATTGTGCAGTTCGGGCTGCCCGGTTTCTGGATCGCCGCGCTCATTGGGCTCGCCTCGGCCTACGCGAGCATTGCGTTCGTCTCGTTCGCGATCTACTCGGTCGTGTACGGGCGCATGAAGCACTCATTTGCCCCCACTGCGATCGTGGTGCACGGCTCGGGGCTCATTCGCGGTCGCGTTCCTCCGCTGCTGCGCGGGCGCCTTGATCGGGGGCTGCGGGTGTACGGCGCGGAGCTTTCGCGCGGCAATCACCCGGTGCTCGTGCCGTCAGGCGGTCAGGGCGACGACGAGCCGCGCGCCGAGGGCGATGCGATGGCCGACTATCTGGGCGAACAGGGGGTTCCCGATTCCGACATCCTTCCCGAGACGCAGTCGACGTCGACGCGCGAGAACATCGCCCGGTCACTCGAGTTACTCAAGGATGCTGGCCGCGAGGGGCCGATCATGCTCGTCACGAGCGACTACCACGTGCTGCGCACCGCATCGCTCGCGCGCCGCATGGGCGTCGACGCGCAGGTCGTCGGCTCGCGCACCGCGCGCTATTACGTGCCCAGCGCGTTCATCCGCGAGTTCGTGGCTCTGCTTGTCGAGAACCGCGTGGCGACGCTCGTCGCCGTCGGAACCTTCGCGGTTCTGCTCATCGCTATTCTCGTCGGCACGCTCGCGTCAGCGCTGAGCTAGCCGGCGCACGGCGAATCGAACCGCTGCTCACCGGCACAGGCGCCGCCCGAGCTTCACCGAGCGGCACCTGTGCGTGTGGCTTACTCTGCCGGCGTCGACGTAGCCGTGATGCTGAAGTCCTCGAGATCAACCTCGCTGACTGTGAGGTCTTCGTTCAAGACCCACGCCGTCGCGGAGTCTTCAGAGAACGAGATCGCCTGCCGAGGCCCGGTGAAGCCCTCGATCGTCGTCGTCACTGTGTTCGTCTCGGTGTCGACGACGGTGACGGTGTTCGACTCGAGGTCGCCGGTCAGCAGCAGTGAGCCGTCAGGTGAGAGAGCAGCGCCATAGGGCCGTTCGCCCACCGGGATGCGGGTGACCGTCTCGCTTGTGGCGGTGTCGACGACCGAGATCGTGTTGTCACCGCTGTTCGCCGCGTACAAGCGGGTGCCGTCGCTGTTCACGCTGACCGCTCGCACCTCGTTGAAGCCTTCGATCTGGTGACTGATTGAATTGTCTTCGGTGTTCACCGCGGTGACCCGGTCGCCCATGAAGTTCGTGACGTACAGAGTCGCCTCATCAGCCGACAGCACAACTCCCTGCCGGGGCTGCGCGAACCCGGGGATGACGGCGAGGGGCTGCTGGTCGTCGAGATTGACGACGGTGACAGTTCCTGACGCCTGGTTGTTGACGTACAGCGTGTCGCCCGCTTCGTTGAGTGCCGTTCCAAACGCTCCGGCGCCGAGCGGGAGCCGCTCGTCGACCTCCTGGGTGTCAAGCGACACCTCGTCGACGACTCCAAGCGAGCTGTCAGAGAGGTAGAAGCTCTCGCCGTCGGGGGCGAAGTCGATGTTGCGTGGGGTGATGTAGCCGGGGAGCTCTGCTTTCACCTCGTGCGATTCGAGGTCGACGATCTCCACTCTGCCGCTCTCAGAGTTAGAGACGACAGCGACCTGCTCGTCCGGGCTGACGGCCATGGTGTTGTTGTGGATGTCTCCGTCGAACGGCTCGGCAGCGCGGTCTTCGGTGCCGTATGCCCCGAACGACGAATCAGGGCCGTCGGGTTGTTCCTCGGCAGACATCGCGGGGCTGGAACAGGCGGATGTCGTGAGCATGACGGCGAACACAGAGGCAACGGTGAGGGATTTGAATTTATTCTTCACGCTGCCCAGTCTTGGCTGAGCGATTGCGCGTCGGCTGGGCAGCGCCCTTGCCCTCGCGGCCGTCACGCTCAGACTCGGATGTTATAGGTCGCTCCGTCTTCTGTCACGATGCGGTCTTACTGTAACGCCGCGGTGCTCAGAAAGACCGCACACTTCAGAAACCGTGAGCCCCGGCTCTCAGGCGGGCGCCCACGGCGCTCAGTCGTAGGAGCGCGCACGCACCCACGGAATCGGCAGCAGATCGGCCGACGTCACGGCACCGATCTCACCGCCGTCAGAGACGATGACACGGATGCCGATGCCGAAGTTCGGCACCAGCTCACGGCAGACGCCACAGGGGTTGATCACGATCGGCACATCTGCGGGGTCGAGGCCGACCGCGACGATCGTGTCGACAGCATCCTCCCCCGCGATGCGCGCATTCGCGATCGCTGACGGCTCAGCGCACACGTTCACGCGCGCCGTTGAGAGGCTCAGCCCCGTATAGATCGCGCCCGATGTGCCGCGCACCGCCGCGGCGACGCGATGCTGCTTGTCGTCGTGCGCACGCACGAGAACATCGGATGCTGCGCGCCGCAGCTCGTCATCGTCGCTCGTCAGCTGCTGCATCTGTGTCGGCTCCTTCGCCTGCTCGTGTTCCGCTGTCTCACGCCCTCGCCTACTCGAGACCCGTGTACACGGTCTTCTCCCACGTGTAGAACTCGGTGGCCGTGTGCCCCTGCTCGCGGAAGGTGTTCGACGAGGAATCCTTCACGCCGCCGAACGGCACGTGCAGATCGAGGCCCGAGGTGGGGCGGTTGACCTTGACGACGCCGGCCTGCACGCGCGCGGCAAAGTCGCTAGAGTGCGTGAGGCTGTCTGTGCAGATGCCGGCGGTGAGGCCGTACGGCGAGTCGTTGATCGCCGCGAGACCGTGTTCGTAGTCGTCGACGTCGAGAACGGCGACGACCGGGCCGAAGATCTCGTCCGTGGCGATCGGGTCTGTGTGCGCGACGTCGGTGGCGACGACGGGGGCGAAGTGCAGACCGTCGGCACTCGCATCTCCGTAGGCCAGGCGCGCGCCGCCGTCGACGGCGTCCTGAACCGCCGACACGTCTTGCTGCAGCTGCGCTTCGCTGACGACGGGGCCCATCTTCGTGCCGGCATCGAGCCCATCGCCCGGAACGTACGTGCTCGCGAGCGCCGTGAGCTCGTCGAGGAACGCCTGGCGAACGCCCGGGGTCACGTAGACGCGCGAGGTCGCCGTGCAGGCCTGGCCCGTGAGGCTGAACGCGCCGGCCGCGACGACCTGCGCTGCCTTCTTCGCGTCGGCGTCGTCGAGAACGAGCACGCCGTTCTTGCCGCCCATCTCGAGCTGCGCGCGTGCACGGCGGGCGCCGAGCGTCTGCTGCAGCTTCAGCCCCACGCTCGTCGACCCGGTGAACGAGAGGGCCGCGATGCGCTTGTCGTTCGCGAGAGCCTCGCCGACAACGCTGCCGCGCCCGTGCACGACGTTGAAGATTCCGGCGGGAAGCCCCGCGTCGCGCAGCGCCAGCCCCAGGTGCGTCGCCGACATCGGCGTGATCTCGGCGGGCTTCAGCACGACGGCGTTGCCGCTAATCAGCGCGGGGGCCGTCTTCCACGCCGGAATGGCGATCGGGAAGTTCCAGGGCGTGATCAGCCCGACCACTCCCAGAGCCTCACGGCGCGTTGTCACAGTCGTGTTCGGCATGCCGCTGGGAAAGACGGAGCCACTCGCCGACCAGCCGAGTGAGCCAAAGAACTGAAACACGCCGATCGCGCGCCCCACTTCGCCCTCGGCCTCGGCACGGGTCTTCCCCTCTTCGCGCACGAGGTCTTCGGCGATCTGCGTCTTGCGTTCGGTGAGCAGCTGCGCGGCTCTCAGCAGCACGGCGCCGCGCACCGGTGCCGGCGTTGCCGCCCAGGCACCCTGCGCATCGGCTGCCGCTGCGATGGCGGCATCCGTGTCTGCTGCGGTTCCGACGGGCGCGAGAACTGCGACGTCGCCGGGGTGCGCCGGGTTGCGGCGTTCATTGCCGGCGTCGCCGAGAAGCTCGCCGGCGATCAGATGCTGGGCGATAGCGGGTGAGGTCATGAGAGTCGTCCTTTCACGAGGCGTCGAGCGACCTCGACGTGATGAGAATCAGTGTTGAGTGATCAGAGCGTGCGCACGAGACCGCCGTCGACGCGCAGGGCGACGCCGGTGATGTAGGCGGCCTGTGCACCGCAGAGAAACGCCGCTACGGCGCCGAATTCGGCCGGGTCACCGTAGCGGCCGGCGGGGATGGTCTGCTCGGAGCGCCTCTTCGCCTCGGCCGCGTCGATGCCCCGCCGCTCGGCCTGTGCGGCATCGAGCTGGGCGACGCGGTCGGTCGCGATGCGCCCGGGCAGCACGAGGTTGACGGTCACGCCGTCTGCGGCGACCTCGGCTGCGAGCGTCTTGAGATAGCCGGCGAGCGCAGCGCGGCCCGTGTTCGACCCGGCCAGGTTGGGAATCGGAGATTGGATGCCGCTGGAGCCGACCGCGACGATGCGCCCCCATCCGCGTTCGCGCATGCCCGGAAGCACTCGCGACACGAGGTCATGGCCCGGTGCGACGAGGCGCGTGAATGCGTCGGCGACGTCGTCTGCGCTCGCCTCGCTCGCGGTTCCAGGCCGTGGCCCAGGCCCGTTGATCACCAGAATGTCGATGGGGCCAAAGGATGCCGCGGCCTGCTCGATCGCGGATACCCGCGAATCGGCGTCGGTGACGTCAAGCTCGATTCCCATCGCCGACGGAAGGCCGGCGGCGATCTGCTCGGCGAGCTCTGCGCGGCGCCCTGTGATCACGACGTTCGCGCCCTCGGCGGCGAGCGCCTCGGCGATCGCGCGCCCGAGACCGCCCGTTGATGCCGCGACGAACGCGGTCTTTCCCCGAAGCTGCAGATCCATCAGCGCACCTCCTGTACGTCGAGTTCCGCCAGGTGATCGGCGGCGATGGGGTCGAGTTCACGGGGGAAGGATGCCGCGGGAGCGCGCACAGCTCCCGTGGCGAAGAGCCCGCGCCTGCGGAACAGCTCTTTGCGCAGGGCGAGGGCGATGCCCGGCTGCTGCTCGAAGTTGATCAGCGGAAGGTAGGCAAGCAGCTCGGCGCGAGCGGCCTCTGCATCTCCGGCCAGCCAGGCTGTGACGCAGCTGACGAGCGCTTCGGGAACCGAGAAGCCCGTCATCGCGCCCGCGGAGCCCGCCGCCAGCTCATCGAGCAGCCCCTGCCCGCCGAGCCCTCCGAAGACGGAGACGTCGACGCGCGCCGTGATGCGCGCGATCGCGACGGCCGTCGGAGGTGCCTCAGCTTTCACCGCCGAGACGAACGGGCTCGCCTCGACGACGGCGATCAGGCTGTCTGTCGAGATGGAGACGCCGCTTGACTTCGGGTAATCCTGTAGCACGATGTCTGCCCCCGTAGCCTCGTGAATGCGGCGCAGATGCTCGGTCACGACGCCCGGGGCGCCCGAGTTCGCCTGCACCATGACGGCACGCAGACGTTCCCCGACCGCGGCCTGCGCGTTCTCGATCTCTGCGATGGCCGGAGCCGTGGCGAGCGACGTCACGCCGGCGACGATCGGCAGCCTGCTGTTCTGGGCGACGACGCCAAGCACCTGCATGCGCTCCGCCGCCGTGAGCGCGGCCGCCTCGCCGAACACTCCGAGCACGGTGAGCCCCGCCGCGCCGACGGATTCGTAGAACTGCACGAGTCGGGCGAGGCTCTGCTCGTCGATCTCACCGGCATCCGTGAATGGTGTGGCGACGACTCCCCACACCCCGCGGGCAAGGGGCTCGACACGCTCTGTCACGGTGTCGACGTTCGCAGTGCTGTCGGTCACAGGGTTCTCTGTCATACGATCACTTCCCCGGCCAGACGGGCTTTCGCTTCTGCTGGAATGCGGCGACACCCTCGGCCGAATCGTCACTGTCGAGTGCGGCGACGAGGGCAGGCAGGCGCATCGCCCGCGCCTCGTGAGCGGTGAGGTGCGCAGTGCGCGACACCATCTGCTTCACCGCGCGCACCGACGTGGGCGCGCAGGCGAGAATCTGCTCGACCCAGCGGTCGACCGCGGCATCGAGCTCGCCTACGTCGACGACCTCATTGACGAGGCCCATCTGCGCCAGCTCGGCAGCCGGTGCCTTGCGCCCGGTCAGCAGCAGACTCATCGCCTGCGTGTATGGAATACGACGCACGAGTTGATGGATGCCGCCGTCGAGCGCGAGCCGGCCGACGCGCGGTTCCGTGAGCCCGAACTGGGCACGATCGGCCGCCACCACGATGTCGGCACCGAGCACGATCTCCATGCCGCCGCCGAGAGCGTAGCCATTCACCTTCGCGATGACGGGAACGTCGAGGCTCGTGCGCAGGCTGAGCCCGCCGAATCCGTTCGGGTCGAGCTCTGCCCAGTATTCGAGACCCGTCTTGTCGACAGCATCCGCCGACATGTCGGCTCCCACGCAGAAGGCCTTCTCTCCACCGCCGGCCACAACGACGACGCGTACGCGATCATCGGCTTCGATCTCGGCCCAGATCTCATTCAGCCTGGCGTGCGTCGCCCGGTCCACGGCGTTGAGCACGCGTGGCCGGTTGATCACGACCGTGGCGACACCGCGGTCGTCGACATCGAAGCGCACCTCGTCTGGCAGCGCATCGGTCTGCTGGTCGGTCATTGCAGCACTCCTGTCTTTCCAGAACGCTCGGTCACTCCAGAACCCCGAGTCATTTCAGAACCCCGAGGTCGTGGAGGCGTCGGATCTCGTCGTCGTCGAAGCCGTTCTCTCGCAGCACCTCATCGTTGTGCTCTCCGAGACGCGGGGCGACGCGGCGCACAGTTGCGGGGGTCTCTGAGAGATGGATCGGCGCGTTCAGCGTGCGGAACGTGCCAGCGCTCGGATGCTGCGACTCGACGATCATGCCGTTTGCCGCTGTCTGCTCATCGGCGAGAGTTTCGGCGAGGGTGCGCACGGGAGCGTTGAGCAGCCCCTCGTCTTCGAGACGCTGCGTCCAATACGCCGTACTGTTTGTCGCGAAGCGGTCGGCGAAGATTCTCTGCAGCGCAGCCCGGTTCTCGACCTGTTTCTCGTGTGTCGCGAACTCGGGCCGCAGCGTCAGATCCTCGTCGAGCTCGAGCGCCCGCGAGATGTGCAGGAGCGGGTCGGGGCTGAAGCCGCCGACGAGGCACACGGCGGAATCTGTCGTCGGGAACACGCCCGTGAGCGGCATCCTCCCCCAGTTCACCTCGAAGCCCCGGTTCAGCTGCATGGCCGCCTCCTGCATCTGCATGTGCAGCATGGAGTCGTACATGGTGACCTCGACCTTCTGCCCCTCGCCGGTCTCGTCTCGCGAGCGAAGAGCGAGAAGGATGCCTTGGAAGAGGTGCATTCCCGTCGTGTAGTCGCACAGTGTCGTCGGGTAGACCGTCAGCGGGTCGTCGTCAGAGCTGCGGCGCCACATCACACCCGAGTAGGCCTGGTTGATGACGTCCTGCCCGCCGAGCGACGAGTAGGGTCCAGTGGTGCCGAAGCCCGTTCCCGACGCCCAGATGAGGCGCGGGTTGAGCTCCTTCAGCTCCTCGTAGCCGAAACCCATGCGCTCCATGACGCCGGCGCGGAAGTTGCTGACGACGACGTCCGCGCGGGCGATCAGGTCACGCATGACCCGGCGGCCCTCGTCCGACTTCGTGTCGATCGACATGCCGCGCTTGTTGCGGTTGATCGAGAGGAAGATCGGGTTGTCCTGCCCGTGCTTGTCTGGCAGCGAGTTGCGGGAGGTGTCGCCGCGGCCGGGCCGCTCGATCTTGATCACGTCGGCGCCGAAGTCGCCCAGCAGCTGGGTGCAGCTCGGGCCCATGAACACCTGCGTGAAGTCGACGACCGTGACGCCGTCGAGCGGGAGCGCCCGCGGCGCGTCTGCCGCGGCATCCCTCACATCTGCGGTTGCCTCCATGGTCATACTCCCACCGTCTCCTCTTCGTCGACCGTCGCGTTCTCGGAGGGAACGTCACCCGGGTCCGCGTTGTGCTGACGCATCCGCTGCTGGATGTCTGCGATCGGCACGTCGCGCACGAGAGACTTCTGCTCGAGCGCGAGGGTCGCCGCCGACGCGACGGCCTGCCCCATCGCCATGCACGGCGGAATCTCACGGGAGGCCTTCTGCGCATCGGACGTCGCCGAGTAGTGACGACCGGCCACGAGCAGCTGGTCGACGTTCTTCGGCAGAAGCGAGCGGTACGGGTAGTAGTAGTCGCGGCCGCGGGCCACGGTGTCGTGGAAGTGGCGGCGCTGCGTGACGTCGTCCTTCGTCATGATGTACTCGCCCTGCAGCAGGCGCGTCTGACGCACGCCCATCTGCGGCGCGGTGTCGATGACGAAGCAGTTCTCGAATCCCGGCAGGTACTCCCTGACGTACTCGACGGCCTCGGCGATGCGCTCACGCGCGGCGAACTCGGCCTCGGTGAGCGACGCCGGGTCGGCCCCGTCGTACCCCGACATGTGCGGGGCGTTGCACCACACGACACCCGGCAGCGGGGTCTTGAGCCACCACAGCTCCCACGCGCCGCCGAGGATCCTCTTGACCTTGCGGTTGATCGCGCGAGCCGCCTTGGGGTCGGCCTGCTCGAACTCCTCCGCGCGCTTCGTGTCGACGCCGGCGAGGCGGAACACGAGGGTCGTGATGTAGCTGCCGTGGATGAAGTCGGCACCGGCGCGCGAGGCGACGTCGATGTCTCCGGTCGTGTCGATGACGACATCCGCCATGTGCGCCTGCGGACCCGCCTTGGTCTCAGCGATGACGCCCTTCATCACACCGTCGTCCACGATCGGGCGCGAGAACCACGAGTGCAGCAGCAGGTTCACGCCGGACTCGCGCACGAGGTCATTCGAGACGCGCTTCCAGCCGTCCGGGTCGAAGGCCGCGGCGTAGCAGATGGGCTTCGGGTTGACGTGCGTGTGGAAGTCGAAGGTGCCGAAGCGCCCCCACTTGTTCCACAGCTCGCGTGAGGCCTTGCGGTCCTCGGGCGGCGGCACGATCGCGAGGTCGAGCTTCTTCAGCCGCTCGATGTACTCCGAGACGATGCCTGTGACCGTGATCTCCTGACCGTTGATCATGTCGTCGAGCACGAGCACCATCCCGCCCGAGGCGAGGCCGCCGAGCGAGGGGTAGCGTTCGAGCAGTGTGACGGATGCCCCGGAACGAGCCGCTGTGACGGCAGCTGCGACTCCGGCCGGACCGCCGCCGACGACGAGCACGTTCGAGCGAGAGGCAATCGGCGCTCTCAGGTCATCTGTGGTGACGAGAAGGTCGTTGGTTGTCATGGTTGTTCTCACTTTCCGACGTGGATGCCGTTGACACGGCGAGCAATCAGGTAGAAGACGACGCTGAGCGCAGAGAGCACGGCGACGTAGACGGGGAAGGCCCAGTCGAGGTCGATGGACTGGAACCACACGAGCAGGAACGACGCGGTGCCGCCGAAGATGGCGACGCCCAGGCCGTAGCCGAGCGAGGTTCCCGCGCCGCGGAAGCTCTTGTGCATGAGCGAGGTCGAGACGACGTTGTAGAGGGTCATGTTCACGACGAGCACGACGGACCCGCCGAGGAGCACGGCTGCGAAGCCGCCGAGACCGGGCTCGACGTAGAGCAGCATCAGGAAGACCGAGGGGATCACGAGGATGCGTGCGACGACGAACCACTTCGAGATGGCGCGTCCGTCCACGAGGCGCCCGACGATAAGGCTGCCGATCACGAGGATGAGCCCGAGCACGGTGGTCAGCGCGAACACCGCGGACGAGTCTTCGTTCATGGTCGAGCGGGCTGCGTTCGGCAGACCGACGTTCCATGCGTAGTTGTATGCCTGGACAGCGCCGACGACGAAGACGATGGCGAGCACACTGACCCAGCTCTTGCGGACGCCCGTCCACACCGTGCCGGTCGTTGCGGACTCGAGCTCCTGCTTCTTCATGGTCTCGGGCAGAGTGCGACGCAGGTAGAGGATGACGAAGCCGAACAGAGCGCCGATGACGAACGGAATGCGCCAGCCCCACTCGTTCATGGCCGCCTCGCTCATGCTCGTGGTGACGATGAAGCTCACGAGCGGAGCGCCGACGATGCCGACGTTCACGAAGAACGAGATGATGCCGGCCACGAAGCCCTCACGGCCCTCGGGTACGAGCTCGACCGCGTGCGCGGTCGAGAGCGGAGCCTCGACACCGGTCGAGATTCCCTGCACGACGCGGCAGAGCAGCAGGATGACCGGAGCCCAGATGCCGATCGTCTCGAAGGTCGGCGCGACCGCGATGACGAGCGTGCTGAGCGCCATCATCGTGATCGAGAGCATCATGACCTTGCGGCGGCCGATGCGGTCGGCCACGGTGCCGAGCACGATGCCGCCGAGCGGCCGGAAGAGGAAGCCGACGGCGAAGACGGCGA
The DNA here is from genome assembly GCF_051513965.1 of Paramicrobacterium salitolerans. Lineage (GTDB taxonomy): Bacteria > Actinomycetota > Actinomycetes > Actinomycetales > Microbacteriaceae > Paramicrobacterium. The sequence continues at coordinate 2,773,002 of NZ_CP195847.1, forward strand.
GGGCGTCGAGCGTGGCGACGACGGGGTCGACGCTCGGGAAGAAGTGCGGGCCGATGTACGAGGACAGCAGGCCGAAGATCATCCAGTCGTACCACTCGAGCGTGTTGCCGAGGCCGAGGCCGAGGATTCCGCGACGCACTTCGGGGCTGAAGCGTTCGCGCTTGGTCTTTGATTTGTTGACGCCAGTGTCAATCATGGTTCTCCTTATCAAGCGTCGTCATCGCTGCTTGACGGCAGGCTCCATCGACGTCGGCCCCGAGTGGGACGGCGCTGGAGGGGTTATATCAGTTGGCTGCGGATTAGACCGCAGTCCGCAGTGCTACCAGGTCGGAGGTGAGATGACCCAGATCGCTACGCACGGTTCGTCGTAGCTGTTCTCGTACCAATGCGGTGTGGTGGAGTCGTACGTGATGGTGTCTCCGGCTTCGACGACGTACTTCTGGCCATTGAGGTACACGTCTTTCTTGCCGGAGAGAATGATGCCCACTTCTTCTCCACCGTGGGTGAACGGGCCGTCGACGGCGCCTCGTCCGGGAGGCGTGACGACCCAGAGTGCTTCGATGGTTCCGTTGAGGTCGGGCGTCAGCAGTTCGTAGACCGAATCGCCGTTGGCCTCGCGGGTGACCCCTCGAAGGTCACGTCGTTCGCTTTTGCGAACGACGGGCGAGCGATTCTCGGCATGGTTGGGGAACAGCTTCCCCACTGGGATCTCCAGTCCATGCGCGAGCTGCGCCAGTGTCGTGAACGACGGGTTGGCGAGCCCTCGCTCGATCTGACTCACGATCGCGGGGCTGAGTCCGGTCACCTCTGACAGCTCGGACAGCGTAAGTCCTTTCTCCTTACGCATGGCGCGTACCTTGCTGCCGACGTCGGCGAGAATCGCGTCCACCGCCAGCTCTGGCGATGATTCGACGTTCGAGATAGCCATGTACACAACTCCTGGATCGTGAGGACGAATTCAGTATATTGAAGAAATTTACTGAGTCAAATGTTTTCACGGATGCCGGCGACCGGAGAACCTGTCAGTCGCAACATTGCACTGAAAACCAGACATTCTCACGATACGCGTCAGGCGCGCATCACAGACGGATAACTCTGTTGTTGACTCGCTAAAAAACTTCAATATACTGAAGCGCAACGACGGCGCACTGCACACCCAGCGGTCTGGCGATCCCAGTACGGCAGCACTCAACGCGCGCAACGTTTCATCGAGTGCTCCACCCTGACGACCAGAGGCGTCACAGCATCCGTATGCACACGGGCGGCCCCGCCCCTCGTGCGATCGACGCTGTCTGTCGACGCACGCCGCCCTTCAACGACGACGCATCTCAAAGAGGAGAGCACCCATGTCAACCTCACGGCACATCTCGCGCAGAAACCTTCTTGCCGGCGCCGGCCTTTCGGTCGGTGCGTTCGCGCTCGGCACCTCCCTGCTCACCGCGTGCAGCGAGCCGAACCGCGGCCCCGGCGCCAAGGGCGGCGACGGCACACCGCTGTCAATGCAGCTCGGCTGGCTCATCAACTCCGGCCAGTTCGGCGAAGCGATCGCCCTCTCCAAGGGGTGGTACGACGACGCGGGCATCAGCTTCGGCATCAACCCCGGCGGTCCCAGCATCGACGGCATCGCACTGGTGTCGGCCGGTGAGTCGCAGATCGGTCAGATCTCATCGAGTCCGTCTCATATGTTGGCCCGCTCTGAAGGCATCCCTGTCAAAGCGTTCGCAGTCTGCGTGCAAGATCACCCGTACGCGTGGCTGTCCACCACCGACAATCCGGTCGAAACCCCTCAGGAACTCGTCGGCAAAACCGTCGGCGGCCCGGCAACCACCGAGATCCTCTACAAAGCGTTCCTCGCGGCCAACGATGTAGACCCCAACGACGTTGAGTACGTGGCGACGGGAGACTCTGTCGCACCGCTCATGACAGGAAAGATCGACGTGTGGGGAACCTGGCTCAACTCCATCTCGCAGCGGCGTCCCCTCGGCGACGACTTCGTCTCAATGCGAATGGCGGATTACGGCGTCGCCCTGTACGGATACATCTATTACACGACCGACAAGATGCTCGAAACAGATTCCGACACTCTCAAGGAATTCACCACGGCCACAGCTCGCGGGTGGGAGTTCGCATACGACCACGTCGAGGAGGCTGCGAAGGCCACGGTCGAGATGTCACCGGAGGCGAATCTCAAAGACATTCAAGACGACGGCGAAGCGATGATGCAGTACGTCTTCACCGAGTCCACAGCTGAGAAAGGCTGGGGCACCATGGACACGTCCATCTGGGAGAACCAGATCGCTCTGTGGGACACACTGGGCCAGTTCAACTCGGAACCTCCGACGGTTGACGAGCTCGCCACCTGGGAGATCCTCGACGCCACAGCCGACGCCCGGCCGAAGCTCGGCTGAGGGCTGAGCCATGACGGTGAAGGAAGAGATCAGAATGCAGCCCATCAGCATCGACGAGGTCGGCATCACGTTCGACACGACAGACGGGCAGGTCACGGCGCTCGAGGGCGTATCGACAACGCTCAAAGCAGAGAGCTTCACCTCGCTGCTCGGTCCATCAGGATGCGGCAAGTCGACGCTGCTCCGCATCATCGCGGATCTGCTCGAGCCGACCGCCGGCTCGGTGAGCGTGCTCGGCGAGACGCCCGAGTCCGCGCGGACGAGCAGACACCTCGGCTTCGTGTTCCAAGACGCGGCGCTGCTGCCGTGGCGCGACGCGCTGAGAAACGTCACCCTGCCGCTCGAGATCGGCAACGGCAAAGTGTCGGACGAGGACAGAGAGCGCGGTCGTGAACTGCTCGCGCTGGTCGGACTTGAGGGCCGCGAGGGCGCGTTGCCGTCGCAGCTGTCGGGCGGCCAGCGCCAACGCGTCTCGATCGCCCGTGCACTCATCACCCGCCCGAAGGTGCTGCTCATGGACGAGCCGTTCGGTGCGCTCGACGAGATCACACGCGACCGTCTCAACGAGGAGCTGCTTCGCATCTGGCAGGTCACGAAGACGACGATCATCTTCGTGACGCACAGCATCGCGGAGTCAGTGTTCCTGTCACAGAAGGTTGTGGTCATGTCGGCGCAGCCCGGCCGCATCCGTGACGTCGTCGACATCGACCTGCCGGACTCCCGAACGCGCGAGGTTCGCGCGCTGCCCGAGTTCGCCGGGTACGTCACCCAACTGCGCAACCTGCTGGAAGGAGTGTGAGTCCCATGGTCGGAACGAACACCGAGACCCTCGTGATGGGTTCGGCGAAGCCCGGGACCAAGCGCAAGCCGAAGAAATCCGCGCTCCGCCGCATCGGCACGCCGCTCGCGGCCGTGGCCGTGCTCGTCATTCTGTGGCAGGTCGTCTGCGTCGTCTTCAAGGTGCCGTACTACATCGTGCCCTCGCCGATCGAAGTGGGCACCTCGTTTGGAGAGAACATCTCGACACTGCTTGAGCACGCCGTGCCGACCGTGATCGAGGCGGGTGCAGGATTCCTCGTCGGCAACTCGATCGCGATCGTGCTCGCCGTTCTGTTCGTGCACTGGAAGGCCGCGGAAGACGCGCTCATGCCCGTCGCCGTGTTCATCCAGACCGTGCCGATCGTGGCTATCGCTCCGGTGCTCGTGCTGATGCTCGGCACCGGCTACGCCCCGAAGGTCGTCATCGCGGCCCTCATCTCGTTCTTCCCGACCCTGGTCAACATGGTCAAAGGACTGAAGGCTGTCGAGAAAGAGCACCTCGAGCTGTTCCGTCTGCTCTCGGCATCCCGCTCTGAGACATTCTGGAAGCTTCGCGTCTTCGCATCCATGCCGTTCCTCTTCTCCTCATTGCGCATCACGGCAACCACTTCAGTGATCGGCGCGATCGTGGCAGAGTGGATCGGATCCCAGCGCGGCCTCGGCTACATGATCATTCAGGCCACGTACAACTTCGACACTCCTCTTCTTTACGCGACCATGATCATGGCGTCGCTCGTCGCCGTCGTGTTCTTCTCACTCGTGACGATCGTGGAACGCCTCGTCGTCACCTGGTCGGCCGAATCGAAGATGTAGCCGACCGGCACCGCTTGGGGTCGGCGTCCGCCGGGAGGCGCGCGCCGACCCCAACCATCCACCAACCTCAGGAGGACACAATGTCCAGGCCTCTCGACGGAGTCACCGTCGTCGACTTCACCCAGGTGATGCTCGGCCCCTCGTGCACACAGGCGCTTGGCGACTTCGGAGCCGACGTCATCAAGGTCGAGCGTCCGAATGCCGGCGACCTGTCACGTCAGGGGGTGCTCGCCCACACGGGGCAGGACAACCCGGTCTTCCTGAGTCTCAACCGCAACAAGCGCGGCATCGCGGTCGATCTCAGAACGGATGCCGGTCGGGACGTCGTCCGCGACCTGCTGCGCACCGCCGACGTCGTCGTCAGCAACTTCCGTCCCGGCGTCATGGAGCGCCTCGGCTTCGACTACGAGTCCGTCGCCGCCATCAACCCGCGCATCATCTGGGCCGCCGGCTCGGGCTTCGGCCCGTCGGGCCCCTACGCGCACAAGGGCGGGCAGGACATCCTGGGGCAGGCGTACTCGGGGGTCATGAAGCGGCTCGCCGACCCCGAGCATCCTGTGTCGATCTATGCCACACCGATCGCCGACTACACCGCGGGGCAGCACCTTGTGCAAGGCATCCTTCTCGCCCTGCTTCACCGGGAGAAGACCGGCGAGGGCCAGAAAGTGGAGGTCAGTCTCTACAACTCGATGCTCGCCATGCAGATGCAGGAGGCCACGACGCGCCTCATGTACGACCAGGAGCTCAACTGGGCGCTCATGCCGCTGAGCGGGTGCTTTCCGACGGAGGACTCGGAGATCGTCATCGTCGGCGCGTTCAAGCCGAACCCGCTTCGCGACATCTGCGCAGCCCTCGAGCTGCCTGACCTGTCGCTCGAGGAGCGGTTCTCGAACCTGGATAACCTCAAGCGGAATCGGCGTGAGGTTCGGCAGATCATCGCCGACCGGCTGAAGGAGGGCACGAGCGAGCGGTGGCTCGCCACACTCGAGACGCACGATGTGCTGTGCGGACCCGTGCGCAGTCTCGCCGAGGCGCTGGCCGACCCGCAGACCGCACACAACAACATGATCATCGAGTTCGACAGCGGCACGGGGCAGGCCGTGCGGACGATTGCGCCGCCGATCGCCATGTCGCAGGTGCCGCCGGAGGTTCGGCACACGCCGCCGCACCTGGGCGAGCACAGCCGCGAGCTGCTGCGGGGGCTCGGCTACGACGATGCGCGGATCGACGAGCTGATTGCGAACGGTGCGGTGCAGGCCGCCGGCACCGCAGTGCCAGGCACCGCCGGCACCGCCGACACCGCCGCGCCAGCCAGCGCCCCACAGTCCGGCGGCGCGCTGCCTGGCGCCGGTACCGCACAGGCCAGCAGCGCCTCACCGGCCACCGGCGGTCCACGAGAGTGACCTCTGCGGTCATTAGTGCGTGCCGCGGCAGGCTCTAACGACCGCAGGTAGCTCTCCCACTGACGCATCTCAACAGCTCTCCCACAGACGCATCTCAACAAAGGAGTGACAGATGGTTTACGTGATCGGTTCCGCGTGTGTCGACGTGAAGGACCTCGGGTGCATCGATGCCTGCCCGGTGGACTGCATCTACCAGGGCGAGCGGACGCTGTACATCCAGCCGGATGAGTGCGTCGACTGCGGGGCATGCGAGCCGGTCTGCCCGGTGGAGGCGATCACCTACGCCGACGATGTCGAGCCGGAGGACGAAATGTACGTCGGCATCGCGCAGGAGCTCTTCGAGAAGGTGGGCTCGCCCGGCGGCGCGGATGCGCACGGCACGGTGGAGGACCACCCGACGATCGCGGCGCTTCCGCGGAAGGCGGCCGAGCAGCGCTGACCCGCCGCTGCCGCTGCCGCCGTCGTGCGCTGTGCCTTCCGTGCAACGCGTGCGAGAGCGGTCTGCGGTCATTAGAGCCTGCCGCGGCACGCACTAATGACCGCAGACGTCACTCTCACAAGAAAATAGACCCTCTCACCAGACGGCTGTGGCGCAAAGGCGGGGACAGCGTCGGTCGCCGGAGCGGGCACGCACGCACGACAAGCGCGTCGGCGGCCAGCCGACGCCGAACCGGTGCATACAATGGCCACGTGTCCGAGAACGCGTCGCAGCCAGAGCCCCACGAGAGCGAAACTACCGAGGAGCGCCAGACGCACGGAGAGCACCACAAGCACACCACTCACCGACCGGATGCGTCAGCGCAGAACACCGTCGCTGATTCGGAGGCGTACGACGGCGTGATCGAGCCCTCCGGCACGCTCGCCGTGAAGACCTTCAGTTGGACCCTCGCGCTCGTGGTCTTCGCCGTGGCACGTCTCCTCGCGATCTCGTGGCCACCCGACGGGACAGACGGATTCTTCGTCTCACTGCGCGCCGCCATCAGAACCGCGCAGCAGGTCGTCGGGCACATCTCGCTGACGGATCTTCCGGCCCTTGTGGGGGCGACCTTCGCAAGCGAGCCGGTTCTGTCGCTGCTGTTGGTCACCGCGGCATCCATCGCTCTCTGCCTGACGTCACTGCCGAGCATCCTGCTTGGAGATGACCGCCTCACATGGCGCGCGGTGGCCATGCTCGTGGTGCTTCTCGTGTCAGCGCTCGGAGCCATCGCCGTCGCACCGCTCGCGTGGCGGCCGCTGGTCATCGTTGTCCTGGGCGTATATGCGTGGGCGCTGGTGTCGTGGTGGGGGCGCGGCGCGCAGGTGGCCCGGTGGGCGAAATACGCCGAGAGGATGCTCGAGAGCCGCGATTCTGCTGGGCATCCTGCCGACTGGACGACGAACGTGACTCTGTCGACGAGCAATGCCCCTCAGACGTTTCGACAGCTCGCGTCGGCGCTCGCGACCCGCGCCGTGTTCGTGCGCCGGGCGATCGAACGTCGACGCGGACGGGCCTTCCGCGACCCTACCGTGCTCGACGCCTACGCCGAAGCATTCGGAATCCGCCGAGCGCTTGCCACGGAGGCGCGGGCACGCCGTCGCGGCCGCACAGCGAGCACACGGGTGATGAGCGCACGGACGGCCCTCGCCCACGGCGTTCTGGTCGTTCGCAAGTTCGTACTCACCAACGGGGTCGTGCTCGGCGGGGTGCTGCTGGTGGCGATGCTCTCGTTCAGCCCGCGCCCGTGGATCGCCCCGACCTGCCAGACCACCGACGACGGCCGCGAGACCGTATACGTGCTGTCGACGTCGCCACCCACGGTTCTTCTGGAGACGACGCGCACCGTCGAAGTGCGCACCGACTGGGACGGCGTCGAACTGGCCGCAGGGGTCTGCCGCGGGTCGTGACGCGCGACTGCGGCCTGCCGGCCGGCCCTACCGCGGGCAGTCCGCGTATGAGTGCTACCTGCGGTCATAAGTGCCTGCCGCGGCAAACAACAATGACCGCAGGTAGCACTGTGGCGCGAGGGAGGACGCGCGCGGGCGGAACGTCCCCCGGTGGGACAGCTCCGGAGGGACGCGCGCGGGCGGAACGTCCCCCGGTGGGACAGCTCCGGAGGGACGTGCTCGGTCGAGCGCTACTCCGCGCGGAGGCCCGCCCGCACCGCCGCGACCATGCCGTCCAGGGTCGCCTGGTCGAAGCCCACGCCCCACGCGGTGAGCTTGCCCAGCGGCATCTGCCGGAACATCGCCACGTGCTCGGGCGCCGCCTCTCCGCCGGTGCGGCTGGAGACACCGTCGACGAGCGGCGCGATGACGGCGCTGCCGACCGGGTGGTCGAGCCACTCGCCGATCGTCGACTCCCCGGTCAGCTCCGGAACATGGCCGTCTCCCGCACTGCGCACGACGGTGGAGAGCCGGATGTCGCGGCTCGATGCCCCGAGCTCGACGGTGTACTCACCGGCATCCACCTGCCACCGATGCTCGCGCACGTTCCACAGCGAGAAGTCGCGCGGCTCGAGGGCGAACTCGATCATGCGCGATTCGCCGGGCTCCAGGTCGACCCGAGTGTAGCCGCGCAGTTCGCGAAGGGGCCGCGAGCCGGCGTCGCTGCGCACGTAGAGCTGGGCGACCTCGGCGGCGCGACGCGCACCGGTGTTGGTGATCGTCGCGGTCACCCGGTACGTGTTCGGGGCGGACTCACTCAGCGCTAGGTGGTCGTACGCGAACGTACTGTAGGTGAGGCCGTGACCGAACGGGTAGGCGACAGGGATGCTCCGTGTGTCGAAGTGCCGATACCCGACGTAGATGCTCTCGCCGTACACCGCGACGCCGTCACGCCCGGGGAAGGTCAGGCGGCTCGGGGTGTCGTCGAGACTCAGCGGAATCGTCTCGGTGAGACGCCCCGAGGGAGAGACGTCACCGAGCAGCAGATCCGCGATCGCTCGGCCGCCGCCCTGGCCGAGCAGCCATCCGTTCAGCACCGCGGCCGCGCGTTCGCGCCACGGCCCGAGCTCGACGACCGCGCCGGCGCTCAGGACGACGACCACAGGGGTATCGCCCGCGACGAGCTTCTCGAGCAGGTCGCGCTGCACGGCGGGCAGCTGCAGCGAGGTGCGGTCGCTCCCCTCGGATTCTTCGCCGTCGGGCAGTCCGACGAACACCACGGCGACATCGGCGGAGGATGCCGCGGCGGCAGCCTCGGCGAGAAGCTGCGCGTCGTCGTTCCCGTCGAGCCGGAACCCATCTGCCGCCGTGACACGGTCGGCGCCGAGACGGGCGACGAGCTCGTCGAGCGGGCGGTGCAGCGTGGTGGGGTTCACGTGGGAGGATCCGCCGCCCTGGTAGCGGGGGTCGCGCGCGAAGGGCCCGATGACGGCGACGCGCGTGAGCGTCTCGGCGGCAAGAGGGAGCGTTCCGTCGTTGCTCAGCAGCACGATCGATTCGCGGGCCGCCTCGACCGCGAGTGCGTCGCCCGTCGCGGCGAGGTCGCCGGTGATGCCGTCGCGCAGCGGGTGTGTCTCTGCGGGTGCCGCGGCAGCGTCCGCGACCGGACTCGAGGGGGCGCCCGCGCTCGGGGTGGCGTCGGCCTGGGCAGGGGCCGAGGATGCCGCGGCCGCACCGACCCGGTCGCGGAGCAGCGTGTGGCGGCGAACGGTGCGGTCGAGCACGTCGCTCGTCACGGCGCCGCGTGCGACGGCATCCACGATCTCGTCATCGGTTCCGCTCGGCGGCATCTCGAGGTCGAGGCCGGCGTTCAGCGCGGCGACCCGATCGTTCACGGCGCCCCAGTCGGAGACGACGATGCCGTCGAAGCCCCACTCGCCGCGCAGCAGATCGGTCAGCAGCCACCGGTTCTGGCTCGCGAACACTCCGTTCACCCGGTTGTACGCGCTCATGAGAGCCCACGGGCGCGCCTCCCGGACCACGCGCTCGAACGCCGGGAGATAGATCTCGCGCAGCGCACGCTCGTCGACCTCGGCACTCACGCGGAAGCGGTCGGTCTCCTGGTTGTTCACCGCGAAGTGCTTCGGGGTCGCGGCGACGCCCTGGGACTGCACACCCTCCACGAGCGCGGCGGCGAAGCGGCCGGAGACCAGGGGATCCTCCGAGGCATACTCGAAGTTGCGTCCGCACAGCGGCGAGCGCTTGATGTTCAGACCCGGGCCGAGCAGCATGTGCACGCCGAGCGCTCGGGCCTCGCGGCCGAGGTGCGCGCCGACCTGGCGGATGAGTTCGTCGTTCCAGCTCGAGGCCAGCCCCGCGGCGGGCGGGAAGCACGTCGCCGGAACGCTCGCGTTGATGCCGAACGCGTCGCCGTCCTGGGCTTGGCGGCGCAGGCCGTGCGGTCCGTCACTCATGGTGATCGAGGGGATGCCGGGAACCGCCGCCGTCGTCCAGGTGTCAGCGCCGGAGGTGAGAGCGGCCTTCTGCTCGGTCGTCAGCGTCCGGCGCGCGACCTCGCCGAGCCACGCGAGCGACGGCTTCGGCGTGCGGTCGAACGAACCCGAGGCGCGGTCGACCGCGATGAGTCCGAACGTCGGCGCCCAGCTGCCCCACTCGTAGTTGTCGAGGAGCGACCAGTGCAGGTACCCGTCGACGCGGATGCCGTCGCCCATCGCGCGGCTCAGGGCGTCGAGCGCCCCCTCGAGGTACGCGATGCGCTGCGTGTCGTCGCTCGTGGCGATGCCGTTCTCTGTGACGAGGATCGGCACTCCGCCGGTGACCTCGAATGTGTGGCGGGCGGCTTCGCCGACGGCATCCGGGTAGACCTCCCACCCCGTCAGGGTGCGCGCGCCCTCGGCCGGAATGACCCCGTCGGGCCCGAACACCGTGCGCGTGTACGCCTGCACGCCGATGAAGTCGTCGTCCGCGGCGACCCGCAGAAACGCGTCTTCGACGGCCTCACGATACGCGTCCGCACGGTCCTGGCCCCCGGGCACCGCCTGAACGCACTGGTTGGCGACGCTCCAGCCGACCTTCACACCGGGGTGACGCGCGTGCAGATCGTCGCGCACGGCGCGGTGTGCCGCGGCGAGAACGTCGCGCACGGCGGCATCCGGCTCGGGCAATGCCCCGCCCAGCCCCGTGTCGAGGCTGACTTCGCCGCGAATGACCCGCATCATGATCGCGAGCATGTTCGGCTCGTTGATGGTGACGATCCGGCGCGCGCCGGCCTCGATCACCGGCGCGATCGCCTCGACGTAGCGGCGGAACCGCTCGACGGCATCGGGGCGCGACCATCCGCCCGAGAGGGTGAACCAGGCGGGACTCGTGAAGTGGTGCAGCGTCAGCACCGGTTCGATTCCGAGGCGAACGGCGTGCTCGACCATGGCGCGGTAGTGCGCGATCTCGGTCTGGTCGAACTGCCCGTCCGCCGGTTCGATGCGCGCCCACTCGACGCCGAAGCGGTACGCGGTCAGACCGGCATCCGCGAGCAGCTGCATGTCGTCGCGCCAGCGGTGGTAGCTGTCGCAGGCGTCGCCGCTCGGCTCGGCGATGGGGCTGTCGGGCGCCTGCTCGAGCGCCCACCAGTCGCTGTGCACGTTGCCGCCCTCGACCTGGTGCGGGGAGGTCGAGGCTCCGATGAGGAATCCGTCGGGAAATCGGACGTCAGCCATGGGTGTGCCTTTCACGGTCGGTGGGCGTTGTGGTGGGTGCGGTTGAGGGGCGAGAGGATGCCGCGTGCGCGCTGCCCGCCTCGACGAGGTCGGTGCTGCGGTACCACGCGTCGAACCCAAGGCTGCTCCAGCGCGGCGCCGCACGCTCGACGATGCCGCGCGTGTGCTCGGGGGACGGATGCCGGTGCCACGCCGCCTCCGCGACGAGGGCGAGCCGCGGCAGGAGGAGCAGCGCGAGGTCGTCGATGCTCGTGATGGTCTCGCCCCAGATCGCAGCCTCAACGCCGGCGAGGGTCGTGCCGACGGGGAGCGCCGCGAGGGGGTTCCACGTGAGCAGGTCGCGGGTCGGCGTCGGCGCGTATGCCGCGAAGCCGACCCGTTCGAGAGCCTCGGTCTGCGCGGCGACGTGGCTACGTTCGGCGTACCGCCTGTCGAGGTACAGCGGATTCTGCACAGACACGATCACGTCGGCATGGCATTCGGCGAGCAGCCGCGGATCGTCGGCGACCTCCGCATACGAGGCCGCGACCGCGCGAGCGAGGTCTTCCATCCCCTCGGGCGCCTGGGCGAGAATCGTGGCTTCGCTCGGAATGTCGGCGGGCGTCATCCACCACTGATACAGGTCGATGGATGCCGCGGAGCGCACGGCCTCCTGCCAGGAGATCGCGCGACGCCCGGTGGCGTGCACGCCCTCCACGGCGGCCCGCATGAAGCGGTCGTACGCGTCGCGCGGCATCCCGAACACCTCGTCGCCGCCGATGTGCAGATACGGTGCCGGAAAGATCTCCGCGAGCTCGGCGATCGCGGTCGCCGCAACGTCGAGCGCGTCGGGGTTGTCAGGGTCGAAATACGAGAACGACGGGTGCGGGAAGGCCCGCGCGGTCAGCTCGGGGCGCGCCTGAGCGAGCGACGCGATGTGGCCGGGCAGGTCGATCTCAGGGACGATCGCGATGAAACGGCGCTCGGCGTAGGCGACGAGGTCGGTGAGCTCGTCGACCGTGAAAGGCGGTGCGCCCGCCGTCACACCGGCGACGGGTGCGCGCCACCCCTCGTTGTCGGTGAGGTGCAGGTGCAGCACGTTCATGCCGTGCAGTGCGAGCAGGTCGACGATGCGCCGCAGGGTCGAGATGTCGAGAGGATGCCGCACGGTATCGACGCTCAGCCCGCGCCACGAGATCGCCGGGCCGTCGTGCCGAGTGTCGCTCTCGGGAGCACCGGGTGCCAGCAGCAGCTCGCGCACGAGGCCGCGAAAGACACCCTGCGCGGTGCGGGCACGGACCGTCACGGCATCCCCGTCGCGCACACTCATGTATCGTTCGTCGACGGGTTCCGCGAACGGCGAGCGCCCGACCGCTGCGTCCGCGCGCAGGTTGCACGCGGGGTCGACGTCGGCACGCGCCGTCAGCGTCGCCGTCGAGACGCCGAGCGCCGCGCAGAGTTCGTTCGCGCTCGCGACGGCTGCCTCCGCCGCCGGGCTCATCGCTGTGATGCTCATTCTGCACTTCTCCAGAAGTCGGTGACCGCGTCGGCGAAGGCCTCGGGGTTCTCGTTCTGCGCGCTGTGCGCGGCGTCCGGAATCACGGTGCGGCGGGCGCCGATGGCACGGGCCTCCGCCTCGTAGAGTTCGAGGGGCCAGGCCTCGTCGTTCTCGCCGTAGATCACGTGGGCGGGCACGCCGTTCGCGGCCAGCTCCGCGGTGCGGTCGGCGACAGAGGAGAGGATGCGCGCGACACCGACGAGGTTGTCGAGCGACGTCGCCAGAGCGCGCTGCCGCAGCATCTCGTCGGTGGGGTCGGCGAACGGTTCGGTCGGAACGTCAGGACGCATCCTCCGGAGAGCCGGGTTCGCGGCGAGCTGCTCGAGCTGCGCGAACTGGGCGCGGCGCTCGGGCGTCGCCGCGATCGGGCCGCCGCCCGACGAGAACAGCGTGAGCGAGGCGACGAGCGTCGGTTCGCGGAGCAGGGCCTCGCGTGCCACGACTCCCCCGAAGCTGTGCCCGAGCAGGTGCACGGGGCCGCCGCACGTCGCCGCGAGCGATTGGGCGACCGCGACGGCATCCTGCGCGAAATCATCGAGACGATACGCGTCCGCTCCCGCGGGCGCCGCCGAGTCTGCCTGGCCGCGTTGGCTGTACGCGAGGGCGCTCCAGCCGCGGTCCGCGAGAAGGGGCAGGATGCCGAGGAAGTCCTCCTTCGACCCGGTGAAGCCCGGTATCAGCAGCGCCGTGCCCCACGGCTCCGGCGCCTCGGTCCAGAGCGCGGTCAGCTCGCCGGCGGGCGCCGAGACCGCGCAGGTCTCGACGCCCGCGGGAACCGGCTGGGGCCCGAAGGGAGCGTGCGGGGCGAAACGCGTGAGCATCATCAGCGCACGCGATTGATCGGAATGAAGAAGGCGATGCAGAGCAGCGCGAGCACGCCGGCGGTGATGAAGAGACCGACGTAGCCGATCGTGCCGATGAGCAGCGCACCGAGGCCGCCGCCGATCACGCCCGAGAGCGTGTTGGTCGTGTTCAGAAAGCCGAGGTCACGCGCCGCGGTCTCCTTGTTCGGCAGGATCTCCACCATGATCGCCTGGTCGACCGAGCTGAACGCGCCGAACGCGAAGGCCGCGAGGCCCACGTTGACGAACAACACCCACGTGTCGGTGCTGAGCAGAAGCACCACGGTCGAGAGCGCGAAGATCACAGCGCTCACCATCGCGGGCGCCTTGCGGCGGCGCAGCTTGTCGGAGAGCGGACCGGCGATCACCGTCGAGATGAGCGATCCGATCGCGAGCACGATGCCGAGCAGCGCGGCGGTCGACGCGGCCGTCTTGAGCGGAAGGTCGAAGTGATAGATGAGCTGCTGGGTTTGCGTCTGCACGAGCAGCATGAGGCCGACCATGAACACGAGGCGGCCGAGGTAGACGTACCAGAACTGCTTGTCCTTCGGCGGGCGGAAGCCGGCGAGCATCTCGCGCAGGTCGAAGCGCTCGGTGCCCTCCTGACGGCTGAGCTTGGCGCCGGGCAGCGCGAGCACGACGACCGCCATCATGATGACCATCGTCCACGGGACGAGCAGGAACGCCGTCGCGAGGTTCGCCTCGCCGAACGTGCTGACCAGGATGCTCGTGACGATGCCGCCGAGCGCGTTGCCGAGCAGCGTGCCCATGCTCGCCCAGGCCGACGCGCGGCCCATGAGGCGTGAGCTGACGCGGTCGGGCAGCAGCGCGTAGTAACTCGACAGCATGATGTTGAGGCCGATCTGGAAGCCGCAGAACAGAATGACCGCGGGCCAGATGAGCGAGAACGATGCGAGGGAGAGCGAGAGGATGCACGCGGCGCCGAGAATCGCGCCGAACATGATCCACGGGTTGCGGCGGCCGAGGCGCGTGCGCGTGTGGTCCGAGACGTTGCCGCCCACGATCGCGCCGATCGCTCCGGCGAGCGCGCCGAACACGTTCGCGATGCCGATGGCAGCGTTGGCGTCGACTTCCCCGAGGTGCACCGTGAAGTTGTAGGCCATGAGACTCGCCGCGGCGCCGGTGGGAATCGTCGCGCCGAGGATCATCAGCATGTTCACGGGTCCGAACCAGCGCAGCTTGTGCACGAAGCGGCGTTCGCCGAACTCGTTGGTGGGGGAATCGTCCTCGGTAAAACTTCCGGCCGCCGAGGCGTCGTCCAGGACGGCCGCTGCGGCTTCGGCATCCGTGTTTCTGTCTTCGATGCTCATCGTTGAACTCCTTGAGCTGGGGCTGATTCCAGAAAATTACCATATGGTTACTTTTAAGCCAAGAGATAATTTAAGCGGATGCCGTCGGCAGACCTGCCGCGACCGCTCTCCGCACCGGAAAGGACACCTGTGACGAACTCGACGACCGCGCAGCTCACGCCCAAGGGGCAACGGACCCGGCAGCGGATCCTCGACGTCTCCATGAAGCTGTTCGCGCAGTCGGGCTCGAACGCGACGTCGCTGCGCGGAATCGCGGCCGAGGCCGGTATGAGTCACGCGGGCGTGCTGCGCTACTTCGAAGACAAGGATGCGCTGCTGCTCGCCGTGCTCGAGCACCGTGATGAGATGGACCTCTCACGCGCTCTCGACGAGACGGGCGCCGTGCGACCCGAGGTGCTCACGGGCGACGGACCTTACACGGCGCTGCGCACGCTGCTCGAGGTGATCGAGCGAAACGCGACGATGCCCGGCGTGGTCGAGCTGTTCCTCAAGGTCGCCACGGAGGCGACGCACGCAGACCATCCGGCGCACGATTACTTCGTGGCGCGCTATGCGCGGCTGCGCCGTCTGCTCGAGCCGGTCTTCGACGCGGTGCTGCCTACCGAGCGTCCCGCGGGCATCACGGCTGCGGAGGCCACCGAGCAGCTGATCTCGATTCTCGACGGTTCGCAGCTGCAGTGGCTGCTCTCCGGCGGCCGCATCGACCTGGTCGCGGACGCCCGCCGCTACCTCGAGCTGCTGGGCATCGACCTGGCAGCCGCCTCAACCCGCTGACCGACGCCGCTTCCGGCCCTAAATCGCGCCAGCGCCGACGAATAGCAGCATCGCAAGAGTAGCTGCCAGAGCCACCGCTATTGCAATCCACGAAATCCATGCAGCCGCCGTGATGAGACCCGCACCCCGCTTCTGATTGTCGCCTATGTCCGCGCGCGCCGCTTGCCCCAAGATCAGACCGAGTGGAAACAGCGGGCTCACGACGAGTGCACCTACTGCACGCATGCTTGTCCTCCGCTGACGAATCATCTCGCCGCTGTTCTCCATGAGTCCCTCCTCGATCGATCGCAGCTGCTTCTCTACGCGTTTGCTCCAGAAGCAAACCATTCCGCCGCCCTGTCTCATCGAGGATGCAGCGAGAGCAGACGGAATCAGAATGCTGAGAACAATGAGACCGAACAAGAAATAGGCCTCCCTGGGACTAGTGCCTTCGTTCGCCAGCGGCGTCAGAGCGAGCATCAATCCGAAGAGAATGCAGAAAATCCCCATTCCTACCGCCATCCATGTCTGCCCCTTCACTGCACGGGAAAAGACGAACCCAGCAATCATCCATAAGGCCACGGAAACAATACTCGCGAAGATAGCCATTAGGCTGCCCAATAGCCCGCCGCCCCACACCCAAGAGACCACTCCGATCGCGGCAATCCCTGCAACCGAAATCAGCGGCTCGGCCAACTGCTCTGCAAGACGCACTCTCTCTGACGAAAACACACGCAGACGCCGCCCAAAGGTCTCAAGCTGCGCTCGCTGACGCTTGAGATCCTCCGCGGTCTGCTTATCAACGTCGACTTTCAGGTCCTCAGCTGTTGCAGTCGCATCAGCAGCCACCAGCGAAACAAAGATTGCAGCTGCTCCTACACCTATGAACGTGACCAAATCGAGGTCGGCGCCGGGGCCAGACCGCTGCATCAACATGCAGAGCCAGAGAGCCAACGATACAGCTACGACAAACTCAGCTACATATCCCAAGAACTGAGCTCTCACGAGACCGATTGCAGTGGAATCTCTAGCAGATGTGCGCACCGCGACCTGTAGTCCGAGAGCGACCGCTCCGAGAATACTGAGCAATGTCAGCCCGCGAGAAAGGTCGATAGTGCTGAGCGTTATCTGCAGACCAGATCCTGGCGCTGAAGACCAGACAGCCGCAAGCACCGCCAGCAAAAGCGCGACACCACCGTCAAGAAACAGGGCCCGCCGCAACACGCGTCCCAGTCGCTGTAGATAGCCTTCTCGAGCCTCCGCAATCGCGCTTACGTCGTAGGTAGTAGCAGTCTCATTCATAGCTTCTGAGCAACCCTCACCTCAATTGCTCTGGTTCACGGGGAGATGCTCTCAGTAGCCACTGACATCCGTTGATTACTACGGCCTCACCGGACGGAGCGGACACGCAGCACGCTGATGCCGCCCAGCACGATGACCACCGCGGCCACGACGTAGAGCTCGGCATAGCCGGCGATTGCGAGCACCGCCCATCCGATCAGCGGCGCGATGGGGATGTGCTGCGCGGAGTTCGCGACTCCCAGATCGCGCGCTCGCGTCGCGGCATCCGGAAGCAGATCCGTCAGCAGAGCCTGGTCAACCGAGAGGAACAGCCCGTAGCCGAGCCCCAGCAGCACCGCCGCAACGAGACTGCTCTCCCACGTCGGAACCAACGCGAGCGCCAGCGCGGCAGCGGCCTGGAGCATGGCGGAGACGCAGACGAGAGCGCGCCTGGCCTTCCAGCGGTCGGTGAGCACGCCGCCCATCCACGAGGCGACCGCGCACGCCGCGAGGTACACGAGGATGAGCACCATGAGCGCGCCGTCCGGGTCGGGAACCCCCAGAACATCGGCGAGGAAGTACAGCAGATACGTCGTTCCGACGAGGTTGCCCGCGTTGATGAGCACGCGCGAGAGTGTTGCCCAGCCGAAGTCACGGTAGCCGTGCAGCCGCTGCAGCGCGCGCCGGAACCCGAGCGTCAGCGGGCGCACCGCCTGCGAGGCGCGCGGTTCGGGGAACGAGAAGATGAACGGCAGCGGGGCCAGGAGCGCGAGCACGGCGATGACCGTCCAGCTCCAGCCCACGTCGCGCACGAGCTCCGTGACGATCACCATGCCGAGAGCGAGGGCGATGACCTGCGGCACGCCCATCGCCGCCGACGCACGACCGCGCTGCGCGATCGGAACGCGGTCCGCGATGATGGCCGACAGCGACACCAGCACGGCGGACTGGCCGACAGCGACGATGCCGAGAAGAACGGCGGCAGAGATCCAGGATGCTTGGTGCCCAACCCACGCGAACGGAATCGTCGCCGTCAGAAAACCCGCGAGCGCCCACGTGCGACGACGCCCGAAGCGGGTACGCGTTCTGTCGCAGAGCCATCCGATCACGGGCACGCCGATCACGATGATTCCCGCCACCTCGGCGATGAGGAACGAGCCGATCGCGACCTTGTTGTCGGGGTCGAGCACGCTCGCGAGCTTCACCGTCATGAACTGCCCGGGCAGCATCACGAGCAGCCAGAACCCGAACCACGCCAGCGCGAATGTGAGAAGCCACGTGCGGGTGACCGGCTGCGTGGCGGTGACGTCGGGAGCTGTCGGCTCCGCCTCGGCGGGCATCCTCAACTCACTTGTCTGTCGTCCGCCGTCGAAGCACGTCGCGAATGAAGCGATACGACTCCTTCGGCGCGCGCTCGCCCGTCTCGAAGTCGACGTGCACGAGGCCGAAGCGCTGGGTGAATCCGGCCGCCCACTCCCAGTTGTCCATGAGCGACCAGATGAAGTAGCCGCGCAGATCGACGCCCTCGGCGGGGCCGCCCGGCGCAACCGCGTCGAGGGCACTGGAGAGGTGACGGGCGAGGTAGTCGACGCGCTTCGGGTCGGAGACGCTGCCGTCCGCGGCCACCGCGTCGTCGAAGCTCGCGCCGCTCTCGGTGATGTAGACCGGCGGCAGCGCGTCGCCATAGCGGTCGCGCATCTGGCCAAGCACGACCCCCAGGTACTCGGGCGCGATCGGCCAGCCGAAGCCCGTCGTCTCATACTGTTCGAAGGGTTCGAGCCGGAAGGGGAGATCGGTCATCGCTTCACTGACGCCGTCGGGGCTCTCCCCCGTGCCCGCGCCGGCGGCGACGAGGCTCGGCATGTAGTAGTTGAGCCCGTAGAAGTCGATCGGCTCGCTGATCGTGGCGAGGTCGACGTCGGGTATCTCGGCGAATGCGCCGAAGAGGTCGGCGAGCTCGGGCGGCACCTGCGGATAGTGGCCGAGCAGCACGGGGTCGGCGAAGACGCGGTTGTGGACGATATCGAAGAGCGCGGCCATCGCGGCATCCTGGTCGGAGTCGCTGGCGGGCACGACAGGCGTGTGCGCGTTGGTGATGCCGACTCTGCCCGCGACGTTCGCGGCGCGGAGCGCCTGCACCGCGAGGCCGTGACCGAGAAGCTGATGATGCACCGTGGGCAGGGCGTCGAACAGCAGGCTGTGGCCGGGAGCGTGGAGGCCGAGGGCGTACCCGTTGAGGGTGACCGTGGCGGGTTCGTTGATGGTGATCCACGCATCGACGCGGTCGCCGAAGCGCTCAGCCACGAGGCCCGCGAAGTCGCCCAAGCGGTGGGCGGTGTCGCGGTCGAGCCAGCCGTGCTCGTATTCGACGGGGAGGTCCCAGTGCGAGATCGTGACGAAGGGCGAGATGCCGGCCTCGAGCAGTTCGTCGAGCAGACGATCGTAGAAGGCGACGCCGCGCGCGTCGAGTGGGCCCGCGCCGCCGGGCTGCAGGCGCGTCCAACCGAGCGAGAACCGGTAGGCATCGACGCCGAGGCCTGCCATGAGGGAGACGTCTTCGCTGAGCCGGTGTGCGTGGTCGGCGGTGACCGCCGTCGTGCTGCCGTCGATGATGCGCCCGGGTTCGCTGGCGAAGCGATCCCACACACTCGGAGTGCGGTTTGGTGCGTCGCCGGCGCCCTCGATCTGCGCGGCGGCGGTGGCGGTTCCGATGAGAAAGCCGTCGGGAATCTGCACGGCGAGGCGCCCGGCATCGGCTGTGTCTGCGAACTCGTGAGGCATCATTGTCTCCCGCTGCGGACGTCGTCGTCCGTGTCGTAGGCGTGAGTGGGACGATCGTCCCACTTCTTGCTACTGTATGCAGACCACAGGACCCGCGCAACCGCAGAATCGAGGTCTGAGATGGGCCGCACTCCGGTGGACGTTCGCCGCGCAGAGCTGATCGCGGCGGCGCTGCGTGTCGTGTCGGCGCGCGGGCTTGGCGCGGCATCCATTCGCGCCATCGTCGCGGAAGCGGGAATGTCTCTCGCGAGCTTTCACTACGCGTTCGACTCGCGCGACGAGCTGCTCGACACGCTGATCGCAGATGTGCACGCGAAAGAGGAGCGCGCCGTGCTGCCCGCGCAGCTGTCTGGGCGCGGGCTTGCGGAACTGCTCGAAGACGGGCTGCTCGGGTACTTCGAGCATCTGCGCGGCGACCCGCAGTACGAGCAGGCGATGCTCGAGCTGACGCAGTTCGCGCTGCGCACCCGGCCGCGCATGGCACAGGAGCAGTATGCCGAGTACGCACGAATCGCGGTGGCGTCGCTCGAGCTGGCCGCGATGCACACGGGATGCCGGTGGACGATGCCCGTTCCGGCGGTGGCGAAGATGCTCGTCGCCTTCACCGATGGGCTGACGCTCGGCTGGCTCGTGGACCGCGACGACGAGGCGGCGCGGCAGATGATCCGCGCGATCGCACAGTCGCTCGCCGCCCTGGCCGCGCGGAGTCCCGGGGCATCCGTCGAGTAGACCTGCCTTCCGCGCCCCGCCCCGCATTCCCCATGAGAGAGCGGTCTGCGGTCATTAGTGCGTGCCGCGGCAGACTCTAATGACCGCAGACCGCTCTCGCACGAATTCTGGCGCGCGGGCATGCGGGAAAGCAGCGCGCGGGCGTGCGGCGGCACGCAGCCGTCGGCACCGGGCGCACGCAGCTCAACGGGTGAGGAGCTCGCGGATCACCGCTTCGACCTCCTCGGGCGCCTCTTCCGCCATGAAGTGGCCGGCGTCGGTCGTGTAGTGGGCGAGGTCGGGCGCCCAGCGCTTCCAGAGCGCGGTCGCGTCGTAGCCGAGGGCCGCGCCCCAGTCCTGCTGGACGACGCTGACCGGCATCCTCAACTGTCGACCGAGGTCGGCGTCGGCCTGATCATGCGCGATATCGATGGTGGCGGTGGCCCGGTAGTCGGCGACGATGGATGCCACGGCGCCCGCGCTCGCGTCGAGATACGCCCGGCGGTACTCGGCCGGAATCGCGGCCGGGTTCTTCGTCCACACGTCGAGGAAGTACCCGAAGAACGCGTCAGAGCTGTTCGCGATCATCGTCTCGGCGAGGCCGGGTGGCTGCGCCATGAGGTAGAGGTGGAATCCGACGGCCGCTGAGACTCCGCGGAGCGACTCCCAGGTGTCGAGGGTCGGCAGCACGTCGAGGAAGGCAGCGTGCGTCACGGCCTCGGGGTGGTCGAGGGCGGCGCGAAACGCGACGAGCGCTCCTCGGTCGTGCCCGACGAGGGCGAAGCGGTCGTGGCCGAGCGCGGAGGCGACTGCGACGGCATCCTGACCCATCGTTCGCTTCGAGTAGGTGCTCGCTCCCTCGACCGGCTTCTCGCTCGCGCCATACCCGCGCAGGTCGGGAGCGATCACGGTGTGGTCTGCGGCGAGCGCGGTCGCCACGTGACGCCACATGAGGTGGGTCTGCGGAAACCCGTGCAACAGCATGATCGGGGTGCCGCTTCCGCCGATCGCGGTATGGATGCCGACGCCGTCTGCGCCGGGGATGCTGCGGTACTCGAAGCCGGGGATGGAAGGTGACATGGGGTCCTCACTGTGGTGGTGGTCGGGCTAGGAACGGGGGCGGACAGTTACGTGATTTCACAGTGCCGTGTGGCGATCAGCATCCGATCAGCACCGGCCGCCGCGCCTGCGTGCGCGCCGTAGACTCGCCCCATGCCCACGTTCTCGGTTCTCGGCCCGATGGCCGCGTGGGATGCCGCGGGCGATCGCGCGCGTCTGCGAGGCCCGAAGCACCGCGCCGTTCTCGGGCGACTCATCGTGGCGCGCGGGCGCATGGTGCCGGTCGAGACGCTGATCGATGACCTGTGGGCGGAGGCGCCGCCGCGAGCTCGCGGCGCTGTGCGTACGTTCGTCGGCGACCTTCGGCGAGCGCTCGAGCCTGATCGGCCGCCGCGCGCTCCGTCGAGCGTGATCGTGACCGAGGGTGCGGGGTACGCGATGCGAGTGGGCGAGGATGCCGTAGATGCGTGGCGCTTCGAACGCGACGTCGCGGCTGCCCGCCGTGCGGAGCCCCTGGATGCCGCAGACCTGCTGAGCCGGGCCCTGGCGGAGTGGCGCGGCCCGGCGTACGCGGACTTCGCCGAGGCGCAGTGGGCGCTCGCCGAACGCGCGCGTCTCACGGAGCTTCGGCTGCAGGCCGTCGAGGCGCACGCGGAGGCGCTGCTGTCTCTGGACCGCCACGCGGACGCGGTGCCGGTTCTCGATGCGCACGTCACCGATCATCCGTGGCGGGAGGACGCCTGGCGGCTGCTCGCCGTGGCGCTGTATCGCTCGGGGCGACAGAAGGATGCCCTCGACGTCGCCCGCCGCGCGCGCTCACGCCTCGCGGACGAGCTGGGCCTCGACCCGAGCGCCCCGCTCGCACGACTGGAGGGGCAGATTCTCGCACAGTCGCCCGAGCTCGGTCCGAGCGCGCAGCCGCTGGATGCCGCGAGCACGGTCTGGGCGCGAGCACGTGCCGCCTCAGAGGGAGCGGCCGCGCTGGGATCTCGCGCTCAGCTGCGGTCGACCGTCGATCTTCTGCGCAGTCTCGCGCTCTCTGGTGGCGACGGCCTCGAGGCGGCGCAGCGTCAGCGCGTCGATACGATCCACGCGGCCGAAGAACTCGGCGACCCGCTTCTGACGGCGCGCGTGATCGGCGCCTATGACGTTCCGGCGATCTGGGCGCGCTCCGATTTTCCAGACCTCGCCGCCGAAGTGGTCGCCGCGGCTGAGCGCGCGCTCGACGCGCTGCCCGCCGGTCACGCCGCAGCTCGCGCACGACTTCTCGCCACGATCGCGATCGAATCGCGCGGAACCGCCTTCCCGGGCGCCCAGCAGGCCGCGGCCGAGGCCGAGGCACTCGCGCGCACGCTCGATGACCCGGCACTGCTGGCCTATGCGCTGAACGGCACGTTCATGCAGAGCTTCCATCGCGCGGGTCTCGCCGCGACAAGAGACCGGATCGGAGCGGAGCTCATCGTCGTGGCATCCCGCCATGATCTGCCCGCGTTCGAGCTGCTCGGCCGGCTCATCCGATTGCAGTCGCGATGCGCGTTCGGCGACGTCGTCGGGGCCGACGAGCATGCGGACGCCGCCGACGCCCTCGCCGCCCGCTACGAGTCGCCGCTCATCGAGGTGTTCACCACCTGGTATCGCGCGTTGCGCCTCGCGCTCACCGGCCACCCGCCGGACGAGGTCGCGACCGCTTACCGGGCCGCGTCGCCGCTGCTCGACCGCGCCGGAATGCCCGGGATGCAGCACGGACTGCTGCCGCTCGCGCTGCTGAGCATCCGCGTCGCGCACAACCTGCCGCTCCCCGCACCCGACACCACCGACTGGGGTCCGTACTCCCGCTGGGTCGAGCCGCTCCTCCTCGCGGGTTCAGGGCAGAAGAATGCCGCGAGGGCCGCGCTCCGCGAACTCCCCGAGCCGCCGGCCGACCATCTCCTCGAAGCGATGTGGTTCCTCGTCGCGAGAGCGGCGGCTCTTGTCCGCGACGAGCCGACCCTGGAGCGCGCCCGGAACGCCCTCGCCGCAGCGCACGACCAGCTGCCGGGCGCGGCCACGGGCATCTTCACCATGAAGTGAGCGTCAAGACGGTCACGGGCGAAGTCGTTCAGCTTGACCCGCATCTGAGTGATTTTGTCTTCAACATCCTCGCTTGCCTCGGGAACGGGTCAGTGACGATCACCGGCCTTCCGGAGGAAGTCACCACGACTATCGCTGCCGAGATGCTCGGAGTGTCGCGGCCGACGCTCATGAAGCGCATCGCCTCTGGTGAGATCACTGGCCGAAAGGTCGGCTCCCACACGAGACTTCGCACAGACGACGTACTCCGTCTGCGTGAGCGAGAGAACATCAAACGCGAGCAGGCATTCGCTGAGCTGCGCAAGATCGACGAGGAGTTCGACGCGCTCGACTAGCATCCTTGATGTTGCGCTCCAGGATGCCGGTGCCCGGTCTTCGCCGAGCTGATCTCATAGCTCACAACCGGCTGGATTCGCGATTCACTCAAGCGGGAGCACTTGCGCTGATACGGACAGCGTCTCAGTAGTCTTTTCAAATGAACTCAACTTTCGCGACTGACCGCCATGGCAACCGCCTTCTCTCGGTCGAAGCGGCAACCCACGAAGAACTCGTTGCCGCAG
The DNA here is from genome assembly GCF_051513965.1 of Paramicrobacterium salitolerans. GTDB lineage: Bacteria > Actinomycetota > Actinomycetes > Actinomycetales > Microbacteriaceae > Paramicrobacterium. Next base: position 2,796,964 of record NZ_CP195847.1, read on the forward strand.
CCGCGCACACACCCTGCCCCTTGGCGCTTGCCGTACTCGTCGACAGTGCCACGCAGCGCGTGCTATTTGGCATGAACACCTGGAGACTCGAATACGAACTCCCCGGTGGAATTGTCGAGCCCGGGGAGTCCTTCTTCGAAGCGGCTCGACGTGAGCTCGAAGAAGAAACGGGCATCCGTGTCGACACACTTGGCTTACTCGGCTATGCGCGGTTCGCTTTGACTGCTCCGATCCGCGACGAGCTGGGAGCCATCTACTTCGCGGAGGTCACCGACCAGCAAGCAACACCCAGCGATGAGATGCAGCAGTTCGTATGGAGAAAGCCGCTGAGCCAGTCAGATCTCGCAGTTGCCGCGCTCGACGATGTAATCGCAGAGTGGGCAGTTCGCTCCTCCGCAGCAACCGGTGATCTTGTCGAAGATAATCAGTTTCGGTGATTTGTATTCTCGAGCTCCACACGCAATGGTTCTTTGACTAGGCTCGCCGAGTGCCCCTTGCTGTGTTTGACCTGGACGGAACTCTCGTCGACCAGATGAGTGCCGCGCGATCCTGGGCGGACGAGTTCGTCTCGCAGTGGAACCTGCCAAACGGCGCTACCGATCTCGTCGCTGCCGCGCTCCGCGAAAGGGCTTCGAAGGAGATGAGCTTCGACCGCATCGTCGAAGAGTGCTCGTTGCCGGCATCAGGAGCAGAGGTGTGGGCGGCATACAGAGCACGGATGCCGCAGCTCGTGCAGTGCACGCACGAAGACAAAAAGTCGCTTGCTGAGCTCCGAGCTGCGGGCTGGAACATTGGCATCGCAACCAACGGAATGGTGGACAACCAAGAGGGCAAGATTCGGTCGACGGGCCTGGCAGACCTGGTTGATGGGTGGGTCATTTCGGGCGAGGCTGGAGTCCGTAAACCGGATGCCCGAATCTTCACTATCTTGGCTGAACGCATCGGCTGCCCACTCGAAGGCTGGATGATCGGCGACAGTCTCGAACACGACGTCGGCGGCGGGGTGAACGCTGGACTCCACACAGCGTGGATCGCTCCCCTGAACGCAACCGTCCCATCCGACATCGAACGTTTCGATACTCGATGTTCGAGTGCTGCCGAGGCCGTCACTGCGATCCTGGCGGCCTGACAGACGTTCCAATCGCGGCAGAGCGACCCGATCAGCTGGCGAGGAAGCACTCGATCGCAGCGATTGTCGTCGCATTGTCGCAGTGCACGATGGCACGGATCCCGCACGCCTCCGCACCACGCACTGGAGCGTCGTTGTCGTCGATGAAGAGGACATCACCCGCACGTGCACCCATTTTCTCCAGAGCGTTCACATACGCTCGAGCATCCGGCTTCGCCACGCCCTGTTCGTGGCTGTAGCAAATCGGATCGAAGATCGATGAGAAACCGAAGCGCCGCTCCTCTTCGTCACGCGCACCGTCAGCGGAGTTCGAGAGAATGGCCAGCCCGGCCCGCCCCTGCAACGAACGCGCGTGATCGAGCAGTTCGACGTTTCCGTGACCGCAGTATGCGTCCCATAGCTGACCTCGCATGGTCGCGACCGCATCCTCATCGATCTCTAACGCGACAGCGAACCTTCGCCAATATTCGTCTGCGACTCCCGACTGCAAGGTGACGTCGGGCAGAGCCGCAGAATCGAGGCGGGCTCGCAGGGCTTCGACGGACATGTCAAGCCGGATGCTCCAGCTTTGCTCCAACTCCAGCGGCCAGCTGTGATCATCAACATTCTCGAGGACGCCACCAACGTCGTAGAGGATCCACTTCACTCAAGCAACCTACCCCGAGCGGTCCCGCAAACCGCGGTAATTGGAATGCGCCCCCCTCAATGGATGGATGCTGCGCGCAGGTGCACATTCGACGGTCTCCGCAGGTTTCGGCGTGAGAGCGGTCTGCGGTCATTAGAGCTTGCCGCGGCAGGCACTAATGACCGCAGACCGCTCTCTCGGGGTAGGTAGGGCTGGGTGCGAAGGACGACCGTACTGAGGAGCGATGCGGGCGCGCGCCGACTCCCCCTTAAGGAGGAAGCGAAGACTCGACCTGCGCCAGATGTCTCCGCGGCACGATCTCGAAACGATGGAAGAGCAACCAGACGAGGAGCTCTTTCATGCACATCACCAGGAGATTGGTCCGGCTCAGACACAGCAGGTCGAGACCACGAGTCGGCGCGCGGAAGCCAGGAGACACCGGGCAGGAGCTGCGAGACGACGCGCGGGGGCCAGTAGGCAGAGAGCAGACGCTGCGAAACGAGGCACGCGGCTTGGGAAGCGACAGGCAGGAAAAGCGAAGCGGTGGGCGCGGGCGCACGGGGGCACGGCGGGTCGGCGTCGCCGCGGCGTCCGCCGGCGCAGTCGTCGCGCTGCTCGCCGGGTGCGCCGCCCCGGCCGCAACGACAGCGGCGCCGCACGTTCCCGTACCCGCCGCAGAGGCAGTAGGAACGAGCGGCAGCGAAACGCCGACCACGCTGACGCAGAGTGACGTCGATGCGTGGCTCGACGGCATCCTGCCCGCTGCTCTCGAAAACTTCGACATTGCGGGCGCGACCGTCTCTGTCGTGTCCGACGGCGAGGTGCTCACAACGCGCGGCTACGGATATGCGGACGTCGCCGAGCAGACCGAGGTCGACCCCGCAGGCACGCTCTTCCGCGTCGGCTCGATCGCGAAGCTCTACACCGACACTGCCGTGATGCAGCTCGTTGAGAGCGGCGACCTCGACCTGGACGTCGACGTCTCGACGTACCTCGACTTTGAGATTCCGCGGAACTTCGACGACCCGATCACGCTCCGCACCCTACTGACGCACACGGCCGGGTTCGAGGAGCGCCTCCAAGACATGATCCGCTACGAGGGACCACGCCCGACCCTGCGCGAGAATCTCGCCACGAACCCGCCCGAGCAGGTCTACCGCCCGGGCACCACGCCGGCGTACTCCAACTACAGCAACGGCCTCGCGGGGTACATCGTGCAGCGGGTCAGCGGCGTTCCCTTCGAGCGCTATGTCGCTGACAGCATCCTCGCCCCGCTCGGCATGGACTCGACGACGTTCGAGCAGCCGCTCTCCGATGACCTCGCCGACCGTATGTCGAAGGGCTACGCGACCTCGAACGGTCCGGCCAGCCCGTTCGAGTTGATCTCCCCCGCGCCCGCCGGAGCGCTCAGCACAACCGCCGCTGACATGGCACAGTTCATGCTCGCGCACCTCGGCGACCACCAGAACGCCGACGACATGCTCGCCGCTGACACCCGCGCGCTCATGCAGAAGCCCGCGCTCACGGCAGACACCCTCGGCACCCTCGCGGAGGGCCCGCGAATGACGCTCGGATTCTTCGACGAAAGCCGCAACGGCCACCACATTCTCGGGCACGGCGGCGACACCGACCTCTTCCACTCGCACATGCAGCTCTATCCTGATGAGGCCACCGGAATTTTCCTGTCGCTCAACAGCTCGGGCAGCACGGCGACGGCCTCGATCGACGTCCGCAACGCGGTCATGCACGGGTTCACGGACCGGTACTTCCCCGCCGACACCGGCAACGCCACGGCCACGACAGGCGAAGGCGAAGGCGACACGGATGCTGCGGCCGAGCCCACCGCGAAGCAGCACGCGCAGCAGGCTGCCGGAACCTACGCGTCCACGCGCAGCTTCCACAGCACGTATCTCGCGACGCTCGGCGCGCTGACCCAGCTGCAGGTCACCGCGCGGCCAGACGGCACGATCGTTCTCACGCCCGGCCTCATGGCTCCGGAGCCCACGGTCTTTCGCGAGGTCGCGCCGTGGGTCTGGCAGGAGGTCGGCGGTCAGCAGATCCTGACGATGCGTCTGGATGGCGACCAGGTGCAGACGATCGGCTTCGAATCGGCGTTCAGCCTCAACCGTGTCGGCCCCGCACTCAGCGGCAGCATCGCGCTGCCCGTGCTCGTCGCTTCGGCGCTCGTGCTGCTGATCGCGCTGCTCGCGATTCCGATCGGCGCCCTCGCCCGCCGTCACTACCGCGCTGCGAAACCTGCCCCGCTCAGCCGCGCGCACCGGCTCTCGCGCCTGGCGACCCGCGTCGGTTCGCTCGCGGCGCTGGTCGCCCTCGCCGCCTGGATCGCGATCATCTCCACCGTGATCGGGTTGCAGGGCGCCCCGGATGTCGCGGTCCGGCTTACCCAGGTGCTGCAGGGCGTCGGCGTGCTGGCGATCGTTCCGGCCGCGATCGCCGTGGCGCTCGGCATCCGTCACCGTGTCGGGTGGAAGCGCGTCACCGGCAGCGTGCTCGTCGCCGCCGCGCTCGTGGGTGTCGCGTGGTTCGCGATCACGTTCCAGCTGCTCGCGCCGAGCATCTCGGTATGAGCGGTCGCGGTTCAGAGCCGCTCGGCATCCGGTCGTCACACCGGGTGCCGGGCGGCGCGGTCGTCTCGTCTAGCATCAAGAGAGAGGATGCCGCCGGGCGACGCTCCCCGGCTCCACTCTCACCGGAGGGCCATCGCATGCGCGACACCACCACGCCGAGCACCGGCACGAGCACGGGCGCGAGCACGGGCGCAACCGATGCGGCGGTGCTCGCGACGCCGCCCCGCTGGAGTACGTGGCTGGACGGCATCCTGACCCGCATCGGCCTGGCCACCCCGCTCTCGCGCGACATCGCCCTCGCAGCCCTCATCGCGATCTCGAACCTGGTGCTGACGTGGAGTCTCATCGCGTTTCTCGACGCGGCCGGTGGCAGCACCTTCAGCGCGCCTCACCTCACGGCGATTCTTGTCGTCAGCACCGCGCAGGCCGCCCCGCTCTGCCTGCGGCGCTCGCACCCGACCGTCGCGTTCGCTCTGGTCGCGGCCACGCAGGTGGCGCTTGTCGGGCTGTTTCCGCCGGGCGTCGGCATCAGCGGTCTCGCGCCGCTCATCGCCGCGTATACGGTCGGCACACTCCTGCCGGCCGCCCGCGCCGTCGCCACGATCGCTGTCGTCGGCGCTCTCGAGGCCGCGGCGTCGCTCGCGGTGAAGCTGTACATCGCAACGCCGCTGTACGCCGGTGCGCCGAACGTGCTGAACACCGTACTCGGTCGCTCGAGCCCCACACCGCTGCCGCTGCAGTACCTCGCGGACGCCGGCTCGACCTTCCTCACCTACGGCATCGCGGTGCTCATCGGAATCACGGTCGCTTCCCACCGCCGCTACCTCACGCTTGTGCGGGTGCGCGCGGCCGAGGCGATTCGCGAGCAGCACGAGCGTGCGGATGCCGCCATCACCGCCGAGCGTTCGCGCATGGCCCGCGAGCTCCACGACATCGCGGCGCATCACCTCTCCGGAATGGTCGTGCAGTCGGCCGCCATCGAGCGCCTCATCGACAAAGACCCGGATGCCGCGAAGGAGGCGACCGCCTGGGTCCGCAGTCAGGGCAAAGAGACCCTGGCGAATCTGCGCCTGGTGGTCGGCGTGCTGAGAGAACCACACGCAGAGACACAGGATGCCGGTGAGCACACCGCTCCGGTACCGGGGCTCGCGGTGGTCGATGATCTCGTCGGCACGGCGCGCGCCCTCGGAACCCACGTCGAGTTCACGCGCTCGGGCACGGCGTTCCCGCTGCCGCCGGTCGCCGACGTGACGGTGTATCGCGTGCTGCAGGAGGCTCTCGCGAACGCACGGCAGCACGCGCCGGGCGCCCCGGTCACGGTCGCACTCCGCTACACCGACACGGCCGTCGCCCTTGAGGTCGAGAACGCCGCGTCTCCCACGCCGACGCACGACGACACGCGCCGCGGCCTCGGGCTCATCGGCATGCGCGAACGTGCCCAGCTCATCGGGGCGACGTTCGCTGCGGCATCCACGCCCTCTGGTGGCTGGCGCGTCACGCTCACTGTTCCGGCAGAGCCCGACACCGACCATGCCGACAGCGCCCTGGCGACCGACCCCGGCAGCGCCCTGGCGACCGACCCCGGCAGCGCCACCTCGACCGACCACGACCCGACCGAAGGAGCACCCGCATGATCTCTGTCGTTCTCACCGATGACCAGGCGGTGGTGCGTGCTGGGTTCCGGGTCATTCTGGAGTCCGCGGACGACATCGAGGTCGTCGGCGAAGCATCCAATGGCCCCGAGGCGGTGGAGCTCGTGCGCCGGCTCCGCCCCGATGTGGTGTGTATGGACGTTCGGATGCCGGGCGGCGACGGCCTCACCGCGACCGAACAGATCGTGGCGGATGCCGATGCTCCGGCCGTGCTCATCATCACGACGTTCGATCTCGACGAGTACGTCTTCGGTGCTCTCGAGGCCGGCGCGAGCGGGTTCGTTCTGAAAGACACCGACCCTGACGACCTCATCGACGCGGTGCGCCGCCTGGCTTCGGGGCAGGGCCTCGTCGATCAGTCGGTGACCCGCAGAGTCATCGCGGAGTTCGCGCGCCGCAAATCACCCAGCGTCTCAGAGCCCGATTCGCAGGATGCCGCGGCCCGCGCGTCCCTCACACAGCGCGAGACGGACATCGTCCGGCTGCTCGCCCGCGGCCTCTCCAACGCGGAGATCGCGCAGGAGCTGTTCGTCGAGACCAGCACCGTCAAGTCGCACCTGAGCCGCGCGATGGCGAAGATCGGCGTGCGCGACCGCGTCCAGACGGTCGTCTGGGCTTACCGCGTCGGCGTCGCCCGGCCGGGAAGCCAATAGGTAGGCTTTCCAACGCGCACAGCGTCTGCTCTTCCGACAACGTTCACGAGCACGCTCGTACGGACTCCTCAGACTCCCACCTCGTACTCCCCTCCCCAAAAGGTAGTTACAAGCGACGGCGCTTGGGCGAGAGCGAACTCATGAAGGAATCGCAGGGTCATCAGAGTGCAGTGGGAAACAGGAGAATTAGTTCCGAGAAAGCCTGATCGCGACCTCGAAGCTTCGACGCCAAGGCAACGTCAGCGACGAGACCGTCCAGTCTTCTCCGGGCAACTCTTCCCCCAGCATCTGATTCATTTCTGCGCGAATTATGGCTTCCGCGGTGCGAACGTCGACGTCATCTGCAAGTGGAAATCTGTCGGGAAAGAGTTGCGGCCCCTTTTCACTACGAATCACACACTGATACGCATAGTCATCAAGTAGCCGCGTAAGGAGCGCCCGTTGAGACGCTTCTGGATCATAGCTTCCGGCCGCTCGACCGACCTCCGCCGCTACCGTGAGCGCGATCACACTGCCTATCGTGTTTCCCGCCGTATTCCAAGCACCGAACGCTTCAAGACGGTCCAGCAACCCTTCATCTGCAAGTCGCTTAAGCAGCTCAGCATCCGCTCCGTTTGGAAAACGGACATCGGCGAGCGCAACTCGACTTCCTTCATCCAACGATCGCTTAATCAGCGCGGCTGTTGCCTCTGCCGCTTCGCGATTTGGCTTCACGGGATAGCCCCGAAACATGTCGTGGCGGTCAGGATCTGGAGCGTGCAGCACTAGTACAACATCGGCATCTGACTCGACCTGTCGAGCGCCTGCGGCTCTGATCTGACGTGCCACTGACGCGGAAAGGGGCCTGTTCTCAAACGATGGAACGATCTCGAATCCGCCTTCTTGAGCGACGCGAGCTTCGAAGCTCGGGCTCGCATCATTCGACTCTGCAATTGCTCTGGCAACAAGAGCTGCGCCCACTTCATCAGCTCCCGGGTACATGAGTGTGTCGCTGGCACCTGGCAGGAAGCGCATCCAGTGCCGCAGCCAAACCTGTTCAGCAGATCCAGCCGCGAACGTTGCAGTGTCGTCAGCCGTCACCGCGAGAAAGTCCAGAACCCCTTCATTCTTCAGGAGGAGTGCGCTGAGGTTCAGAATATGGTTTCGCACTCGCCTTGATGCATAGTCCGACACAACGGAATCTGGAACGTCAGCAGCGCCAACGCCCAGACCATCTTCGGTTTCCCAAACGACTCGGTGGAGTGCACCACCGAGCTCATGCAGGTCTTTGCCGTAGTCCTTCCAGTACTCGGGTTCTTCAGCATTCGAATAGGAGTTGCTTGCGCGCATGACGAGTGTCACTGCATAGATCTCAAGCTCAGGCCTTTTCCGCTTGATCTCACGCAGAACATCAAGCCGCGCGAGAACGTCGCGAACGGAATCAGAGGAGGTTCTACTCGCAATCAGACCGCCATAGGCAAGCATGTCGAGAGACACAACAAGGTGTGTAGTACTCGGATTCTCGGCACGTTCGCGCAACCATGCTGCTAGGGCAGCTGTATCTCCTGGCTCTCGGTATTCGGGAAGCATGGCGGCGTCTGGAACGTCGAGCGCAACGCCAGCGACGTTAGCCACGTCGCCGGGCAACAGTACGTTGACGGGCCTGTCGTCAAGCGGCAGTAGAGCGATTCGGCGTTCGGTGAGGTTCATAGTGTCCCGTCTCATTGCGAAGAAATTCTGTTGATGGAGAGCTCATATGAGTAGCGGTCGCCCCTATACAGGGATTCTGCGTACTCAATTGCGCGATTGCGATGGTCATAGGCAGTGCGCTGCACGCTAAAGGCTGGGGAGAAAGGGGGCACTCGGAGAAGACCCGCCGCTGCCTCGTCAAGCACAACAGCATGTATGGTCTGATCGGCTCGTTCCAGTCGGATGCCATAAGACTCCCGCAGCTCGTGATAAAGCGACTCGCCTGAAAAGGCCTGCGCGAATCCTGGAACAGCAGAAGCATCCAAGTAGGAGTGCTCAAGACACATCGGGCGCCCATCAGCGGTCCGCACACGCATGACGTGCACGACCTCATCAGCCGGGCTGAGCCCAAGAGCAAATCCGATCCGGCCGCCAGCGCTCTCTAGCGTGATCGACGTTTCAGCCGACCCCGGTGTGAGGTCTCGAGCAAGCATGTCTTCTGAGAAGGAGTGGAACTCGAACGTCTTACTGATCCGAGGTTCATTAACGAATGTGCCGGCGCCCTGAACTCGATAGACAAGCTGATCCTTCTCAAGCTCATCCAAAGCCTTGCGAACCGTCACACGAGTGACGCCGAGTGTCTCTGCAAGTTCCCTTTCGGTCGGTAGTTTCTCGTTTGGTTCGAGTCCGCCCTCGATGAGGTCGACGAGGTACTCGCGCACCTTCGTGTGCTTTGTCTGACGTGCTGGCCCCGCCACTTCAGCTCCTTTTTGATAATGGTTCGGACCAATCTTGACGTTCAACCATCCCGTGTGTCAAGATTTCCAGCATCGTCAAACGATTGGTCTATACCACTTTTAGATTCTGCCATAGCCAAAGATGGAAAGGGCAACATGAAGAACAGACTTTGCAACACCACGCGATCACGCTGGTTGGGAGGCATTGCCATAGCCGCCACGGCCGCGCTCACACTTGCCGGCTGCTCCGGCGGAGAGAGCGATGGTCCGACGACTCTCAAGTTCTCCTATCTGTGGTCGGGGCCAGAAGCCAAGGTCCTCGAGTCGATCATCGACGACTTCAATGCGAGCCAAGATGAGATTGTCGTCAAGGGTGTCTCGAGCCCAGACCAGCAGAAGCAGCTCACATCGATGTCGTCAGCGAACGGTTCATTCGATATTTCCGACAACTTCGGAGAGAACATGGGCTCCTGGGCGGCAAAGGGAGTCCTGGCGCCGCTGGACGAGTACATCGAGTCAGAAGACATCGATCTCGACGATTTTGCTCCCGCCGCGCTTGAGCAGATGAAACACGACGGTCAGACATATGCGTTGCCGATTGCAGTACACAGCTTCCAGCTCCTGTACAACAAGAAACTTCTTGACGAGGCGGGAGTTGAGCCTCCGACGACGATGGATGAGCTCGCAACTGCGGTTGAGAAGCTGACAGTGACAGACGATTCAGGCAAAATCTCACAACTTGGAATCGGAGACGCGAACACCACAACGACGCTCACCACTCTGGGCTTCGCCTTCGGCGGAGCGTGGAGCGACAAGAACGGTCCGACGCCAACAGATGCTGGCAATATCGAAGCCGTCGACTGGTGGCAGGAAAATGTCGTGGACCTGGTCGGGGCCGACAAGCTCGCCGACTTCAAAGCAGGCGAAGGCCAATACTTGTCCGCAGAAGACTCGTTCTTCAGTGGCAAAGTCGCGATGATCATCGACGGTGAATGGCGCTCGGCTCAAGCGGCCGAGGTTGCGCCAGATCTCGACTGGGGCGTCACGGCGATCCCTGCTGCATCTGCGGACCTCGAAAATTCCACTCAGGTCACCTCCAGCACACTGTTCATTCCGACCAATTCAAAACACAAGGACGAGGCTGCGGAATTTCTTGCTTATCTGCTGAGTCCCGACGTGATGGAGAAGTTCAGCCTCACGCTCGGTAACTTGCCGGCGCGAACGTCCCTGCTCGGCAGCGATGCATACAGCGATCTTGAGAACTTTGAGGTCTGGGGCGAGGCGCTCACGAGTCCCAACGCCAAGTCACTCGCTAGCGCACCCTACAGCGCTGAATACTCGACTGATCTTGGAAACGCATTTGATGACATTGTTCGGGGCAAGTCAGATGGCGAAAAGGCACTCGAATACGTGAAATCTCGAGCGAAGAGCTACACGAAGTAAGTCTCCAATGACACTCACTGCTAAGAGAATTCGCGAGGGTCGTTCCGATCAATTCAGCCGGAACAGCAAGCGTCCACGTTCGCGCAGACGTTCCTTCTGGATCGGAGCGGCCTTCGCCTCGCCATTCATCGTCGGCTTTCTCGGCCTGTTCGCGTATCCGATTCTCGCGTCCGGCTACTACAGTTTCACCGACTTCAACCTTTTCCAATCTCCAGACTGGGTCGGCCTCGAAAACTACGAGCAGATGGCCAATGACGATGTGTTCTGGAAGTCACTCGCGAACACACTGGTACTCGCTGTCATGGGTGTGCCCCTCACCATTGCAATCGCGCTGGGTGGGGCGCACCTACTCAACACGCCGATTAAGGGACAACCGCTCTACCGTGCGTTCGTATATCTGCCCTCGATTATTCCGGTGGTTGTCGGCGGATATCTCTGGCGTTGGCTCCTCAACACTCAGTATGGGTTCGTAAACCATTTCCTCTCCTGGTTTGGCATCACCGGGCCGAGCTGGTTGCAGGAACCAGATTGGACGAAGCCGGCAATCGTGCTCGTCGTGCTCTGGACGGTCGGCGGCACCATGATCATCTACCTCGCCGCGCTCAAGGATGTTCCGCACGAACTCTACGAGGCAGCATCCATTGATGGCGCCGGCCCCTGGCGCCGCTTTCTCAACGTGACCTGGCCAACGGTCTCGCCGGTCACGCTGTTCCAGGTGATCGTATGCCTCATCGCCTACCTGCAGATCTTCACCGAGCCATACGTCCTCGCGCAGGAACGACTCAACAACATCAGCTCCGGCCCTGATCAGTCCATGCTGACGTACGCCATGTACCTGTACCAGAACGCGTTCGTTTACTTGAAGATGGGCTACGCGTCAGCAATGGCCTGGGTGCTTTTCATCGTCACGCTCATCATCACTCTTGTTGTGTTGGCCTCTTCGAAACGGTGGGTGCACTATGGCTCTCAGTGACACGCAGATCCTGACGGATGCTCGCACGCCACGCGAGCTCCCGGCGACCAAGCGCACGCCGAAGTTCCTGCGGCGGCTGCGGCAGCACGGGCTCGTCATCGCGCTGGCGCTTGTCTTCGTCTTTCCGCTGCTCGTGATGCTGTCGACGGCACTCAAGTCACCGCAGGATGTCTTCAGCTCACCGCCGACGCTGATCCCCAGCGAGTGGACGTTCGACAACTTCGCTACTGCGTTCGATCAGATTCCCGTGTGGCGCTACCTCGGCAACACCATGCTCGTCGCGGGGCTCAGCGTTCTCGGCACGGCACTGTCGTGCCCGCTCGTCGCGTACGCACTCTCGAAGGTGAAATGGGCCGGGGCGAAGCCACTGTTCATCATGGTGCTTGCCACCATGATGCTGCCGCCGCAGGTGACGCTCATCCCCCTCTTCCTCATCTGGAACGGCGTCGGTGCGACGAACACCTACCTACCGCTCGTCGTCCCGGCGTTCCTGGGAACGCCGTTCTTCATCTTCCTCATCCGGCAGTTCCTCATGAACGTTCCCGACGACCTCATTGAGGCCGCGCGACTCGACGGAGCATCCGAGTTTCGTACGTACGCGACCATCGTTCTTCCCATTGCGCGTCCCGCGATCGTCACGGCCGCGGTGTTTCAATTCGTGTGGGCGTGGACCGACTTCCTCAATCCCCTCATCTATTTGAATGACGAGTCGACGTACACCTTGTCCATCGGCCTCTATGCGTTCTTCGGCGAGAACGACGTCGCGTGGGGTCCGCTCATGGCCGCTTGTACCATGTTCACCATTCCTGCGCTGATCATCTTCCTGATCGGGCAAAAGTTCTTCATCGGCGGAATCAGCGCGGGGGCCATTAAGTGACGCACGAACGCATAGTCCAGCTCAAGCACGGATTCATCGCCTCGGTTCAGGCTGATGAGGGCAGCCCTTTGCGCGAAAGCCGCATGATCGCCGCGCTCGCGCACGCGACTATGCTCGGCGGAGCGAACGGACTGCGCATCAACTCAGCTGCCGACATTCGCGCCGTGCGTGAGATCACTGATCTGCCGGTCATCGGGTTGCATAAGGAGCACAATGGCACTCGTGATGTCATCACGCCCCTGGTTGAGCATGCGCTCGAACTCGCACAGGCGGGAGCAGACATTATCGCCGTCGATGCCTCGCGCGAGATCCGCGGCGGAGACCTGTCGATCATCGGCGCAGTACGCGATCTGACGGGGCTTCCCGTCATGGCCGACGTTTCGACCCTCGATGAGGGACTGAGGGCATGGGATGCTGGTGCTGCACTGGTCGGCACCACGCTGTCCGGTTACACGCCCTACACTCGCAAGGATCCCGAGCGCCCAGACTTTGCATTGGTCGAGCAGCTCGCCGCCCGCAACATCCGCGTGATCGCGGAGGGCCGTCTGCGATCCCCCGCCGATGTGGTGCGCGTCCTCAACCTCGGCGCATATGCGGCTGTGGTGGGTCGCGCCCTGACGGACCCCCTCATCACCTCGGCCCGCTACGCGAAGGCAGCTAAATGTGGCAGGGCGTGAGAGATAGAGTCAGGTTTTCTGTGCTTTGTCCCGCAACGAATCGTTCGCTTCTGAACAATGGTCAGTATCCGCTAGGGGAGCGGGTGGCCGAACCATGAGTGCCGGTGAGCGTTGCACCCGCGTGATCCTTCGTTCTTCGGCAGTCGTCGCAAGGAACGTGGACATTTGAGACGGGCCGGCTAGGACTTAACCTAGCTCAGGCGGCTCGTGGGCAATATGCCGGGATGCAGCCTTCGAAGAGCTCGATGTCCCGATTCATCTGTTGTGATCCCGCGTAGCACCAGCTGTCAACTAAGAACGCCAGTTTCACGTGCACCTTGACAGACAGGTCCCCAGGATTGAGCGCAACAGCACCGTGGCCGGATACGCGATGTGCGCATCCGGCCACGGCAGCTTGAGGAGTTCGTCGACTACCTCTTACCCATTCGGCGCCGCACGAGGACGGTCGTTACTCCGCCGAGAATGAGGGCGATGGCCACCAGGATCCCAGCGAGGGCGTCTGCTCCGGTGAAGGGCAACGTGCCGCTCGCGTTGTCGCTTGTCCCGTCACCGTTCTGGTCCGATTGCGAACCGCCACCGGGTGCCGATCCGTCGGAGCCACCGGCGCCGTCGTCACCGTCGCCGGTTCCTGGGACATCACCGTCATCACCGGCACCGTCGCCTTCGCCCGGCTCACCACCGTCGTCGTCTGCCGCGAGAGCGGCAAGTTGCGACACTGTGATCCGGTCGATGATCGGTGAATGGTCAGCCCGCAGCGGGATTCCCGGCCAGTTGTCTTCTGCGTAGGTCTCGCCGTCGAAGTTAGGCTCCTCCTCGGCAGAGAAGGTGATAGTGTTCTCCCCTTCCTCAAGATCGAGAGTCAGCGTGCGCTCCCAGAAGTTGTTTTCGTGGAAGGTAGGAACGAACAGGAAAGACGACGCTTCGCCACCGTTCACGCTGATATCAGCGTGACGCGCCATGGGGTTTGGGTTATAGTGCGTGGCAGGGATCTGCTCCGGGTTCGAGAACCGCACCACCACTGCGTGCGGGCCGGCCTCCGCCGCCGATACCGTGAAGGTGAGGGTGTTCTCGTTTCCGGGCTCTCCGACGATACCGCCCACGGCCTGCTTGCCCTCGGCGAGCGTCAGGTCGACGACGGCAGCATCACCGCTTGTTGCGGCATCCTCCGCCTGGTATTCGGTGGTTGTGAGGACCTCTTGCGACGCACCGATTCGCAGGCGGTCGATGACGGCACCCGCTCCCTCGCCGACGACCGTGATCTTATTGACGCCACCCTGCAGGTGGACCGCCGCCGACATCGCTTTGTCCAGAGACAGCACGCTGTATCCGTTGACGAGCACGTTGCCGGCAGCACCTTCGACGGCGTCCACGGCCACGGTCGCTTCAGCATCTGCTTCGCCGTAGACCCAGAATGTCGCCGTCTCGCCGTGCGAGAGCGTGACAGTTCCGGCGCCAGGTGCGGCGACCTTGGCTGCGGCAGGGTCGACACTCAGGCTGCCCGTGTAGTCAGACAGTTCGGCTTCATAGACAGCTTCGGCGTCGGGGTCAGCAGCACGAGTCAGCGTGATGCGGTCGACGATAGCGTCACCCACGGTGGACTTCGATCCGTCGAGGCTCTTCGCCGACAGCGAGATCGTGTGCGTACCCTTCGTGAGCTCAACTACGGTGTCGGTGTGGTCCCACACCAGCCACTTGTAGCCAAGCGGGAGGTATAGCTCCTGCTCTGCGGCGCCGTCCACCGTGAGGAAGACGTTCGTCGGACCCTGCTCCTTGACCAGTTCATAGGTGTTCTGACTGTTGGCGAAGACGGACAGATCGTACGCACCGTCGTCGGGAACCTCGACCGTGAAGTCAAGCTTCACGTCCGACCCCGTACGCAGGCCACCCACGTCGTATCCGCCGGAGGTGTAGAAGTTGCCCACGTTTGAGGGTGAGCCCTCCGGGCCGTTACGTGAATAACCGCTGCCCGAATGAGCGGCGTCCTCGGCCTCGTAGCTCGCGTGCCACCGAGCATCTGAGGCACGCGCTTCGGCATTCCCGGCGGGAGTGACGATGATTTCGTAGGCAGACGACTCGATGAGCTTCGGTAACTGATCGCCACCAAAGTCGATCGTCACTTTGCCGTCCCTGACCGAGAGAATCTGCTCACCCAGCAATGTCGGCTGCGCGGAGTCGCCCAGCTGTCCCGTCCACGGAATCTGTCGGACCGCGACGCGGACGGTGTCGCCGAAGACATCACGCGGAACGTTGACGAAATCCACAGGTGCATTGCCGCTTGCGCCACCGATGATCGTGCGCGAGGTGCGCTTCTCCTCATCGAGACTCGACACTCCCTGGAGCGTGTAGTTCTCACCGGGCGAGGGAGGCGTAAGACTGACCGTGTGCCCGGTCATCTGGGCGTAGGCGTTGTAGAGCCACCACTGGCCATTGGCTCGGTTGGACTGCACCGCCGAATCGGACAGATTGCCGTTGATGTTCCAGAACGCGATCATCGCATCGACCTTGGAATCCTCGATGGCGGAGATCCACTGGATCATCTGGCCCGGCACGGAAGTGTGGTAGTTGAACGCGTACTCATTGACATTAATCGGAAGCACCGTACCGTCATACGAGGTGCCCGCGAAGACGTCCTTCTCCCAGCCACGGAACTTGGCGACAGAATCGCGAATCGCCTGCGGGTGCGTCAGTTCGTGCCACGTGATGATATCCGGCACGGTATCTGCTTCGACAGTGTGAGTCAGGAACCCTTGAACCTGGTTGAACAGGAGACTCGTCCCCGGACCAGCAATCCGTATGTCGGGGAAAACTTCCTTGATGCGTTTGTATGTGGAGTCCCACGCGGCGAAGTAGTCGTCGGGATCATCGAGCCAGGAGGTGCCATTCAGACTCCACTCTCCCGTGCCGAACATGTTACCCTCCGGCTCATTGAACGGTTCGATGACGAGGTGCTCGCGCTGGTCAGCGGGAACCTCGGCGATCATCGCGAGCTGCGCGTCGAGAACGGAGCGATAGTCGGCGAGCTTCTCCGCAGGCGTGTCGCCCGGCCATTGGTAAGGGAAGCCGCGGTACCAGTCTGTGATTCGCAAGTACACGTCCCCGCCGGTGGTGTCAGCGAGCGTCGGCAGATTTCAAGGGCGTCAGATCCTGGATGCTGAGAGCCGTCCTGCGCCTTCGTCGCGACGCTCCGGACGTTCATGCCCTCAATGAGGTTCGCGGTCAGCATCCCGTCGTCGTAGAGGCCGTAGAGCACACCGGAGGCGCCTCCGTGAACTTTTCCGGTGTCGCTGCCCAGATCGATCTTCACCTCTCCGCGGTGCACCTCGACAGTGGCCGTGACATCCACGTCCGCCGCCGTTCCGTTGACCGTGAATTCGCCGCCCTTGGCGTAGGCAGCAGGGTCGATCTCGCCCCACTCAATCGGAACGTAGCGAGTGTAGCCGTCGGTGTAGCTCGCCTGCGCCGACGAGGGCAGTTCGGGGGGGCGTCCCGACCGTCGTGCGGATCGCGAAAGCGCTCGTGGTGAGCTTCTCGAGTGTCGGAGCTTCTTCTGCCGAAATCTCGGCGACCTGCCCGGGCGTCAGCGCCGCGCGGTAGATCTTGAAGTCGTCAACGGCACCGTTGAACATCGGGTCGACATAGAACGACTTGCCAATGTACCCCGCCGACGTCGCCTCGTCGGTCAACAGCTCGGCAGCGCTGATGTCGGTCTTCGTCGAGACCACAGCGACACCGTTGAGGTACGTCGTCAGTTCCTTCGCTTCAGTGTCTACCTTCACAGCGAGATCGACCCATTCACCAACGTGCAGCGGGCCGACACCAGTGTTCTGCGATTCAGCGCCGCCTCCGTTTCGCGTGAGCGCGGTTCTGAGGTTGCCATCACCGTTAGAGGGTGACGAGAAGAGGTAGCGGCTGTTATCGGTTCCGAGTGCGTAAATCCACTGTCAGGCGCCGCCATCACCGTCCCAACGAACACGCGTTGCGACAGTGAGATCCTGTGCCCCGTCAAGCACTTCTCGCGGGACAATGACGTGGCCGCCTTGCAAATCGAGGGCCGAGCCCTCATCGGATGCCACGAGCTCCACTTTGCCGTTCGTTTCGCCGTCCCAGCCATTACCTGAACTGTCGGCGACCGTCGTTCCGGTCAGCTCGTCCATTGCGTAGTGCAGGTCAGGGTCTGGTGTAGCGGCGTACGCCGGAACACCACTAGCCACGACGAAACTCGCGGCGAGCGATGCAACGGCAAGTGCCGCTGTGCTTCTTCCGCGCGCGGACTGACGCGCATGTCGATGTATCTTCATCGAGTACCTCTCTGTCTCGGTGTCATTGTCAGTTCCCGCGCAGAAATCACTTCGGCGCGGGCGCACGGTCAGCGGGGTGCTGCTTCGTGCTCCCCCGTCGGCACGAACACGCGCATGGTCGACGGCTGGCGCTCTGCCCACTGGTGGTAAGGCGCGGCGCGAAGTGTGAACTCCAATTGCGGTGACGTCGTCGGGCGCTGGCTGAGCGCGCCTGGACCGGTCGTCGGCCCGGCCGGCTCAGCGACGGCGACGGCTCGAACGACCACGTCATCTGCATCCATCTCGATCGGAGCGTCAGCTGTGATGCGCACGTCCTCGAGCGCCACGCCGTCGGGCAGGTCCGTTGATTCGATGCAGAGCACAAGCGGCCCGTTTTCGATTGCGACAGTGCCGCGCAAAGCATCGATGCGAGGGTCCGGCCACGTGAGCCGTGGTCGGGCGCAGAGATCGAGAACGAGAACGTCTCCAGTGGAGAATCGCCGCTGTACGTCGAACCAGCCCGACTCGAGACGCACGGCACGCTGTCCGGCGACCTCAAGTTTCGCCTTGTCGGCCCAACTCGGCACCCGCAACCGCAGCGTGACCTCGCGGTCTGGGGCCTCGCTGACCTCAATACGCACGGTGCCATCATCGGGATAGCGGGTCACGACGTTGAATGCCAGTTTCTCCTCGCCGAGTTCCACCTCGACCTCGCCCGACGCGTACTGCAAAAGCGACACGACGTCGTCTTCTACTGAAATCGCATACATGTGAAGTGAGGCGAGGGTGCGGGCGACATTGGTCGGACAGCACGACACGTCGAACCATGGTGCACGGATGCTGCCCTCGGCACGCAGATTCGGACCATCAAGCTCGGCCGCGTCGCCCGTCTCTCTCTGTTGCAGGGGGTTCGCGTAGAAGAACGCGCGCCCGTCTGCGCGAACTGCCGTCGCGAGGATGTTGAAGAGCGTGCGTTCAATCAGGTCGATGTACTGAACCTTCCCCGTGGCAAGGTAGAGGCGCCAGGAGAACATGACGGAGGCCACTCCCGCGCACGTCTCGCAGTAAGCACGGTCGGCCGGCAGCTCCCAGTCGTCGCCGAAACCTTCGTCCTGGTGCCGCGAACCCATGCCGCCGGTGATGTATGTCCGGCGGGCGACGGTACGCTCCCACTGCCGTTCTAGGCTGGCGAGCAGGTCGCCGTCGCTGTTCTCCACGGCCACGTCAACAGCACCGGCGGAAAGGTACAGCGCGCGAACGGCATGGCCCCTCAGCGCGTCTGCGTCGCGGACCGGGACGTCGTCTTGGAAATACGCGGCAGAGAGGAGCGGCCGGACGGGCAACGTGCCGTGGCCGCGGCGTTCGATGAACAGCTGCGCCTGGTCGATGTAGGTTCGCTCGCCCGTCGCGCGGCCGAACTCGGCGAGCGCGACCTCGATCTCGGGATGACCGCAAATTCCCTGACGACCATCGGGGCCGAATTCGTGGCAGATGTGGTCTGCCGCGCGACGGGCAACGTCCACGAGTTCATCATCGCCGACCGTGCGAAGCCGGGCGACGCCGGCCTGCAGCAGATGGCCCATGTTGTAAAGTTCGTGCCCCATCGACAGGTCCGAGTAGCGCGGAGGAAGACCCGAGTGCCCGAAAGCGGTGCCGATGTACCCGTCGGCATCCTGGGCAGCACTGACGCGGGAGGTGAGATCGCGGAACATCCTGTCGATCACAGAGTCATGGGTGCGGCCGTACTCCCACGCCATCGCCTCCATGAGCTTGTACAGTTCCGAGTCGGAGAACTGCCACCCCGGCCTGTCGTACGTGACCTCGCCTCGAGCGACACGGTCGAAGTTCTCGATCCAGCCCAGGCGCTCCATCCAGTCGAGGCAGTGCTCGAGAGTCGCCGTGGCGTTCACCCGCTGGCGCGAGCCCCAGAAGCCAGAGGCGTCGAAGCTCACTTCCGCTCCGAAGGCCCCTCGGCGCGGGCCGCGCGACGGCGCAACGGCGCTGGCCGGCGCAGCACCGCCCTGCGTTGTCGGGAAGCCGGAAACGACGCGGGAAGCGTAGTCGGTCACTGTCTAGTCCTTTACTGCGCCGGCGGTGACACCCGCGGCGACGTATCGCTGGGCAACGACCAGGAGGATCGCTGCAGGGACGGAGGCAACCACGGCGGTCGCCATGATGGCGTTCCATTGAGTGGTGTTGTTGCCGATGTACGCGTAGATGCTCAGAGTGACGGGGATCATGTCGCCGTTTCGATTGAGCGTCGAAGCGAAGACGAAGTCTGACCACGCCCAGAGGAACGCAAACAGCGACACGGTGAGAACGGAATTGCGACTGAGCGGCATGACGATGGACAAAAAGGTGCGGACGGCCCCTGCCCCGTCGATGCGAGCGGCCTGCATGAGCTCGTTCGGCAGCCCGCTCATGAAGGCGGTGAACAGGAGCACCGCGAACGGGATCGCGATCGTCGAGTCGGCGAGAATGAGCCCCCACACGGTGTTCAGCAGGTCAAGTCTCACGTAGATGGCGTAGAACCCCATTGCCATGACGACCGCAGGAATCATCTGCGCTACGAGAAGAATGAAGTTGAGCGCGCCGCCTCCGCGAAGTCGGAGAAGCGATATCGCGTATGCCGCGGGCGCGGCGACGACGACGGTGAAGACGACGCAGCCGAGCCCGATGATCAGGCTTGTGCCGAGAGCGGGAAGCTGCTGGTTGAAGACGGAGATGTATCCCTCAAACGTCGGCTCGAGCGGCACGATATTCGGCGGGGTCACCCGGAGGTCCTGCGTCTTGGTAAGCGAGACGTTGATCATCCAATAGACAGGGAAGAGCATGAGGGCCGTCAGAAGAAGCCCGACGATTGTCTTCCACGGCCGTCGACGCGCGGTCATGATTGCTCCTGACGTCGTTGCACTCGGAGATAGAGGAAGCCGAAGATGAGCGCGATGATGATGAGCACGTTTCCAACGGCGGCCGCCGGGGACAGATCCGGCATGCCCGTTCCGAACGCCTCTCGATACGACCAGATCGCGAGAGTCGTTGTCGAGTTCGCCGGCCCACCAGCGGTCATGATCCAGATGATGTCGACGACCTTGAGGGTGTACACGAGACCGAGCAGAAGCGTGATCGCCGACACCGGCCGCAACAGAGGGAAGGTGATCGACCAGAACGTCCGCCAGGCACTGGCTCCGTCGAGGGATGCGGCTTCGTACACGTCACTCGGGATGTTCTGCAGTCCCGAGTAAAGGATGACCAGGTTGAATGGGATGCCGAGCCAGATGTTCGCGATCACGACCGCGAGCATGGCGGTGTCCGGCGAGGTGAGCCAGTTGATCTGCCCGATCCCGAACGCGCCAAGGAACGAGTTGATGATGCCACTCTCGCTGTTCAGCATCCACGACCACGTCGAGGCGGAGACGATGAGCGGAAGCAGCCATGGCACGAGGAAAAGCGCTCTCAGGATGCCGGAGAGCCGGAAGTTCGAGCGGAAGAAGACGGCAAGCGCCAAACCGATCGCGTACTGGAAGATCAGCGACACGAAGACGAAGACCGCGGTGTTCCAGATCGCCTTGCCGAACAGGCCTGACGAGAAGATCTCCGTGTAGTTCGCGAAGCCCACGAACTCAGCGTCACCCTGCACGAAAGCGCGGATGGTGTAGTCGTGGACGCTGAGGTCGATGCTGCGGATCAGCGGGTAAGCATAGAACGCGAGAAGGTAGATGACGAGCGGAGCGGCAAATGCGATCGCCGCCCAGTTCACCTTTCCTCGCACGACGACCCGCGTCTTGCGAGGCACGGTCGCGGAGACCGTGTCGGTCGGCGGCCCTCCCCCGCTCGTGCGTGGCTTCGAGATCGTCATCATGTCTCCTTGATGTCGTGCCCGGGAACGCAGTCCCCGGGCACGAGAAATTTACTTGTTGACGGCCTGCTCAGCAGCCGACTGAGCCTGCTTGAGTGCTTCCTCAGGCGACTGAGCACCGGAGAGAGCGTTCTGCACGGCGGTCCAGAGCTGCTCAGAGATGACCGGGTAGTCAGTCCCGAGGTTGTCACTCGTGCGGCCCTTGGCCGACTGCACAGCACTCACCCACGTCTCGAGCTCAGGGTGTTCCTCGAGCAAGGCGTCCTGGCCGTCCTCGGTCGGCGGGATGTAATAGGCGAAGGTGTTCGCGGTCTCGACGAAGCCTTCCGGCGTCGTCATGCACTCGATGATCTGACGCGACACCTCGTAGCGCGAGTCGTCTTCCTGAACCGGCGCGATGATGAACTCACCACCGGTCGGCGCAGGCGCGACTCCTCCGTCCATGGCAGGCAACTCGATAACGCCGGTTTCAAATTCGGCCTCGGCCGCACTGTTGACCTGCCATGTGCCGTTCTCGCCGAATGCGAAATCACCAGTCAGGAATTCCTCCCATGTGGTGTTCTGGGAGTTGCCGATCACCGAGTTCGGCGCGTAGCCGGCGTCCAGCCATCCAGACCACAATTCGAGAGCGGCGACGGCTTCGGGAGAGTCAAGCTGCGTGAGGTCAGCTCCCGCTCCCCAGAACCAGGGGAGGAACTGGAACGAGCCCTCTTCGGTGTTAATTCCGGCGAACGTGATGCCCTTATGACCGGCATCGGTGACGGCCTTGAGGGCAGCGGTCAGGCTGTCCCAATCCGTGATCGCGCTCGGGTCGACACCGGCTTCTTTCAGGATGTCGGCGTTGTAGTAGAGGGCAAGCGTGTTGGCACCAATCGGGATGCCGTAGGTCTCGCCGTCAAGCTGACCAGCAGCAATCAGGTTCTTGTCGACAGTCGAAACGTCGAGTCCGAGCTCGTCCACAGTAGTGAGCATCCCGGTCTCGGCGAGCGTCGAGACGGCGGGGTTGTCGAGAAGCATGATGTCGGGCGACGTGCCCTCCTGGGCGGAGAGCAGAGCTTGGTTCGTCAGAGACGTCGTGTCGTACGCGGTGCGTTCGATCTTCACACCTGCCTCGGTGCCGCAGCTTTGAACGCGCTTTTCCCAATCGGAGTCCTTTTCGTGCTGCGGGTACGGGTCCCACCACGTGTACGTTCCGCTTGCCTCATCACCACTGTCTCCGCCCGCACTCGAACAGCCGGCCAGTGCGGCAGTGGCGACGGCGACCGTTGCCATGGCGAGGGTTACGCTCGTTCTCTTCATTGTCGTTCCTCCTTGAACAGGAAACCCGAGGGGTCGGGGTTAATTGATGGGCTTAAGCGATGGGAGGTGGAGCAGAGATGCTGCCGCGGTCGTTGATGACAGGCGGGATGAGTTCGACGGTTCGATCCGCTTCAGTCGATGCGCCTTCGATGCGGGAAATGAGTTGCTGAACGGCGCGACGGCCCAGTTCGTGCGGCGCGCTGTCGATGGCGGAGTACGGAAGCGAGAAGGTCTTCGCGAAGTCGTCCGAGTACCGGCCGATGACGGAGATGCTCTGCGGGGATGACATGCCGCGCTCATGAAGCACCGTCGGCAAAGCGGCCGCTGCCGCTTCGTTGTTGAGCAGGAGGCCTGTTGCGGCGGGATGCGCATCGAAATAGCCATGGAGGTCGTTCCCGATCTCGGGCTGACTCGATGCGCCAAAGTAGCGATGCAGCGCAACACCGAGCTGCTCCGCCCGTTCGTACGCCGCGTTGGCGAGACGCCAGACGTACGCGCCGCCACGCTTGAGCACGTGTTCGGGCTGCGAGACGAGGATAAGTTCGCGGTGCCCGAGTTCGTGCAGGCGGTCGACCATGAGGCGCCCGGCCGCTTCGAAGTCGAGGTCGAATACGTCGACTCCGGTCGTATTGTCCGGAAGTCCGACGAGCGCCCCGGGCTGGCTCGCGTTTCGCAAGGTGGGTAACCGATCATCGTGCTCGGCGACGTTGAGCAGAACGAAGCCGTCGACCATGCGTGTGTTGGACAGTCGTTGCAGCGCCCGGACCCCGTCCTCCTCCGAAACGAGGAGGGTGTCGTAACCGAGCTGCGCTGCCATCTCGCTGATTCCGCGGATGTACTGCAGCATGGCTGGGGCGAACTCGTCTTCGAGGAAGCGGGCGAGCAGGCCGATGATCTTGGTATGGGAGGTCGCGAGGGCACGCGCCCCGGCGTTGGGCGTGTAGCCGAGTTGCTCAACCGCTTCGTTGACTTTACGTCGCACGTCTTCAGAGATTGAACGCTTTCCCGAGAGCGCATAGGAGGCCGTGCTGCGCGACACGCCAGCAAGGCTCGCCACATCTCCGATGGTGGGCACCGCGACTCCTTCAATTTCTCGAACCGGTTCGACTCGAACCGGTTCGATGATAGCTCGAAGAAGACCGGGTGCGCAAGAGCGGTTCCCCGGATGACGAAACCTTCGGTTCCGGGGAATCCTCAGCGAACTGGCGTCAGGGGGAGTTCCACTGCCTCACCGACGTGCGCCCATCGCATTCGCGTCAAGTTCCGCGCGAACGTCGTCGCGAGCTTCCGCCGCAATCGCATCGCGCTGGGCCCCCTCGATCACGTCGGCAATGCGGACGCGGGCGCCGGTCTCCGCCGAGCGAACCGCCGCCTCGACCATAGCGAGACTGTAGACGTTCGAGTGGATTTCGCCGGACGGCGTCTTTCCGGAGCGCAGCACCGAGACGAACTCGGCTAGCGACCCCGCGATCTCGCGCGGGATCGCTGGCGCGGCGGCATCCGGAACCGCCGCCTCCGCATCTCCGACGCGCTGCACCTGGGGCATCCGCTCGCCGTCCCACGTCGCCGTCCCACCCGCGCCGTTGATCCGCCAGCTGCCGTTCCACGAAGTCTCTTCGCCATCGGCGCACCAGCTGCCCGTGTAGACGTAGCGGGTTCCGCCCTCGAATTCGAAAACCGCCGTCGCGTTCGCCGCGCCGTCGTACCAGCTGTAGCGGGGATTCCACTCTTCGCAGTAAACCGACACCGGGTCGGCGTCGAGAACGTAGCGTGCAGCATCGAAGGCATGGATAGCCATGTCGACGAGCAGCACATGCTCCATCTCTTCACGGAAGCCGCCAAAGTGCGGTGCCTTGAAGAACTCGGTCGTCACCATCCCGATCTCGCCCAGCCTCCGCGTGATGCCGCGAAGCTCGCTGAGCTCGGGATAATATCGCCGCGACTGGCTGATCATGAGCAGTTCGCCGCTCAGGGATGCTGCAGCAGCAAGCGACAGCGCCTGGGCGACGGTCGGCGCCGCCGGCTTCTCGCACAGCACCGGAAGCCCTGAGAAGAGCGCCTCGACGCTCACCGGATGGTGCGCAATCGGAACCGTCACATTCACAACCGCGTGCGCTCCCGTCTGCGTCGCAATCTCTGACACGCTCGTGCCGACAGCGACGCCCTCGAGTCCCGACTGCGCAAGGGCCGCGTGCGCAGCCTCCGCCTTCAGGTCAACAAGCCCGACGAGCTCGACGTCGGGGTTCGCCGCGATCGCGTCGATCCACTGTCGCCCCATGCCGCCCGCCCCGACTTGCACGAGTCGAAGCGGCGCGGCATCCGTGACCGTTCTGAACGCGCTCAATTGTGCATCGCTCCCTGGTAGCCGTGGCCGGTGTAGAAGTCCTCGGTCTCGTAGCGCAATAGCGTCGGGTCGGTGCGCTGGGGCCGCAGCGTCTTTGCCCATTCGACGCCGTTCGCGATGACCTGGCGCACCTCTTTCTGGTGGTACACCGGGTAGTCCTGGTCGCCGGGGCTAAAGAAGAAGATCTTGCCGTAACCGCGCTTGTACGTCATGCCGCTGCGGAATACTTCGCCGCCCGAGAACGTCGAGAGGAAGATGAGCTCGTCGGGCGCCGGCACGTCGAAGAACTCGCCGTACATCTCCTGCTGGGGGATGATGAACGGGTGCGGGATGCCGCGCGCGATCGGGTGCGCAGGGTTCACCGTCCACACGATCTCGCGGTCGCCCTCGGAGCGCCAGCGCAGCGTGCACGTCGTGCCCATGAGCTTGCCGAAGATCTTCGACCAGTGCCCCGAGTGCAGCACGAGAAGCCCCATGCCCGCGAGAACGTGACGGTGCACGCGCTCGACGATCTCGTCCGCGACTTCGGCGTGGGCCGCGTGACCCCACCAGACGAGCACGTCCGTGTTCTGCAGCACTTCTTCGGTGAGCCCGTGCTCGGGATCGTCGAGGGTCGCTGTCGTGACGATCGCTCGGTCGCCGAGGTTCTCATCGATCCCCTCCTTTATCGTCGTGTGCATGCCATCGGGGTAGATGTCGCGCACGTTCTGCTGCACCTGCTCGTGACGGTTCTCGCCCCAGACGACAACCTTGATCGGATAGTCGGGCGTGGTGATTCCAGACATGTTTTTCCTTACTTCTGCGTTTCGGGTTCGACGGTGATGAGGGCGGATGCTGTCGCAGCATCCACCCGGGATTCTCTGCGCTACTTCACTGCGCCCCCCGTCGCTCCCGCGGCGATGAACTTCTGAGCGAGAACCAGCAGAACGATCGCCGGGATCGACGAGTGCACGGCCGTTGCCATGACGGCACTCCAGTTCGACGCCTGCGTTCCGAGGTACTGGTAGATGCCAAGTGTGACGGGGCGGATCTCCTCCGTCGTCGTGAGCGTCAGGGCGAACAGGAGGTCGCTCCAGGAGAACAGGAACGCGAACAGCCCGGCGGTGATCAGCGAGTTCTTTGCGATCGGCGGCACGATCGACACGAAGGCGCGCACCTGGCCGGCACCGTCGACGCGGGCCGCTTCGATGATTGAGGGCGGGATGCCGAGCATGAACGCGCGTAGAATGAGGATCGCGAACGGGATGGCGTGCGTGGCGTCGGCGAGGATCAGTCCGGGAATCGAATTGAGCAGGCCGAGATCGTTGTATGCCGCATAGAGCGCGTTGGCGATGACGATGCCTGGGATCATCTGGGCGATGAGGATCGCGAGAAGCGCCACATTGATGAAGCGGTACCGGAACTGCGCGAGCGCGTAGGCGGCCGGAGCGGCGATCGCAAGGCTCAGCACGACGGTGCCGAGCGAGACGATGAGGCTCGTGACCAGGTTTCCGCCTTGATCGGCTATTGCCTTCTCATAGCCGGCAAAGCTCGGGTTCCACGGGAAGAAGTCGGCGGTCAGCGTGTTCCCCGACGGTTGGAGCGATGCGTTGATCATCCAGTAGACGGGAAACAGCATGATCGCAAGGAACAGTACGCCGAGAACGGTGTAGGCGACCGACCGTGTGGAGCGCGCCCGCGCCCTCCTGACCGCTGCAGCGTCGACCGTGAGAAGCACCGTCGTCATGATTCCTCCTTATTCGTCAACGGCGCGGCGGTTGGCGCGCAGGTAGATGATCGCGAATACGAGCGAGATCAGGATCAGGATGTTGCTGAACGCGGCACCGACACCGAACTCGAAGTTCACGAACGACTCCTGATACGAGCGGATCGACAGCGTCTGCGTCGCATTCGCCGGCCCTCCGTTCGTCAGACCGAGGATAATGTCGAGAACCTTGAGCGTGTACACGACGCCGAGCACCAGCACGACGCTCACGACCGGTCGCAGGTTCGGCCATGTGATGTGCCAGAACGCCTTCCATCCGGTCGCCCCGTCGAGAGCGCCCGCTTCGTAGAGCTCATCGGGTATGTCCTGCAGCCCGCCGTAGAGAATCGTGACGTTGAACGGGATGCCGACCCAGATGTTCACGATGATCACGGCAGTCAGCGCGACGGACGGGCTCGTCAGCCAGGGCACGGCGTCGAGGCCGATGCCCGTGAGGAACTGGTTGAGGATGCCGCTGTCCTTGTCGAGTATCGAGCGCCAGGTGGCGCTCGCCACGATGAGCGGGAGCAGCCACGGCAGCAGCAGCATCGCGCGGAGGAACCCGCTGAGCGGGAATCGGCGCTTGAAGAACGCGGCGAGCGCGAGGCCGATCACGAACTGACCGACGATTGACCCGACGGTGAACAGCGCCGTGTTGATCATCGAGGGCCAGAACAGGTTGCTGTTCACCACGGTGAGGTAGTTGGTCAGCCCCACGAAGGGAGCCTCGCCGGTGAAGAACGTCTTCGTCGTGTACTCCTGAAAGCTCATCAGGAGGTTCTTCACGACGGGGTAGCCGAAGAACAGCAGAAGGTAGACCGCCGCAGGCACGATGAACATCGCCTTCACGACGACATCGCGCGTGAGGCGACGGCGGGGTCGGGATGCCGAGGGGCGCTGGCGCGCCGCATCCGTCGTCTCTGCTGCCGTTTCCGGCGGCAGCTGTGTCACTGGTGTCATCATCGACCCTTTCGGGACGCCCCGCCCGACGGGCGGGGCATCCAATCAGTGGTTTCCGCCGTTATCCGTTCGAGGCCTTTGCGAAAGCGTCGTCGACGGGAGCCTTGCCTGTGATGGCGAGCTGAATGGCGTTGTAGATCACGGTCGCCGCCTCCGGCCAGTCCTCTCCGAGCTGGCCAGTGCGCGAGCGAGCGTTCTTCACCTGCTCAGTGAACGACGCCATCTCGGGCATCTTCTCGACATACTCCTCAGCGAGCGCCGTTCGGGTCGGCACGAGGTAGCGTGACTCGGCGAGCGCGAGCTGGTTGTCGTCGCTCGAGATGCACTCGGCTGCCTTCGCCTGCTTCTCCTTGTCACCGGTCACGGGAACCGTCCACACTTCACCGCCGAGCGGGGCGACGGGAGTCTGACCGACCTCGTTGACGGGGACCTGCACCGAGTCCCAGTTGATGTCCGTCTCGTTGAGCGCTGGAATCTGCCACGGGCCGTTGACCATCATCGCCGCCTTGCCTGCGGCGAACTGGTCCTTGACGTCGGCCTGCGACCAGTTCAGCACGCTGTTCGACGCCGAGCCGTCGTTCACGAGGTCGACCCAGAACTGCAGCGCCTCCTTCACCTCAGGGGTGTCGAGGTCGGTCTCGTCACCTTCGTTAGTCCACATGAACGGCAGGAACTGCCAGGCCCCCTCGTACGTGGCGATGGCCGAGAACGCGATGCCGTACGGGTCACCGCTCGTGAGCTTCGCAGCGGCATCCGCGAGGTCGTTCCACGTCTGTGGCGGTTCGATGCCCGCCTCGTCGAGCAAGTCAACGTTGTAGAACAGACCGAGCGTGTTGACGGCCGGAGCGAGGCCGTACAGCTCTCCCTCGTAGGTCGCGGCTTCAAGGATGCCGTCGGCGAACCCCTCGGTGTCGACGTCATAGTTGCTCAGCGGCGAGAGCCCTCCGGTTGCAGCAATCTCCTGCACGTCGGGGTTGTCGAGCATGAGCACATCGGGCAGCGTCTTCGACGACCCGCGCTGCAGCACCTTCTGAATGAGGTCTTTGCCTGGAACGGTCTCGCGCTTGATTGTGACGTCGACCTCGGTGGCGCATCGGTCGAGCGCCTCTTGTACGAGCGTCTTGTCGGGTTCGTTGTTGTAGTAGTCGAGGATCGTCAAGGTGTCGGGGTCTCCCGACCCGCTGCTCGATGTTCCGCCACTGCAGCCGGTGAGCGCGAGCGGCACGGCCGCTGCGACTGCGAGGACGGAGAGGTACCGGCGATGATGCATGGTTGGCTCCTTTGCCTTGGTGTTGTATTGGGGGTGCAATCACTGCTCTGCCTGCACGGTGACCCAGCCCGCGTTCGACGCCGCACTCCGCTCGACGGCGTCGAGAATGCGCTGCACTTGCAGGCCGTCGTCGAACGAGGGCTTGGGGTCACGGCCGGCAGCGATGTCGCGAACGAAGTCGGCGATCTCGTGCACGAACGTGTGGTCGTAACCGAGGCCGTGGCCAGCTGGCCACCATGCTCCCGCGTATGGGTGCTCGGGCTCGGTGACGAGGATGCGGCGGAATCCCGCTTCGGCGGCCGGCGCTGTGTGGTCGTGGAACCACAGTTCGTTAAGCTGCTCGAAGTCGAACGCGAGCGAACCGCGCGAGCCGTTGATCTCGATGCGCATGGCGTTCTTGCGGCCGGCTGCGAACCGGGTCGCTTCGAAGGTCGCGAGCGCACCCTGATCGGTTCGAGCGATGACGATGGCGGAGTCGTCGACGGTGACATCGCCTCGACCGTCTCCGCCCGTCGCGTGCAGGCCGCTGGAACTTCCGGGCAGTGGGCGGCTTTTCACGAAGGTCTCGGTGAGCGCGCTCAGGCCGGCGATGCGGTGCCCACTGATGTACTGGGCAAGATCGATGATGTGCGCACCGATGTCGCCTAGCGCACCCGATCCCGCCTTGTCGCGCTCGAGCCGCCAGACCAGCGGGAAGTCCTCATCGACGATCCAGTCCTGCAGGTACTCCGCGCGAATGTGCCTGATCGTTCCGATCCGGCCCTCGTCGATCAGCTGATGGGCGTAGGCGAGTGCGGGAGTACGACGGTAGCTGTATCCCACCATTGACCGAACGCCGCTGACACGGGCTGCTGCGGCAGCAGCCGCCATCTGAGTCGCCTCGTCGAGGGAGTTCGCGAGCGGCTTCTCGCAAAGCACGTGCTTTCCGGCGTTGAGTGCGGCAATCGCGATCGTTGCGTGCAAGTGGCCGGGAGCGCAAATGTCGATGATGTCAATCTCGGGGTCATCAATGACCGCTCGCCAGTCGCTCTCGGCACGACCGAAGCCGTGCTCCGCGGCGAAGCTCTCGGTCGCTTTCATGTCGCGGCCGCATACGACGGAGAGCTGCGGCTCGACTCCGAGGTCGAAGAATCGCGGTGCCGTTCGCCACGCCTGAGTGTGGATCTTACCCATGAACGAGTGGCCAATGACGGCCACGTTCACTGACGTGCGCTCTGCAGCTAACATGGTGCTCCTCGGTTGTCGTCGATCGAAAGTAAAGCGCTTAACTTTCTACTCGCCATCGAGTATCGGGGGAGATACTGTTCCCGTCAAGCAAAAAGTTAAGCGCTTAGCCGCATGGCGTGTTAAAAGTGGGGAATGCCCATGAGAGACTGCTAAGCGCCAGCACAACGGAGGACGAACTCGTGGCCACGATGCACGATGTCGCGCAACATGCGAATGTTTCGATCGCCACGGTGTCGTTCGTTGTCAACGATTCGAAGCCCGTGGCACCCGCTACGCGCGAGCGGGTCGAACAAGCGATGAGAGATCTCGGCTATCGCCGAAACTCGGTCGGCCGCGCACTCGCGAGAGGCAAGACGTTCATCATCGCGCTGCTGTATCCGGCGCTTCAACATCATTTCAGCACGACGGCTGTTCGATTCTTCACGAGCGCAGCAGCACAGGCTCGAGAGCGCGGATACAACCTCGTGCTGTGGCCCATCAGCAACGAAGCCGAGCAAGTGACGGAGCTCACGGCAACGGGTCTCGTTGACGGCGTGCTGCTGATGGAGGTGCAGCTCGACGACTCCCGCGTCGATGAACTCGAGCGGCGAAAGACGCCGTTTGCGCTGATCGGGCGCACACGCGACACCGAGGGCATCGCGTTCGTTGACGTCGATTTCGAATCGACGGTGGAAGCTGCGATCGACCATCTCATGGAGCTTGGTCACACGCGCTTCGCCCTGATCGACGGCGGCTACGGAAGTGGAAACCTCAGCGGATACGGTCCGGTCGCGCGGGCGCGCGGGACGTTCGGCGAGGTGACGGCCCAGCGCGGTCTGAGCGGGGTCATGCTTACGTGTGACGAAAACTCCGAGGCCGGGCGCGAACTGGCCGCCGAGTTCGCGTTGGAGCATCGCGAGGTGACGGCGCTACTGGTCATGAATGAGCACGCGGCTCCCGGCTTCGTGGCCGGACTACGCCGTGCCGGCATCCGGATACCGGACGATGTTTCGGTCATCTCCATCGGTTCATCAACCGACATGGCGGCGATGGCCGACCCTCAACTGACACTGATGATCTCGCCGGCCGTGGAGCTCGGCCGCATGGGCGTCGACGCGATCATTGAGCGCATCGAAAATCCACAGCATCCGCTCCCGCAGACGCTGTTAGCTTGTACGTTCACTCAAGGCGGTTCAGCATCACGGGTCCGAGGATGACGAGCATCGTCACTGATTCCGGCTGATCACTCGATCCGAATGGATCAGGGTTTGCGACTGCGGTTGCGAGCGCGCGTTCATCCGCGGCCCCTGCCTGAGCACTCTCACCTCGTACGATCTCCGCAGGCGAACCCTCGCCTCACCCCGGCTTCATTGAGGCAAGCTCAGTAGGATGGCTCGCGATGAGCGCGAACACAGTTCGCGTCGCAACGTTGATGTGCGCAACCGAGAATCTAGACGGCTGATCGAGCCGAGAACGGATGTCCCGTGCGAAGTGACATTGATGCCGTGGTCTTCGACTGCGATGGAGTACTCGTCGACAGCGAAATCCTCTCGCTGAAGATCGGGCAGAGGGTCCTCGCCGACCTGGGCTGGGAAGCCGACCTACCCACGCTCGTCGAGTCGTTCATGGGGTGCTCCCACGAGCACTACATCGCAGAAGTCGAGAGAAACATCGGGCGCGCACTCGACGACGGTTGGTCTGTCCCGTACCAGCCTTGGTACGACAAGGCATTCGCTGAAGACCTCCGCGAGATCGAGGGAATCTCGCTCGCTCTCGACAGCATCGAACTTCCCACGGCCGTTGCATCGAACAGCAAGCACGAGCGGATCCGCTCGTCGCTGGCAACCGTCGGTCTTCTCGACCGGTTCGAGGGGCGCATCTGCAGCGCCGAAGACGTACCGAACGGAAAGCCCGCACCCGATGTTTACCTCAAGGCGGCCGAGACGCTCGGCGTCGACCCCGCACGCTGCATCGCCGTCGAAGACAGCAGATTCGGCGTGCAGGCAGCGCGCGCGGCAGGTATGACGGTTCTCGCGTACGAGACCGACATGACGCCCGCGGGCTGGTTCGACAGGCCAGATGTCACGGTCTTCCGGTCGATGGCAGACCTCCCCGCCCTCATCGATGACCTGTCCCCTAAGGTCAGCCGCGACCGTGGGCTACACGGGACTTCCGCGACGCGGCATCCAGTATCACCGCGAGCAAAAGCACCGCTCCCGTGATCATGTAGCGGAACGACGAGTCGAGGTTCAGCAGTGTCAGGCCGCTTGAGATCGACTGGATCACGATCACACCGAGGAGCGCCGAGTAGGCAGAGCCGCGACCTCCGAACAGACTTGTTCCACCGATGACCGCCGCCGCAATCGCGTTGAGGTTGACGTCACCGCCACCGCTGCTCTGGGCAGCCGCCGCCAGACGCCCCGCTGCGAGCACCCCGCCGAGCGCGGCGAGGCTCGAACCGAGCGCGAACACAGAGACGATGACGCCCGAGACGTTGATGCCCGCACGTCGAGCTGCTTCGCGGTTGCCGCCGATCGCAAAGACCGAGCGCCCCCACTTGGTGCGACGCAGTGCGTACTGCACACAGAACACAAGCGCTCCGAACAGCACGAACATCCAACCGACGCCGCGACCCTGATTGAGGTACCAGACGACAGCAACGATCACGACGGTCAACAGCAGCGCCTGAGCGACGATGAACGACATCGGTGTGGCAGAGAGATCCGCCGCACGGCGTCGCTGAGCCGTGCGTGCCTTTGCTGCGAAGAAGGCGAGCCCGATGCCGACCGACAGCACGTACGACAGCCACACCGGGACGAAGGCGAGCTGCCCGAACCAGACGATGAACGAGTCGTACGGCAGGTTGATGGTCCCCTCGGGGCCGAGCACCCACAGCTGCACACCGAGGAAGGCGAGCAGACCGGCGAGGGTGATTACGAACGAGGGAACCCCGAACCGCACATACACCGCCGAGTAGATGAGGCCGATCAGCGTTCCTGTCAGCACAGCGGCCAGGAGCGTCACTGCGATGGGCAGCTGCATGTTCACGAGCGTCACGGCGAGCACCGCCGCCGAGAGACCGCTCACCGAACCGACCGACAGGTCGATCTCACCCAGCAGCAGAACGCACGCGACGCCGAGCGCAATGACGCCGAGCGCCGCGCTCTGCATGAGCAGGTTGACGAGGTTGGCTGGCGACAGGAACACCGGGTTCAGCGCCTGGAAGATCGACCAGATGACGACCAGCCCGACGATGATCGGCAGTGGTCCGAGCTCACCCCCGCGCACTCGGTCGATCGCCGCCTGCGCGAGTCCCTTCACGCCTTTCCGCTGAAGCAGCCGCTCATCGGCGAGGTCGGTTGCGACGGTCGCTGGGCCGCGGGCATCCTTCGATTTCACTGCACTCCTCATGACTGCTCTCCCTCGTTTCGAGAGGACACTCGCGTGGCGCGCTGCGTCACCACGTTGTCGCTCGCACCGGTGATGGCAGCAACAAGCTCGTCACCGCTCGTCGTGCGCGCGTCGAAGATTCCGTTGTTTCGGCCGAGACGCAGCACGGCCACACGGTCGGCAACAGCCTGAACATCGGCCATGTTGTGACTGATCATGATGACAGCGAGACCGTTCTCGCGCAGTCGCTCGACGAGGTTCAGCACCTCAGCGGTCTGTGCGACGCCGAGCGCCGCCGTCGGCTCATCGAGCATGATGAGCTTCGGCTTGCCGAGCAGCGACCGGGCGATCGCAACCGTCTGCCGCTGGCCGCCCGAGAGCGCCGCGATCGGAATGCGCACCGACGGAATCTTCGCCGAGAGCTGCCGCAGCAGACCCCAGGCTTCGACCTCCATCGAGACGTCGTCGACTGCCCACGGGGAGAGCTCCCGTCCGAGAAACAGGTTTTCGACGACCGACATGTTGTCGCACAGCGCGAGGTCTTGGAAGACCGTGGCGATGCCGAGCTCGATCGCCCGCGATGGTCCGTCGATCGTCACCTTCTCGCCGTCGAAGAAGATCTCACCCGCGGTGGGCGCGTGTGCGCCGGCGAGGACCTTGACGAGCGTGGACTTGCCCGCGCCGTTGTCTCCGACCAGCGCAACGATCTCGCCAGCGTGAACGTCGAGATCGATATCCGTCAGAGCGGCAACGGCGCCGAACCGTTTGCTCACCCCGCGGAGGGAGAGAACGGGTGCCTCAGAAGTTTCTTGTGCCATACGTTTCGCTAACTGTGCAGTGGGGCGGCCACCGAGGCCGCCCCACATCCGCTACTTGATTCCGAGTTCTTCACAGGCCGAGGCGTACTCGTCCTTGCAGACCTGATCAGCCGTGTAGATGCCTCCGTCGAAGATGATCTCCTTGACGTTCTCGGCTGTCACGACCTCGGGGACGAACAGCGCCGAGGGGGTATCGAACAGCTCAGCATCCGCCTTGGGGGTCTCACCCTTGATGAACCCGACCGCGACCTCCGCTGCCTTCTCCGCCACGATGCTGATCGGCTTGGAGATGGTGTTGTACTGGTCGCCCGAGATGATGCGCTGGATCGCGGCGACCTCGGCGTCGTTTCCGGTCACCGGCGGCAGCTCGTCAAGACCTGCGGCCTTGAATGCGGCGATCGTTCCGCCCGCGGTTCCGTCGTTCGCGGCGACAACACCAACGATGTCATCGCGGAACTGGGAGATCTGCCCCGACACCCAGTCCTGAGCCTTCTGAGGGACCCAGTCCGGAGTGTCGTACGAGGCGAGCACCTCGTAGTCGCTGGCCTCGACGACCTCGACGGAGCCCTCCTTGATCAGCATGGCCGCGTCGTCCGACGGCGAACCGTTGACCATCAGCAGTCCGCCGTCCGTGATGCCCTCGTCAGCGAGGTGGTCGACGAGCGACTGCGCGATCAGCTTGCCGATCTCCTTGTTGTCGAACGACACATAGAAGTCAGCGGCGACGTCGGGAACCGGGCGATCGTACGTCACGACCTTGATTCCCGCTGCCTGGGCAGATTGAACAGAGGATGCCGCGGCCGTCGTATCGACCGCGTCGATGACGATGACGTCGACGCCCTGCGCGACCATCGACTCCATCTGCTGCTGTTGCTTGGAGGCGTCGCCGTCGGCGTTCTGATACATGACCTCGCAGCCTTCGCAGAGTTCGCCGACCTTCTTCTTGAACAGCGGCGAGTCCTGCTCCTCGTACCGGGTCGAGGCGCGGTCCGGCATCAGAAAGGCGATCTTGCCGCTTTCGCCTCCGCCATCGCCCGACTCCTCCGTCGAACACCCGGCGAGGGCTCCTATCAGGAGCGAAGCAGCCGCCGTGGCGACGGCGAGCCTCGTAAACCCAGTCCTCATCGTTGAGTCTCCTTCGTTGAAATGTGACCTTGAGCCCTGACAGTACTCGAAAACTTCGGGAAAGTTAACACCCAAAATGATATTTCATCGTGACACGGCGGTAATCATGCGACAGGATGGAGCACAGCATCCGTCATCTGGAGCCCTCAGCGCCGACCGGATGCTTGGATGAATTCGGAGGCACCGCTATGGGAGACGACGCACGATTGAGCCGGCAGGCACGCCAGAGCGTGATCATCGACCATCTGACGCGCGAAGGCAGTGCCAGCGCGGCAGACCTGGTGGAACTGACCGGGCGCAGCCTCATGACCATCCATCGTGATATCGACGAGCTCGCAGCGAAGGGTTTCATCCGCAAGTTCCACGGCGGTGTCTCGGCACTTCCGACGAGCGTCTTCGAATCGAGTGCGGAGTTCCGCCTCACACGCAACGCCGCGTCGAAGCGAGCGCTTGCTCAGGCGGCATCCTCTCTCATCGAACCGGGCATGTCGATCATGGTCGACGACTCGACGACGGCGCTGGCTCTCGCCCCATTCCTCACAGACATCGGCCCGCTCACCGTGCTGACCAACTTCCGCCTGCTCGGCGAGGAGCTGCGGCTGAGCGAGAGCATCCACCTCATCATGATCGGCGGCTCGTACTCGCGCTCGCACGACTCCTACATCGGCCCGCCCGACATCACGGGGCTGAACAGCTATTCGGTCGACATCGTATTTCAGTCGACGTCGACGATGGATGCCGCGTGGACGTACCACCAGGAGCAGGACGTCGTCGCGATGAAGCGGGTCATGCTGAGCGCGGGCGCTCGTCGCGTGCTCATGATGGACGGCAGCAAGGTGGGCAAGACCTCTCTGCACCGCTACGTGCCCGTCGCGGAGTTCACCGACCTCGTCGTGACCGGCGACGTTTCCGACGAGTTCCTCTCCTCGGTCGACGAGTCGGTCGCCGTCAAACGAGCATCCTGACCGGAAAGCATTCCCTTCCACAGTCTCACTGTTAGTGTTACCATCCTGAGTGATAATTCGGTGTCGAGGCACCAGGAAGTGGGGATCATGCACGTACTGTCAGCCGGCGACAACTTTGTTCTGCCCGAGCTCTTCGTCGAGGCGCTGCGTGAGCGTGCGGCAGGTGCCGACCTCACCTTCTCCGAAGTGCGCTTCCCCTGGCCGCAGGTTCCGTTCGGCCCGGTCGGCAACGTCAAGGAGGCCACGGGCACGATCGAAGAGATGATCGAGGCGGTCGGGAACGCTGACATGGCGATGACGCAGCTCGCGCCCTTCACCAAAGAGGTCTTCGACGCCTGCCCGAACCTGAAGTTCGTCGGTGTCAGCCGCGGCGGCCCGGTCAACGTCGACCTGGAAGCGGCAACGGCGGCGGGTGTGCGCGTCTCGTTCGCGCCCGGTCGCAACGCGCAGGCGGCGGCTGAGTTCACGATCGGACTCATGCTCGCCGGCATGCGACACATCAACGATGCCGATGCCGAGATGAAGCGCGGTACCTGGCGCGGCGACTACTACAGCCACGACAACGCGGGCACCGAGCTCGGCGGCTCGACCGTCGGGCTCGTCGGCTACGGCGCCATCGGACGCATCGTCGCCCGGGT
Source organism: Paramicrobacterium salitolerans (assembly GCF_051513965.1). Classification (GTDB taxonomy): domain Bacteria; phylum Actinomycetota; class Actinomycetes; order Actinomycetales; family Microbacteriaceae; genus Paramicrobacterium. Next base: position 2,833,881 of record NZ_CP195847.1, read on the forward strand.
GCTGCTCGCCTTCGGCGCCGACGTCGTCACGTATGACCCCTACGCAGATGCTGCGAGCATCGAGGCCGACGGTGTCAGCGCGGTATCGCTCGACGAGCTCATCGAACGCAGCAACGTCGTGAGCCTGCACGCACGCCTCAGCCCCGAGACCGAGCACATCATCAACGAAGAGAGATTGACGAGGATGCGCCCGGGCACCGTTCTCGTGAACGCGGCACGCGGCGGCCTGCTCGACTATGCACCGCTGCCCGAGCTGCTGCGCTCCGGTCACATCGGCGCACTCGCGCTCGACGTCTACGACGAGGAGCCGCCCGGGCCGGAGTGGCCGCTGTTCAACGCCCCGAACGTCGTGCTGTCGCCGCACCTCGCCGGTGCTTCGCAGCAGACCGCTGAGCGTGCGGCATCCATCATCGCCGGCGAAGCCGCTCGCTTCATCGCGGGCGAACCCCTGCACCACCTGGCGAACCCAGACGTTCTGAACCGCTGACATCCACCGCTCGATGGCGAGCAGAAGAAGGGTGAGACATGATTCTCGGCATTGACATCGGCACCTCGGTGACGAAGGCCGCGCTGATCGACCGGGACGGCAGCTCGCATCACCATGCGTCCACCGGGTCCGCGCTGATCACGGGCCCGAACGGTCAGGTGGAGCAGGACCTCGACGACGTGATGGCCTCGGTCGCTCGCGTGGCGCGTGAGGTCGTGGCTGCGGCATCCGGTCCCATCGAAGCTGTCGCGCTGACCGCTCAGGGTGACGGGCTCTGGCTTCGCGATTCTGAGGGCCGGGCCGTGCGCAATCCGATGTCGTGGATGGATGCCCGCGCCTCTGACATCGTCGCCGGCTGGGGCGAGGGCGGTGCGGACAGCGTGACCGATCGGGTGTTCCGCCTCACGGGCTCAGGGGTGTTTCCCGGATGCCACGCGGCACTGCTCGCTTGGCTGTCGAAGCACGAGCCGGAGTCTCTCGAGAAGGCCGCCGTCGCCGGTTACTGCGCCGACGCGGTGCTGCAGCGCCTGACCGGCGAGATCGCGGTGGATGCCTCCGACGCGTCGCTGCCGTTTCTCGACGTTCGCGCCCGCGACTACGTCGACGAGGCCCTCGAGCTGTGCGGCATCGCGCAGTGGCGCCACCTGCTGCCGGCGCCGGCTCCCGCCGATAAGATCTTCACTCTGGATGCCGCGGGAGCGGAGCTCCTTGGGCTCCCCGCGGGCACTCCGGTGAGCAGCGGCCCCTACGATCTGCAAGCCTGCAGCTTCGGCGCGGGTGCCGAGAAGGCGGGCGACGGAACCGTCATCATCGGCACGACGCTGGCCTGCCAGGTCTTCACGCACGACACGACGATGCATCCGGAATACGAACCGGCCGGAATGTGGCTGTGCACGCCGGACCCTGATCTCTACCTGCGCGTCATGCCGTCGATGGTCGGCACGGCGGGCATCGACTGGCTGCTCTCGATGTTCCAGCTTGAAGCGAGCGACCTTACGAGTCTGCTCGAGCAGAGCCCACCCGGCGCGAACGGAGTGCGGGCACTGTCGTTCCTCTCCCCCGCCGGCGAGCGCGCGCCGTTCGTCGATCCACTCGCGCGCGGCCAGTTCACCGGCCTGACGATCTCGAGCACACGCGCTGATGTCGTGCGGGCGCTCTGTGAGTCTGTGGTGTTCGCTGCCCGGCACTGCCTTGAAGCGCTCGGTTTCGACGGCGAGCTCTCCGCGAGTGGCGGCGGTGTGCGCTCGATCGCGTGGGCACAGCTGCTCGCCGACCTCATGGGGACACCCATCTGGATTCCCGATGAAGCCCAGGTCGGCATCCGCGGCGCGGCGCAGGTCGCGTGGAAGCGTCTTGGCGACCCGGTCGACACGGATGCCTGGCGTCAGCAGCGCACGCGCCTCGACCCGAACCCCGATGCGCATCGCGCACTCGATGCGGTCTACACCGAGTACCTCGCCGACCTCCGCGCCGCCCGCGCCCGGTGGAACAACGCATGACGGCGGGCACACGCGACGGTGCCCTCTGGGTCGGCATCGATCTCGGCACGCAGAGCGTGAAGGCGATCGTCGCTACGGAATCCGGAGTGATTCGCTCGACGGGGCAGCATCCGCTCTCGAGCAGCCGCGACCCCGAGTCGGGGCGACACGAGCAGAATCCACGCAAGTGGACGGATGCCGCGGCAGCCGCGCTCGCCCAGGCGATGAGGCCTCTCAGCACGACGGACCGCGCGTCGATCGGTGGCATCTCGTACTGCTCGACGAGCGGAACCGTCGTGGCCCTCGACGAACGTGGCACTCCCACGACTCCGGGTCTCATGTACGACGACTCCCGAGGTGCCACATTCGCGCCGGCCCTGCGTGAGGCCGGCGAAGGCCGCTGGCGCGATCTCGGCATCGTCATCCAGCCGAGCTGGGCGCTCTGCCGCATCGCATGGCTTGCCGCGGAGGGTCTGCTCCCCGCTGGTCACCGGGTCGCGCACCAGGGTGACGTGCTCGCCGCCGCGATGATCGGGCGACAGGTTCCCACCGACTGGACGAGCGCCCTCAAGAGCGGCTACGACGTCACGACGCGCGAATGGCCCGCAGAAGTGCTGCGTGCAGCATCCATCGACCCCGCCCAGGTGCCCGAGGTCGTCGCTCCTGGCACGCTCATCGGCACCACGTCCGCGGAGTGGCAAACCGCGAGCGGTCTGCCTCAGGGAACCCCGGTCTTCGCCGGCATGACCGACGGCTGCGCAGCGCAGCTCGGCGCGGGAGCTCTCGCGCCCGGAGACTGGCACACCGTCGTCGGCACGACGCTCGTGATCAAGGGCGTGACACCGCGGCCGGTCAGCGACGGCTCCGGAGCCGTGTACTCGCACCGCGCACCGCACGACGATCTCTGGTTTCCCGGCGGTGCCTCGAACGTCGGTGCGGGTGCGCTCAGCGCCCTCTTCCCCGACGCGGACCTTGCCGCGCTCGATGCGCCACTCGGCGAGCGCGGCGGCGCGATCATCCCGAGCTATCCGCTCACGCGACGTGGCGAGCGCTTCCCATTTCTTTCAAGGGATGCCGAGGGCTTCGCGCTCTTCCCGAACCGCACTCTCACATCCCACCCGCTCGCCGACCTCACGACGCTGTCGCTTGAGGAGGGAATCGAGTCCGTCTGGGCGGGCGTGGCGTGCGTCGAGCGTCTGTGCTTCGACGTTCTGGCTGCGCAGGGCGCGCCGATGACGGGCCGATTCTCGTCGTCCGGCGGCGGCACCCGGAGCCTCACGTGGGATCGCTTGCGCGCCACCCTTCTTGACCGGCCCATCGCGCTTCCGGAAACCGCGGAGGGCAGCCTCGGCATGGCGATCCTGGCGCGCTGGGGCGCGGGAGCATCCTCTGTCGCCGACTCCATGCCAGACACCACGAGCAACAGCACCACAGGACCGGCCGCGCTGCCCCTTGATCAGGTAGCGTCATCGATGAGCCGCATCCGAACGGTTATCGACCCCGATGCCGCGCACGTCCAGCGCATGGCCGATGCCTACGGAGCGTTCCGTGCCGAACTCACCGCGAAGGGGTGGATCTGACATGACCACGTTGTTCCTCAGCCGTCACGGAGAGACCGTGTGGCACGCGGAGAACCGCTATGCCGGGCTCAGCGACGTCGCGCTCACGCCTCGCGGATTTGAGCAGGCCGAGCAGCTGGGCGAGTGGGCCGCGACCGCGAACCTCGACGCTGTGTGCAGTTCGACGTTGAGCCGTTCGGTGCTGACGGCGACTCCCGCGGCGGAGGCGACGGGCCTCCCTCTCACCCAGGACCGCCGCCTCGTCGAGGTCGACTTCGGGCACGGTGACGGACTCACGCGCGCCGAGATGCGCGAGCGGTTTCCGGCGGAGGTCGACGCCTTCCTCCAGGCACCGGGAATCACACCGCTCCCGCATGGTGAACCGGGTGAGGATGCCGTCGCGCGCGCATTTCCTGCGCTCGACGAGCTGTGCGCGAAGCACCCGGACGGCCGCGTTCTGGTGGTGATGCACTCGACGCTTATGCGCCTGCTGCTCTGCCACCTGCTCGGCCTCGACCTCAACCGCTACCGCGCGGCCTTTCCCTCGGTCACGAACGCGGCGCTCACCGCCTTCGCCTACACCTCATCGAATAACGCGCAGCTGCTCGCGTTCAACGTTCCGCCAGACACCCGCACCCGCCTCGGCTGATCCTTTCATTCGGGATTCCCTCGCCTCGCAAATGGCAGCAGGGAAATGGAATATGGAATGGAAGTTATGGACCCACATGCAATGGCACTCACATCTCCATAACTTATGGAAGAATCGTGTGCATGATCGCTGACGAGGTAGCGGATTACATCAAGCAGGGCGAGTCACTCACCGTTGAGTTCAAATCCGACAGGGCAGGCTTCAGCGACGACAAACTGGCGGAAGCAGTCACCTGTCTTGCTAACGGCAAAGGCGGCACTCTTCTCGTAGGCGTAGAAGACGATGGCACAATAACCGGGGCACGTCCACGGCACGGGGACACGACCGACCCGCTTCGTCTGCAAGCCACGATCTCGAACAAGACTGTTCCGCCGGTCGTCACCGAAGTCAAACTGATCGAGATTTCCGACAAGGTTGTCCTCGCTATTTCTGTACCACAAAGCGACTTCGTGACAGGGACCGCGAGGGGGCTCTATGTACGGAGAGCCTTGGGCGGTGATGGGCGTCCAGGATGTGTCCCATTTCTCGCGCACGAAATGCTCGCAGAACGCATCCAAAGATCTGAGACTGATTATGCTTTGATCGCAGAGCCGCAGGCGACGATGGATGACCTCGACCCGCACGAGTTTGAAAGGATGCGGCGCCTCGCTGGGCTCACTACCTCAAGTGTGCTGTCGACCTTAGACGACGTGGAATTGGGTCGCGCTCTCAATGTAATCGATGGCAAAGATGACGCACTGATCGTACGCCGAGGGGCGCTCTTACTCTTTGGGCATCCGACAAGCATCCAACGATTCATCCCAACTCATGAGACCGCATTTCAAGTTACAGACAACACGTCCGTTCGACAGAACATATTTGCCCATGACCCTCTCCTGAAGTCTGCCGAGACCCTCTACGATCAACTTCAGCGCTACAACGATGAAGAGGAGATCGACATCGGGCTTACTCGAGTCGCAGTACCGCGAATGTCTCCGATCGCAGTCCGGGAGATCATTGCTAATGCACTCGTCCACCGCGACTACACGCTCATGGGCCCCCTCGCCGTTCGCCTGAACAGTGATGAGCTCGTCGTCGAGAACCCCGGCGGCTTCCCTCACGGTGTGACATTAGACAACCTGCTTACGAGTTCGCGCCCAAGAAGCAGGACTCTCTCCGAGGCATTTTTCCGCTCGGGTCTCGTCGAACGAGTCGGACGAGGCGTCAACCGAGTCTACGAGTCCACGCTCCGCACCGGACGCACTGTCCCCGACTACACACGGTCCGATTCTTTCAACGTACGGGTTTCATTGCCCACCGGCTCCGCAGATCTCGCAGTGGTGAAATTTATCGTCGAGCACGATGAGCGCAGCGGACGGCCCTTCTCGCTGCCCGAACTGCAGATAGTGCACGCCCTGCTTGATGGGCCGCGCATTAGGCTCGGTGAGCTGGCAAGGATTACTCAGATGAGCGAAACAGCCACGCGGAGCACGTTGACGCGAATGGTCGAAAGCGGAGTAGTAGAGCTTCGCGGCAACGGGAGAGCTAGACAATACACGTTAACCGCTGCAACATACCGGAAGCTTTCTTCTAAGGCTGGCTATGTCCGAGTACAGGACTTTGAGCCCATGCAGCAGGAACAGATGGTTCTGACGTACGTTCGAGCGCACGGAAGCATCTCACGGCGAGAAGCAGCAGAACTCTGCGCAGTGACTTCAGAGTCCGCGAAGGCGCTGCTTCAAGAGATGCGGAAACGCGGTGTTCTTAATCTCGTTGGAGAGCGGCGCGGCGCTCGGTACGTAATTCCGGACACCGGTCGAGCACAGTGAGACGTTTGGAATATGGGTTGGAGGATATGGAGCTTCCACACAGATCAGCTTTTCTCCATCACGTGTCGGCCGGCTCGTTAGGCACACACACAACTCGTCGACGACCTGCCGAACTTCACGGTTCGAACACACTACTGCGCGCGACACTTTACCTCTCACGGCGAGCTAATGACCTAGTCAACTGCGCGGCGAAGTCTTCAGGGTGATCGACGAACCCAGTGTGGTCTCCGGGGAAGATCACCGGCGTGAGTTCCAGCAGCTTGCACAGGGCACGGCTTGTCCGGTCGCACTCTTGACCGGTTGAGTCGGCGCCGATTCCTACGACAAGGCGATCGCCGAGCTCACGCAGCTTCTCGACGTCGGGCTCCCACCACGTGCTGGGCCGCAGCTCGTGGGCGAACCAGAAGCGCTCGTCCGCCACATCCTGCGGGTCACGCTCTCCACCGAACATCTGCTCAAGCATCTCCGACGGAACCGGAATACCGGCGCTGTCCATGAACATCTTCCAGGCACCCACCACATCACCACTCAGATACCGCTCGCACATCAGCTGCGTCGACGCGCGCAGCTCCTCCCGGTCCGGCAGCAACTCATTCAGCGGTGGCTCATGTGAGATCACCGTCCCGACAAGGTCGGGCCGACTCTGTGCAAGCGCGAGCGCGGTCACCGCCCCGCCGCTCGACCCGAAGACATCAGCGGCACCGCGGCCGACGTGCTCGATCAAAGCGGCAAGGTCACGCGCTCGCAACTCCGGTGTCGAATCGGTGTCACGGTCTTCGACGCTGCTGCGTCCGATGCCCCTCGGATCGGTCGTCAGAACAGTTCGACTACTCGCAAGCTCCTCAGCGAGCGGCGCGAACGAGTCTGATTTCATTGGCGCTCCGATAAGAACGAGAAGAGGGCCGCTGCCTCGGAACTCGTAATACAGCTCTGCACCCGGTACGGCGAGACGGGATGCGGCAGGGGTGCCATCTGCGACAGACATGATCCTCCAGAACTAGACGGTTCAGTACTCGAAACCCTAACCAATGGGTACTAGACTGTCCAGTACTAGTTCTTGAAGGAGTATCCATGGCAGCTGACCGCACCGCGCTTAAACGTCAAGCAATCGTGGATGCCGCACGCGAGCAGTTCCTCGAACGCGGCTACGTCGGAGCGTCCATGGATGCTGTCGCAGCCGCAGCCCAGGTCTCCAAGCAGACCGTGTACAAGCACTTTCGTGACAAGCGATCGCTCTTCACCGAACTGCTCACCGCCGACATGGCAAGCGCAGACGACTCCGTCGATTCACTCGGCCGCGCGGTACCGCAGACTCAGAGCCTCGAAGAAGATCTCACCGCATTCGCGCGCGCGTACCTTCGCTCAGTGATGCAGCCCAACCTCATCCGCCTCCGGCGCCTCGTCATCGGCGAAGCCGAACGTTTCCCCGAATTGGCACGAGCCTGGTACGAGAAGGGCCCTGAGAGCGCGTTCCGCCGCTTCACCGAATGGTTCGAAGTACTCACGGAGCGCGGCCTTCTTCGCACCGACGACCCCCGGATGGCCGCCGAACACTTCAACTGGCTCGTCCTCTCAACCCCGCTGAACAAGGCGATGGCCGAGCCGCACGCCGAGTGGTCAGAAATCGATCTGAACGTAACAGCGGATGCTGGCGTCAAGGCCTTCCTCGCCGCGTACTCAGCTCGACGCCGCAGTGACAAGCACGTTTAGAGTACCTTTCGAGTAGCGGCCTAAAGTGACAGAAAACCGCATATTTGCAGGAGCCGTATCTACTTGAAAAAGTTTAGAGTAGCGCGATTCCCGCTTCGCATCACCGCCGTGACAACAGCGAGGTCACTCGCAGACGCCCAGAGTGGATCCAGACATCGGAATACTCAATAGGGCGATCGTCTGAGAGATACGTGACCTGCTCAAGATACTGAACAGGTGAGCCGGACGGCAGTTCCAAATACTCGGCAACGCTGCCTTCCGCAGCCCGGGCACTGAATGTTCGACGCGCTGACGCAATCTTCAGCGCAAATCGCCCTTCGAGCGTGCCGAAGAGGCTTGCATTCTCGAAGTTGACCTTCTCAATTCCGGGCGTCAGGTCCGCTCGAACATAGTTGTACAGCAGAGCAACGGGTCCCTCTGCAGTACTCCGGCGACGCACAAGTCGCAGCACCGATCCGCCCGGGCTCACTTCGAGCAACGCGGCGATGGGGCGAGGTGGATCAATGAGCATAGCTTCGATGACCTCAGTGGTCGTTTCGACACCTTGGTTGGCAAAGTCTTCGGTCAGGGTGCTCAGTTTTTGAGCAATCGCCGGCTCAATCGTGGTCGACGTCACAAACGTTCCACGGCCTCGCACCTGCTTCAAGAGTCCTTCTTTGATGAGCGTGCTCGTAGCTCGGCGCAGCGTCCCCCTGCTGACCCCCAGCTCCTGCGCGAGTTCAGGTTCGCTCTTCAGCCGGTAGTTCGCTGGCCATTCACCCGAGGCGATCTTCGAGCGAAACTGCCCTGAGATCTGAGAGTGGATCGCCACTGGCAGTTCGCGTTGAATTCCAGACCTGCTCGCCTTGGCCTGTTCCCCCACAATTGCTCCTTACTGTCGCGGCGCTACTACAAGTATCCCCGCCTGCATGCCGATAGCACGTAGACGGGGATACTTATCGTCTCAGTAGCTCGCGGTGTTTTCGTCACCGGTGTCGCTGATGATCGACATTCCCGCGCTCGTGCCGAGAAGCACAGCACCCGCATCAATCAGGCCGAGCGCCTGACGATAGGACTTGATCGAACCGGATGCTTTCACCTTCACCCCGTCGCGTGCACGCTCAACGAGATAGCGGATGCTCTCAGGATTCGCCGTCTCAATCTGACCGCTCGACGCATTCTTAAGGAACGTTGCGCCGGCATCCATCGCGAGCTCGACGGCTGTCTCCTTCTCCGTCTCGGTGAGAAGCGGAAGCTCGAGCATGACCTTGACAGGGATGCCGCATGCGTTGACGACACCGGCGATATCATCACGGAATGCGTCGTACATGCCGCTCTTGAGCCACCCGATCTGCACTCCGATATCAAGCTGCGTAGCACCCAGCTTGGCGATCGCCTCAGCCTCCGCTGCCTTCCCAGCGCTCGTCATTACACCGACCGTCGGAAAGTCAAGGGCTGTAGCGAGCCCGACGCCGGTGCCGGCGAGTTCTGCCGCGACCTCGGGGACCCACGAAGCGGGGATCATCGCCGCGTTAAACCCGTGCTCAACCGCCTCGCGGGCGTGCGCGATCATCTGGTCGCGAGTCACTCCAGTTTCGATCTTCGTGTGCTGGATGTACGGTGCCAGTTCCGCCGGAGACAGGATCTCTGTGCCGGTCGCAGTGGTATCAGTCATATTTTTCTTCCTCTTGGTTGAGTTTTAGAGCTTGGATGCGTAGTAGTCAGGCGCGATGACGCCTTCGCCGCCAAACCAGCGAGGCACGTCGACCCCGCAGAACAGGCCGATGTTTCCCCAGGGCTCGAATGCCCCTGTACGCACGATCACCTTTGCCTGCGAGGCCAGTTCGCCAAGCATGTCGGCATGCGCACGAGTGGTGAACTCGGCATCGGTGAAGGTCTGCTGGAGCCACTCATCGAGCCGGGGGTTGTTCGTCGTGACGTCATCAGCGCGCACGACTCCTTCGACGACCAGTTCGTCGGAGATGAGGCTCAGCACAGTTCTGAGGTCCGGCAGGTTCTCGGCGATGGCAAGGTCGACTCGATGCGCGGTGCGCGGAATCGGGAACCCGGCGTCGACGACCATGATCAGGTCGGTATGTCCGAGTGTTGCCAGAGCACCGCTCAGTTCGGCGTTGAGTATTCCGTTGCGTTTCATTCCGTTCCCTTCATTGAATTCAGCTCTCCCGCGGACGCATTGGTGGCGAGCATCATGATCGATTCCTCCGTGGCATCGCGAGTCTCGAGGATGCCCGCGACCTGTCCTTCACGCATCACGAGGATGCGGTCTGTAGCTGTCAGCAGCTCTGGCAGGTCCGACGAGGAGCAGACGATTGCGACGCCGCGATCCGCGAGGCCGAAAAGCTGCTCGTAGATCTCAACTTTGGCGCCCACATCGACACCCCGTGTGGGCTCATCGAGCATCAGAACTTCAGGCTCGATCGAGAGCCAGCGAGCGAGGAGGGCCTTCTGCTGATTGCCCCCAGAGAGACTCGTGATCGGGGTGTCGAGGCTCGCGGTCTTCACGCGCATCCGTTCGGCCAGCTTCTGCGCGAACCGGGCAAGTGCTCCCTTCTGCACTATTCCAAGAGTGGAGTGCGAACGAGTACTCAGCACGCCGACGTTCTCACCGACAGTCATCGTCGTCAGGATGCCTTGGGCGCGACGCTCCCCCGGCAGAAGACCGAGCTTGCGATGCACGCTCGCAATCGGCGATCTCGACTCATATGGCACACCCGCAAGTGACACCTGTCCTGAGCGACCACGCTCGGCTCCGAAGATGTTCGCTAGCAGTTCCACGCGGCCCGAATCCGGCAGTCCGGCGATGCCGAGGATCTCACCGGGACGCACGTCGAATGAGACGTTGTCGTGACGCCGTCCGCTCAGATCTGACACCTCAAGCGCAGGCGACGCATCGATAGAGACGTTTCGCTCGTCACGGCCATCGAACTTCTCCAGCTCTCGACCGACCATCGCTGCAACGACATCATCCGGCGTGACCTCATCGCGAGTCCATGATGCGACGTGGCGACCGTCTCGCAGAACCTCAAGTCGGTCGCAGAGATCGAAGATCTCCGGCATGCGGTGCGACACGTACACCATCGTGGTTCCCTGCTCTTTGAGCTTCGCCATGAGTGCGAACAGTCTGCTTGCCTCAGCAGGAGTGAGCATCGCGGTTGGCTCATCGAGGATCAGAACTTTGCAGCCGCGAGCGATGGACCGCGCCACAACCACAAGCTGCTGGATCGCAAGGTCGAGGCCTCGCACGCTCGCGCTGGGGTCGATGTCGAGGTCGAGCTCCGAGAGGAGTGCTCGAGCGCGAGCATCCATCTGCTTCTTCGACGGGAAGAGCCGTGACCCAGGCTCCATGCCAGCGAGGATGTTCTCAGCGACAGTGCGGTCCTGAAGCAGCGACAGCTCCTGCGGCACGATCGCGATCGAGTGCTTGGAGAGCACGGTATTGGGGTCGAAGCCCTCGATCTCCTGCCCATCGACTCGAACGGACCCCGAGCTCGGAGGTTGGAGCCCGGCCAGAATCTTCAGCAGGGTCGATTTACCTGCTCCGTTCTCACCGACGAGTCCGGTGATCTCGCCCTCGATCACGTTGAAGCTGACGCTGTCGAGCGCTTTGACCGGCCCGAAGTTGCGCGAGAGCTCTGTGATCTCGACGAGTGCGGCTGCGGGAGCCATTAGTCCTCCACCGTGGCTTCGTCGAGGTTCTCCTTGGTGATGATCTGCGCACCGGTGTCGATTCCCTCAATCGGGGTGCCGTTCTGGAGGAAGTCAGCGAGAACCTTGACTGCCTGGTAGCCCTGCTCGGTCGGGTTCTGACTGATCGTGAACGTGACAACATCGTTCTCGATGTAGCTCGCGGTCGTGGAGAGCAGGTCGAAGCCGACCATCGAGATCTTCCCCGCGTTGCCCGACTGCGAGATCCACTTGGCTGCCGCCGTGGTCGAGCAGCAATCGAGACCCGCAATCGCCACGACATCCTTCTGTCCAGACATCGTCGACTCGACCGTGTTGTACGCCTCGCTCGGCTCGTTGCCGACATTAACCGGTCCCACGATCTCAAGGTCGGTGTCGCTCAGTGCGTCTTCGAAGCCTCCGAAACGATCGTGCGACCAGCCGGCTCCAGTGTCGAGCGAGAAGACGACGACCTTGCCCGTCGGGTTGTCATCGAGGGTCTTCAGCAGTTCTTCCGCTTCAGACGCGCCTGATGCTTTGAGGTCCTGACCGACGAATCCCATCTGGTCCGAACCAGGATTATCAGTGTTGAAGGAAATGATCGGAATGCCGGCGTTGTAAGCCTGAGAGATGACAGGCTTCAGAGCATCACTGGATGCTGACGAGACGGCGAGCCCGTCAACAGCCTGCTGCTGAATCAGAGTCTGCAGCTCCGAAACCTGTTTGGCGGCGTCCCCACCCGTGGGTCCGATGAGGCTCACGTCGACACCGAGCTCTTCTCCTGCTTTCTCCATTCCCGCCTTGATGGGAGTGGCGAAGGCGAGTGAGGGGTCGTGGTAGCTCAGTTTGATGCGGAGCGGCTCGCCATCGTCGATGCGCTGCTGGATGTAGTCGGCGAGCTGAAACTCGCCGTCATCGCCGGAGTTGTTTGCGGGTGTGATCGCACCGCATCCAGCGAGCACGAGAGCGCCCGCTGCGGCTGCGGCTCCTACCGCGAGCAGTCGACGGAAGCGTTTCTTGACAGACATCGGTCCTCCTTTGGTCCGAGATGACAGAGCTTTGTGGTGGATGAGAGATAGATGGATGCCGTGAGCCATTAGGCCTTGGACCTTCTGCGGCGTTGCCAGGTGTCGGTCGCGACTGCCGCGACGATGACGAGGCCGGTGACGACGGTCTGCCAGAACGAGGAGATCCCGTTGATGTTGAGGATGTTCTGAAGCAGGCCGATGAAGGCGACGCCGATGATGGTTCCCCACATGGTTCCGGATCCTCCGAACAGCGCGGCTCCACCGATGATCACTGCAGAGATGACCGTCAGTTCGAGGCCGCTTCCGGTCACGCCCTGGACGTACGAGAGGAAGGAGAGACCGAGCACACCAGCGGCGGCCGCGGTGAAGCCCGCGATGACGAAGGCTGTCAGCTTCACGCCCTTCACCTCAATGCCGACGAGCCGTGCAGCCTCCGGGTTCCCGCCCACAGCGTAGGTGTTGAAGCCGAAGCGTGAGCGCGAGAGCAAGAGCACACCCAGTGCTGCGATCACAGCGAAGACCACGAGCTGCATCGGGATGACACCGAAGAGGTAGCCCTGGCCGATGAGGCTGAATTCTGCAACGCCGGGCTCACTTGAGCTAAGCGAGATAGGAGCGCCGTCAGAGATCAGGAGGGCGACACCACGGAAGACGCTCAGACTTCCCAGCGTGACGATGAAGCTCGGGACCCCGAGCAGCACAACGGCGAGTCCGTTGAGCAGACCCGCGACCGCGCCGACGGCGAGGCCGATGACGATCGCGAGCGGCCATGATGTCCCGCCTTCGATCGCAAGGCCTGTGGAGATGGCGGAGAGCGCATAGACGGATCCAACCGAAAGATCGATTTCGCCGTTGACGATGACGAACGTCGCCCCGATCGCCATGATTCCGATCTGCGAGATCTGCTGGCCGACGGAGAGGAGGTTTCCGGCCTGCACGAAGCTCGGCGAAAGGACGGCACCCAGGATGAAGAGCAGAACGAGTGCGGCGAAGACACCGGCTTCGCGAGCATGCAACAGCTTGCGCGGGTCGAACGAGGGGCGCCGTGGGGTGGTGGCTGTGGCGGTGGCTGAGGTCACTGAGACACTCCGATCGTGGAACTCAAGTCGTGGTGGGTAGGGAGGGCCGGAACGACGCCGTTCGTGGCAACCGTGAATGCGCCGGCCTGTGCGCCGTACGCGGCGGCGTCGCGCAGCGAACTGCCTCCGGCAAGGGCAACGGCGAGCGCGGCGTTGAACGAGTCGCCCGCTCCGGTGGTGTCGACGACCTGCGTCGCGCGAACAGGTTCAACCTGTTGCACCTCGCCGTTCTCGACGATGATCGCGCCGTCCGAGCCGCGCGTCATGACGACGGCTCCGTCGATGCGCTCGGCGATGAGCCGTGCCAGAGCGTCGTCTTCACGCGGCGCGTCGTCAAGATCGAGGATGATGCGCGCCTCGGTCTGGTTCGGCGTGATGATGTCGACGTTGCTCAGAATCTCTGCCGAGAGAGGTCGCGCTGGAGCGGGGTTGAGGATCGTCCGAACGCCTTCTTCACGCGCGATCCGCAGCGCGGCTGCCGCTGCGGAAATCGGGATCTCCATGGAGACGAGCACGATGTCGGCGGCCGCGATCTCGCTGCGGAACGCGTCCACGTGACTCTCGTTCAGCAGGTCAAGGGCGCCGGGCGCGATGACAATGCGGTTCTCACCCGAGGGCTCGACCATGATGAAGCCCGCCATGGTGGGGGCATCATCAGAGATCAGGATACTGGAGACATCCACTCCCTCATCGCTCCACAGCGTGAGGGCCGAACGCCCAAAGTCGTCATTGCCGATCGCAGTCAGCAGCGAGACGTCCGCGCCAAGCCGCGCGGCCCCGACGGCCTGATTTGACCCTTTGCCGCCGGGACCTGCTTCGAATGCGTCGCCGGTCAACGTCTCGCCTGCTTCAGGCGCTCGCGGCACTCGCATGGTGAGGCCTGCGCCGTAACTTCCGATCACTGCAATCTTCATTGATGAGCACCAATTTGTATGTGGACAACTATGTACATGTGAGTATGCAGAGAAGTGCTGGAAAAGTCAACACTTCAGGCCACTCTCCCGAGAGCATGGGCGAGACTCACCCGAGGATGCGAGATAGGTTTCTCGTGAACGACTCGTAGCCCGTCGACGATTCGAGCAGGAACGCCAGGTTCTCAGGGTCGGAGAGCACCGGAATGAACTCGCCCAGCACGTCGCGAAAAACCTGCACGTCGTCCGGACTCACCGCGAAGAGCACCACGACTCTCACAGACGACCCGCCCCACGGGAGGCCTTCGCGAGAGAGCAACACTGAGATTGCAGAGCGGTGAGCGTTGGCATGCATCGCGTGAGGGATCGCAAACTGCCCTCCGAACGCCGTGCCTGACCTCCGTTCTCTGCTCTCGACCGCGTCAAGAAACCCCTCCGCGACGACGCCGTCGGCAACCATCCGCCCGCACATGAGGGCGAGCGCCTCGTGCTGGGTCGCCGACTCGACGCTGTGGAAGAGCCCCGGTTCGATGAGCTCCAAGATCCTTGTGCGCAGACGCTGCTTGGCCGTGCGACGGCGCTGCGCCTTCACGGCATCCTGCACCCGTTCCACGTCGGCCTCACTCATGAGCGGACTCACCATGATCGTGGGCACGGCCGTGAGTCCCGCGAGGTCGACGGTGGAGACCACGAGGTCCGAGGTGATGAGTTCCCATTCGAAGTCGAGTGCTGTGACGACATCCACGACCACTCCCTGCCCGGCGAGGCCTGTGGCGACCGTGTCTGCGATTCGTGAGCGCCCCGATGCGAACGGCGAGACATCGACGACCGTGACGGTGACGAGCGGGCCCTTCTCCAGCTGGCGCTGCACGTGAGCTCCGAGGTGGAAGGCGAGAAAGTCCACTTCGTCGGCCTCGATGGCGACGTTCGCGCGCTGTTCGAGCAACTCGGCGAAATGCAACGCCACCTCGTAGACGAGCGGATGCGCGTTCTTGAACGTCTCTCCAAGCGGGTTGCGAGCGAGGATGCCTTGCGCCGAACGCTCCTGAAGCCGCCACATGTGCAGCGAGATCGCACGCACGGCGCTCTCGTCGTACAGGTCGAGCAGGTAGAACTTGGAGACCTCGCGCAACGCGTCTCGCACTGTTCGCACGACCTCTGATGGTGGTTCGACGGATGCCCCGACAGGGCCGGTCTGCTTGACCCGCGACGCCACCAGCTGCGCCAGCCGCGTCGCCTCAGGCGCGGGAAGGCTCACGTGGAAGTTCTCCTCCACGACACGCACGAGCTGAGAGGTCAACAGCGTCAGGGCATCAGGCAGGGCGGTGTCGGTCGGCGCGAGCACGGCGATCCGGTGTCCCAGTCGCACGCGGTCAGCCGCGATCGTCACGTGAATCAACACGTCATTCAGGGAGTACTCGTCGATGTCCCAGCCGAGCTCCGTGATCGAGCGCTCAATTTCCTGCGAGGTCACCCGCAGGTTGTATTCGCGGTAGGCGTTGATGAAGTCGCGCATCATCTGCGGCGTGAAGCCACGCCCTGCCTCAAGAAACAGGTGTTTGACGAGGCGACGCTTCTCGTGTTCGTCACCGACGAGCGAGATGGTTTCCCGCTCCCGACGAATCGAAAGCCCGTAACGCCGGAACAGCTGCCGCGCCTTGGAGATGTCCGCCTCGATGGTCGCCGCGCTGACGAACAGCGTGTCGGCGAGGTCGAAGATGTCTGTTCCGACATCCGAGTAGCTGACGAGATGCCTCGCGATGAAGTACAGCCGCTCCTGGGGCCCATGAGCACGGGGAGCATCGACCGTCGCGTGCGTCAGCGACTCGTGCGCCTCCGTGTCGAGTTCGTACCCGCGATGGGAGGAGTGAATGACTGTGCTCCCGGCAGCTTCGTTGACATCCGAGACGAACTGGCGCACGCTGCGGGTCGACACCCCGAGCAGCTCTGCGAGCTGGGTTCCGGGCATAGCCGCGGTCGCCTTCTCGAGCAACCGTACGAGCTCGGTTCGCCGATCGTTCATAAGCTTCGTCGCCTCCGTCGGAGCGATCGTAGCTCAGCGGCGGCGAGCACCCCACTCGCGTGCTTCCTCCGATCAGGAAGCCGAGATATTGGTGTTCCCTCTGGCACCTCGGGATGCTGGAACATGATCGCACTTCCGATCCCAAAAAGGCACATTGACACCGATGTCAGGGGGAACCTCCACGATGATCACCGATTTGCTGACTCGAGAGACTCTGCTCTCCGACGTCTCGTGCGACAGCTGGCAGGAGCTGGTCGACGTGGCGGGCGCGCCCCTCGTCGAGGCCGGCTCTGTGACGCCGGAGTTCCTCGCATCCATCAAAGAGACCGTCGAGCGCTACGGGTCCTACATGGTCGTCGTCGATGACATCGCGCTCTTCCACGGGCGGCCCGAGGCCGGGGCGGAACGCATCGCACTGAGCCTCGCGCTGCTCGAGCATCCGGTTTATCTGAATGACGCTCGCATCACCGCAGCCTTCGTGCTCGCGGCGACCGACAACGACAGCCACATCGATCTCATGCGTGAGCTCGCCACCGGCCTCGGCGACGAGCACCTGCTGGAGCTGTTGCGCACCAACGGCTCCCCCGATGAGATCCTCGCCACCTTCACACGAATGGAGCACACACATGAAGAGTCATGAGTACTACAGCATCGTCTCGCAGCAGCTGCAGAAGCAGTTCGACGAAGAGGCCGAGTCGATTCAGAAGGCAGCCGAGCTGTGCGCGAAGTCGGTTCTCGATGACCGCGTGATTCATGTTTTCGGATGCGGTCATTCGCAGATCTTCGCGATGGAGGTGTTCTATCGGGCGGGCGGCCTCGTTCCGGTGAACGCGCTTCTCACGCCGCATCTCGCGCTCTTCCCGAAGGCGAAGCTGAGCACCTACCAGGAGCGCCTCGAGGGGTTCTCGCAGGAGTACTTGGCGCTCGAAGACACCGACCCGCGAGACACGATGATCATCGTCTCGATCTCCGGTCGCAACCCGGCCGGGGTCGACATGGCGCTTGCGGCGCAGAAAATCGGCATGAAGGTCGTGGCACTCGTGTCGGGTGAGTTCGCGAACTCGACGACCTCCCGCCACTCAAGCGGCAAGAACCTCAAGGATGTCGCCGATGTCGTCGTCGACATCAAGTGCGTGAGCGGCGACGCCGTCCTCTCCGCGGAAGGCCTCGAGGGTCGCTTCTGCGGCACCTCCACCGTGCTGGGCGTCACCGTGATCGAGTCGATCATCGCTCAGACGGTCCAGAACTGTGTGGATGCCGGAACCAACCCGCCCATCTACGTCAGCGCGAACCTCGACAAGGGCGACGCCATCAACGCCGCGCACATCGAGAAGTACTCACACATGATCTCGGGCCTCTGAGCCCGAAGAAACGGAGCACAACCATGAAAATCGTGTGCGTCTGCGGTTTGGGAATGGGCTCGAGCCTCATTCTCAAGATGACCGTCGAAAAGGCAATGCAAGCTCTCGGCATCCCCAGCGAGGTTGAACACCAGGCTGCGGGAACCATGAGCGGCGGCGACAGTGACCTCATCGTCGCCTCCCCCGATTTCGCTGATGAACTCTCTGGATACGACAACGTGGTCTTCATTCGGAACATCGTGAGCGTCGACGAGGCGAAGGATGCCGTGCAGGCATTCCTCGACTCGCGTGACGCGAGCTGATCTCCGGGTGATCCCGCTGCGTCGTCGCACATAAGGACTCCACCATGGAACTACTCAATTTTCTCGTCGAGGTCGTCAAGACTCCGGCCCTGATTCTCGGTTTCGTTGCGCTCATCGGCCTCGCCCTTCAGCGCAAGTCCGGGGCGCAGGTGTTCGCCGGAACCGTCAAGACCGCGCTCGGCATGATCGTGCTCACCGCCGGTGCGGGGCTGATCGTCGCGGCGATCTCCCCGTTCGTCACGCTCTTCCAAGACGTGACGGGCCTCGCCGGCTTCGCGACGGGCAGTGAGCTGATCTCGGCTGCGATGCAGAAGAGCATCCCCGTCATCGCGAGCACGTCGTCGGTCATCCTCGCCGCCGGGTTCCTTGTGAATGCTCTGCTGGCGCGGTTCACCCCGCTGAAGTACATCTTCCTGACCGGTCACATGATGTGGATCGCATCCGTCATGATTGCGTACAGCCTGTATGAGGCGGGCCTCAGCGAGATGTGGACGATGATCCTCGGCTCGGTGATCCAGGGGGCCCTGCTGACTCTGCTGCCCGCGATCGCCCAGCCGATCATGCGCAAGGTGATCGGCAGCGACGACTTCGCGCTCGGGCACCTGACCACGCTCGGAACGGTTCCGTCCGCCTACATCGGCGGTCTCGTCGGCAACAAGTCGAAGAGCACCGAAGACATCAAGGTTCCCAAGGGCCTGGCGTTCTTCAAAGACACCGCGGTCTCGATCTCGGTCGTCATGCTGGTCTTCTACCTGATCATCGTGATCGCCGCCGGACCCGAGAAGGTCGGTGAGCTCTCGGAGGGCACGAACTACGTTCTGTTCGGTCTGTTGCAGGCACTCGGATTCGCGGCCGGAATGCTCGTCCTCCTCCAGGGCGTTCGCATGTTCCTCGGTGAGCTCGTCCCGGCGTTCAAGGGCATCTCCGACAAGCTCGTGCCGAACGCGAAGCCCGCGCTCGACGTGCCGGCGATCTTCATGTTCGCACCGAATGCTCTGATGATCGGTTTCGTCACGGCCGTGGTCGGGATGCTCGTGGGCATGGTCGCCTCGTCGCTCGCGTTCGGCGTGGTTCCGCTCGTCTCGATCATCGGTGCGTTCTTCACCGGTGGCGTCTCGGGCATCATGGGCAACGCAACGGGTGGCCGACGAGGTGCGGTCGTAGCCGGCTTCGTCTACGGGTTCATCCTCATCTTCCTGTCCGGTCTCACCTACAAGATCTTCGACCATTTCGCCGCGGTCGGCGCGGAGGGAACGGGGCACGACACCATCGACTCGATGCTGACGATGCTCGCGTTCCAGACCCCGTGGGTCGGAATGATCATCCTCGTCGCCGCTTTCGTCCTCATGTCTCTGCTTGAGGTTCGTCACGTGCGCCGAGTGAAGAGAGAAGCACAGGATGCCGTCGCAGTCGGCGAGTCCGAAGAATAGGAGAACCGCAGTGCCCACACGAGAAGTCACCATCGCGTCGCCGGTCGGGCTGCACGCACGCCCCGCGTCCGAGCTCGTCCGCAATGCGAAGGAGAGCGGGCAGACCGTCACGATCAGC